>NC_016604.1:4277159-4582670 GCF_000230895.2 Mycolicibacterium rhodesiae NBB3
GCTCAGTAATGTCATTTGATTCGCACAACTTTCAATTGCATGCCGCATCGACTGCGGTATTCGACTCAGGCGCTCCTGCTTCACACCTGCCGTGGTGGCCAGCTCTGCCGCGATCCGCAGCGGCTGCCAATGAAAATGTCGGCCAGCGACAACTTCACGTTACGGACGCCGGTGCCCGTGCGCCCGAATCGTCATAGTTCAGTCAGGAACTGCCGGTACTGTCCGTACCGGTCGCGTGCACGAGCTTGGCGACCCACTCCGCGGCGGTCTTCACCAGGGGAGACTTCTGGTACGTGATGTGCGAGTTCCAATCTCGACCGAGCGAGCAGATGGGGTCGGCCTTGTTGCACAAGTCGGCGGTCTTGGCGCCGAAGTCGGGGCTCATTCGGGTGAGGGGCTGGCCGAGGCGCGCCGAGGGATTGCCGAACACCACCACCGCGGCGACGTGGGGCACAACCGCGCGAGGGAGCGGCTCCGTGTAGCCGAAACCGGCCATCGGTGCCGTAGTCACGATGTCGACGACGGCCGCGCCTTGCGAGTAGCCGCCCAGGACCAGCTTGGTGTCCGGGCAATCGGCGACTGTGCTCTTTATTCGGCGGCTCATGTCGTTGGCGCCCGCCGCGGCCTCGAGGAAGTCGAACGACGCCGGATACTCGACCGCGTAGGTGCCGATCGAAAGCCCCTTGAGCATCGGTTTGAGGGTATTGACGAACGCCCGGCCGACCTGCCCGATGCCCGCGGGTTCGTCGGTGCCGCGGGCGAAGACGACCTCGACGTCCGGGCACTCGGGGGCGGCCGTGGCCTGCGACCCAACGCTCATCGATGCACCCAGGACGGCGACCGTCAGCAGTCCGGCACGAAAGGCACGACCGGGGCGCATCGCGGTACCGCTCCTCTATCTCGAGGGATGTTCAGGTGTGGTGGGTTTTCCCAATTATCACTTGCGTCACTCCTGTATCGCGAGAGTTGTAACCAATCCGAGACAGTTACAAAGCGTCAGGGCTTGGTGCACACACCGGGATGCACTTCGACGCGGTGCAGGTCGTCGCCCAATTCGATCTGGCGGTCGAACTTCGTCGCCGCGAGCGCACGCCACTGTTCTTCCTGGCCGCGCGCGAGCGGTGGCACGTAGTGAGTCAGGACGAGAATGCCCACGCCGGCGCGTGCCGCGGTTTCGGCTGCCTGCTCTACCGAAGAGTGGTAGTCGAGGATGTCCCTGATCCGCTGCTGCGGCAACTGCTCGACGATGTCCTTCCGGATCACCGTGTGCACGAGGGCGCCTGCGCCGGCCGACAACGCGTCGAGGCTTTCGCAGGGGATCGTGTCTCCAGCCAATACGACTGAGGCGCCGGCGAATTCGATGCGGAAGCCGATCGTCGGCTCGACCGGACGGTGCCATGTCGGCGCTACCCGGATGACGACGCCGGCCTCGTCCCAGACGGGTCCGTCGGTGTACTCGTGTACTTCCACCACAGGCGGCTCGGTGATGTCGGCATGGTGGGCGATGCGATAGCTGATGTCGGGGGCCAGCGCGGCCAGCGTCGCCTCGACGACCGTGGCGGTCCCCGGCGGACCGATGACCGGCAGGGGAGTGCGGGTGAACGTGTTGACCCACCGCGTTGTGATGACGTCGGACAAGTCGGTGATGTGATCGCTGTGGAGGTGGGTCAGCAGCAACGCGGTGATGCCCGCCGCACCCACGCCGACGGCCGCGGCCCGCATCAGTGCCCCACGTCCGCAGTCGATCAGAAACGTCGAATCGCCCGCCCGCACCAACGTCGACGGCCCCGCTCGATCGGGATCGACGATGGGGCTACCGGTGCCGAGCAGGGTGACCTCGATCATGGGGCTAGGTATACCTGGCGAGTGCAGCCGATGGGTGCTATTCGCGGCCCGCGGACACCCACGCCAGATTTCCGAAGCGGTTGCCCTCGACCGCCGATGCCGCGGCGTCAAGCGTCTCGACCTGTTCCGGCGTCAGGGTCACCCACAGCGACCCGCGGTTCTCCTCGACACGGGCCGCCCGCCGGGTTCCGGGGATCGGCACGGCCGTGATTCCCAGTGCCTCTGCTCGGTACCGCAGCCACGCCAGCGCGACCTGCGCGGGCGTCGCGTCCTGCTGGGCGGCGACCGCCTTCACCAGCTCGACGACTGCGAGGTTCGCGTCGAACGCACCCTCGCGGAACCGTGGCATGGTGCGCCGGAAATCCGTCGACGGCAGGTCGGCGGCCGAGCTGATCGTTCCGGTGAGAAAGCCGCGGCCCAGCGGCGAATAGGGGACGAATCCGACGCCGAGTTCGGCCGCCGTCGGCACGACGTTGGCCTCGACGTCGCGGCTCCAGATCGACCACTCGCTCTGCACCGCGGCGATCGGATGCACCGCGACGGCTGCGCGCAGCTCGTCGGCGGTGACTTCCGAGAGCCCGAGATGGCGGACCTTGCCCGCGGCCACCAGCTCGGCCATGGCGCCCACGGTCTCCTCGATCGGCACGCTCGTGTCGCGGCGGTGCATGTAGTACAGGTCGACGACCTCGGTCTGCAGCCGCTGCAGGCTCTCGTCGATGCATCGACGGACATAATCGCCGTCGCCTCGGGCGGTGAGCTCGCCCGGAGCGCGATTCGCCGGGTTGCCCGTGATCCCGAACTTCGTTGCCAGCGTGACCTCGTCACGACGGTCGGCGAGCAGTTGGGAGATCAGTTGCTCGTTGGTGCCGCCGCCGTAGATGTTTGCGGTGTCGATGAAGGTCACGCCGAGGTCCAGGCTGCTGTGCAGCGTGGCCAGCGACTCCTTATCGTCTACCTCGCCGTACACCGGCGTCAGTGCCATCGCGCCGAAACCCATTGCGCTGACAGTTAGTTCGTCGCCCAGGTCGACTTTGGGCACTGAATTGGCGTCTGCCATGGTTCTTCCGTTCGCGTCGAGTGGTCGAAAGTCAAGAGAGTCCAGCGGCTGCTACAACGTTTCTATTCCTCGCGAGGCAGTTTGGGACACCTTCTGACACTCCACGCCAAAAGCTCTCGCGCGGCGCGACTCGGACCTAGCCTGGGGTGAGGCAGGACACGAGCGGAGGCAACGATGCGGATCGCGGACGTATTGCGGAACAAGGGCGCGTCGGTGGCGACCATCACCCCGGAGACCTCGGTGTCTGGGTTGCTCACGGAGCTGTCGGTACACAACATCGGCGCGATGGTGGTCGTGTCGCCGGACGGAGTCATCGGCATCGTTTCCGAGCGCGACGTCGTGCGGGCACTGCAGACGCGCGGCGCGGAACTGCTCCGTATGCCGGTGTCGGAGATCATGACCACGTTCGTGGCGACGTGCACCCCCAACGACACCGTCGACAGCCTCAGCGCGTTGATGACGACCAAGCGGGTGCGCCACATCCCGGTGATGGAGAACGGCAGGCTGACCGGAATCGTGAGCATCGGCGACGTCGTCAAGACACGCATGGAGGAACTCGAGGCCCAGCAGGAGCAGCTGCAGGCTTACATCACCCGTGGCTGAGATCCAGGTCGAGTCCGCCCAGCGCCGCGAAGCGCGCCAGATCGGCGCCGTGCTGGCCCGCGCCTTCTACGACGATCCGGTGATGGGTTGGATGCTCCCCAACGAGCGGACCCGGCTCAAAGCACTGACCCGGGCGTTCGCCGGCCTCGCACGCCACCACTTTTTGCCGCGCGGCGGCTCGGAGGTCGGTAAGCGCGGCGGTGACGTCGGCGCGGCCACGCTGTGGGATCCGCCCGGCCAGCGCAAGGCCTCGCGGTTGGAGGAGTTGCGCATGGCGCCCGTGATGCTGTGGGCGATGCGCTCGCGCGTGCCCGCCTCCATGGCCGTCCAGGAGCTGATGGAGAAGCATCACCCTGAGGAACCGCACTGGTATCTGATGCTGATCGGCAGCGACCCCATCGTGCGCGGTGCGGGATTCGGGCAGGCGCTGATGCGTTCGCGGCTGGACAGATGCGACGAAGAACGTGTGCCTGCGTATCTCGAGAACAGCAACCCGCGCAACGAGTCGTACTACCTGCGGTTCGGCTTCGAGGTGATCGGCGAGATCGCATTGCCCGACGGGGGCCCCTCGATGTGGCAGATGTGGCGGGATCCGCGATAGTTCCTGCGGCTCGAGATCAGGGTTGATGCACGCTCGGTCGGCGGAATTCGTACCGGAACCTTATTTCGAGCCCCGTCAGCTCCAGCAGCCCCGTCAGCTCCAGGAGTACTCGGCGCGCAGCCGCGTCGCCACCACTTCGAACGTCTCGCGCGCCAGGATGGCGCCTTCGCGACGGATGCCCTCTTCGGGCACGTCCAGCACGCGATCCAACCGGACCCAGCTCACCCTGCCCTCGTAGTCCCAGCTGCCGCTGCCGATGCCCACCCAGTTGGGGTCCTGGCGGTGATGGTCCTGGCTGGACAGCATCAGGCCGAGCAGCGTGCTCTGGTCGCGGCCCACGACCAGCACCGGCCGGTCCTTGCCTTTCGACGGGTCGTCTTCGTAGACGACCCAGGTCCATACGATCTCGCCCGGGTCGGCCTGGCCGTCGAGGTCGGGGGAGTACACCACCTTGCGGGCCCGGTGGGCGGTCGGCACGAAGTTCTGGCTGACCGGGCGACCGGCGGCGATCGCCTTGGGCGCTTCGGCCGGGGCGCCCACGATGGCATCGATCCCCAGCTTGATGCCCAGCTGGATACCGCGGGTCACGGTGTCGGATTGCAGCTGCTGGCGGATGAACTTCGGCGCCTCGTTGAACACCAGGTTCTCCGTGTTGTTCAAAAATCGCTGGAACGTCCTCCACGGCGGAGCCATGTTGACGAGCTTAAGCGAAGCGGTGTTCGGACGATTGTGTCGACCGGGGCCTACCTCGATACGCTGGTAGCGCACCCCACCCGGCTCACCAGGAGATTCCCATCAGCAGTTTCGCCGACAAGACGTTCACTGCGCCGGCGCAGATTCGGAACTTCTGCATCATCGCCCACATCGATCACGGCAAGTCGACGCTGGCCGACCGGATGCTGCAACTCACCGGCGTGGTCGCCGACCGTGACATGCGCGCCCAATACCTGGACCGGATGGACATCGAGCGTGAACGCGGCATCACCATCAAGGCACAGAACGTCCGGCTGCCCTGGAAGGTCGGCGACGAGGAGTTCGTGCTCCACCTGATCGACACCCCGGGCCACGTCGACTTCACGTACGAGGTGTCTCGTGCGCTGGAGGCCTGCGAGGGCGCAGTGCTGCTGGTCGACGCCGCTCAGGGCATCGAGGCGCAGACGCTTGCCAACCTGTACCTGGCGCTGGACCGCGATCTGCACATCATCCCGGTGCTCAACAAGATCGATCTGCCCGCCGCGGACCCGGACCGCTACGCGGCCGAGATCGCCCACATCATCGGCTGTGAGCCCACCGATGTGCTGCGGGTGTCGGGGAAGACCGGCGACGGAGTCGCGGACCTGCTCGACCACGTCGTGCGCGAGGTGCCGCCGCCGACGGGCGATCCTGACGGGCCGGCCCGGGCGATGATCTTCGACTCGGTCTACGACACCTATCGCGGCGTGGTCACGTATGTGCGCGTGGTGGACGGCAAGATCGTCCCGCGCGAACGCATCAAGATGATGTCGACCGGCGCCCATCACGAACTGCTGGAAGTCGGCATCGTCTCGCCCGACCCGAAGCCTTCCGTCGGTCTTGGCGTCGGGGAGGTCGGCTACCTGATCACCGGTGTGAAGGACGTGCGCCAGTCCAAGGTCGGCGACACCGTGACGAGCGCCAAGCACGGCGCGACAGAACCGTTGACGGGGTATCGCGAACCGCGACCGATGGTCTACTCGGGGCTGTATCCGGTCGATGGCTCCGACTACCCGGATCTGCGTGACGCGCTGGACAAGCTGCAGCTCAACGATGCCGCGCTGACGTACGAGCCGGAGACCTCCGTTGCGCTCGGATTCGGGTTCCGCAGTGGCTTTCTCGGTCTGCTGCACATGGAGATCACCAGGGAGCGCCTCGAGCGCGAGTTTGATCTCGATTTGATATCGACGTCGCCCAACGTCGTGTACCGCGTGGTGCAGGAAGACGGTACGGAGATCGTCGTCACCAACCCGTCGGACTGGCCGGAAGGCAAGGTCCGGCAGGTGTACGAGCCCATCGTGAAGACGACCATCATCGCGCCGAGCGAGTTCATCGGAACGATCATGGAGCTGTGCCAGTCGCGGCGCGGTGAACTCGGCGGCATGGACTACCTGTCACCCGAGCGGGTCGAGTTGCGTTACACAATGCCGTTGGGAGAGATCATCTTTGACTTCTTCGACGCGCTGAAGTCGCGCACTCGGGGTTACGCCAGCCTCGATTACGAGGAGGCGGGTGAACAGGAATCGGAGCTGGTGAAGGTCGACATTCTGTTGCAGGGTGAGGCCGTCGACGCGTTCAGCGCGATCGTGCACAAGGATTCGGCGTACGCCTACGGCAACAAGATGACGACGAAACTCAAGGAGCTGATTCCGCGTCAGCAGTTCGAAGTTCCGGTGCAGGCGGCGATCGGCTCGAAGATCATTGCTCGCGAAAACATCCGCGCGATCCGCAAAGACGTGCTATCGAAGTGCTACGGCGGCGACATCACGCGTAAGCGAAAGCTGCTCGAGAAACAAAAAGAGGGCAAGAAGCGAATGAAGACAATAGGTCGGGTTGAAGTGCCTCAGGAGGCATTCGTCGCGGCCTTGTCCACCGACGCCCCGGCCGACAAGACGAGCAAGAAGTAGGATCCCCGAAGATGATGCGCTCAACGACTCGCACTGCGGTTGCGTTGAGCGCGTGTGTCGTCCTTGCGGCGTGCGGTGCGCCCGCCCAGGACGCGCGGCCGACGGTGCGCATCGCCGAAGCAGTCGCCCCGTCGCCTGCTCGCCCTTTGGAGAAGATCCTGCCCACCCAGGATGAGCTGGCCGTCCTCGGGCCGAACGGCATGATGGGTCAATTCGTCAAGGGTGGTCCCGACATGCTGCTGGCGAGCGTCGGCGAAGCAGAGGCGGCGCCCGCCGACTGCGTCAGCACCACATACCGGTTGCAGCGGGTGGTCTACGGAACAGGGCCGGTGCAACGGGTGGCGAGCCAGTCGTGGGCCGGCGGATCGTTCGACGGGCCGCCGATCTCAGGGTTTTTCGGTGTGGTGCAATTCTCGTCCGCGGCTGCCGCCCGCGAATTCTTCGCCGCCACGGTCGACAAGTGGCACCGCTGCAATGGGCAGACACTCGTGCTGAACCAACCCGACCACGGTGCGCAGGAGACGAGCAGGATCACCGACGTGACAGTCGACGGCCGCACGGTCTCGGCAATGGTGATGCATGACTCCGGCACGATGACCCAGCGTGCGCTCGGGGTCGCGGCGGATTGTGTTGTGGACGTGGAGGTTACCGACGTCAACGGGTTGGGCGGCCCGCACGGGGCCGCTGGGGTGACCAGCCTGATGCTGGACAAGGTCCGCGGCTCGTAAAACGCACGCAGGTGCCGAGAGTCGGTCACAATAGCGCGGTGACCCATATCGGTACGGCCACCCGGGCATGCGCCGTGTCAGCCGTCATGGCGGCATCCGTCCTGCTCACCGGCTGCGTGAGTACCGTTTCGGGTACCGCGACACGTGCACACAACGCCGGTCCCGGCAATGTGGCGCCGCTGGACGAGTCGAGACTCGACGACGTGGTGCTCTCGATCAACGAGATCAACGCGATCATGGGCTCGTCGAGCATGGAGGTCACCAGCGAGCTGGAAGAGATGACCGACCATTCCGGTGACGTGTCGGACGCCGAATGCCTCGGGGCGATCTACGGGGCGGAGGAGCCCGTGTACGCGGGGAGCGGCTGGACGGCGGTGCTGGACCAGATTTCGCGTGAAGAAGGCAACGACAACGAGCACTGGGTCGAGCAGACGGTCGTGCTGTACCCGTCGGCGGACAAGGCTCGGGCCTTCTTCGAGAAGTCCAAGGCGATGTGGGAGGAATGCTCCAACTACACGGTGACCGTCAGCGACGGCGGCGACTCCTACGACTGGGATATCGAGGGGCTCGAAACGAAAGACAACGTGATCACCCAGATCACCACGCAGAAAGAGGCCGCGGGATGGGCATGCCAGCATGCGCTCTCACCCGTTTCGAACATCACGGTCGAGGTATGGGCGTGCAGCTACTCTCCGACCGACGAGGCCGCCACCATCGCCAATGACATGGTGGCCAACGCGGCCAAGTAATGCTCGTGCTGAGTTGAATCTGAGTGCGCAGCGTCGCACGGGGTAGACACAACTGATGCGCGTGGAGATCATCGAGACTTCGAGCCTGGGCGACCGCAGCTACGTGGTGTTCGACGGCGGAACCGCTGTCGTCATCGACCCGCAGCGTGACATCGACCGTGTCATAGAGCGCGTGGCCGATCTGGGCGCCCGCATCACCCACGTGCTGGAAACCCATCTGCACAACGACTACGTGACCGGCGGCCTGGAGTTGTCCCGCACGGCGGGTGCGGAGTACGTCGTCCCGGCAGGTGACGAGATCGGCTATCCCGCCCGGCGAATCACCGACGGTGAGGTTGTCGACGGGGGAACGTTCACGCTGCGGGCCGTCCACACGCCAGGGCACACGCGCGAACACGTCAGCTATGTGCTGCACGACGCATCTGGGGAACCGGCCGGCGTATTCACCGGTGGTTCGATGCTCTACGACAGCACCGGGCGTACCGATCTTCTCGGCGAAGAGGACACTCGCGAGCTCACCACCGCGCAGTACCACTCCGTCAGACGGCTTGCCGACGAACTCCCCGCCGACACCGAGGTGTATCCGACACACGGTTTCGGCAGTTTCTGCGCGGCGTCGGCCACGGGCCGCGATTCGTCGACCGTCGGGGAGCAGCGCGAGTCCAATCCAGCACTCACCCAAGACGAGAAGACGTTCGTCGACGACCTGCTCGACAATCTGTCGGATTATCCCGCCTACTACGAGCACATGGGTGTGATCAACCGTAACGGCCCTGCTGCAGTTGACCTTTCAGCGCCCACACTGGTGGATCCTGCGGAGTTGAGGCGGCGTATCGAGGCCGGAGAGTGGGTCGTCGACCTACGTAAGCGCACGGCGTTCGCTGCAGGCCATCTGAGCGGTTCGTACGGATTCGAGCTGTCGGATTCCTTCGTGACCTATCTCGGCTGGCTCTACGCGTGGGGCGCGCCCCTGACGTTGATCGGTGACGATGCAGACCAGATTGCCACGGCGCGAAGGGAGCTCACCCGTATCGGCATCGATGATGTACGGGGAGGTGCCAGCGGGAAGATCTCGACACTCGCGGGCGACGAAGGGTTGCGGTCCTACCGGGTGGCGGACTTCGCTGCCCTGAAAGCCGAATTCGGTCGTGACGACGTCGCGGTGCTGGATGTGCGCCGAAGCGACGAGTTCGAGCAGGGTCACGTGGCCAACGCCGTCAACATCGTGGTGCATGAACTCGCGGACCGCGTCGACGAGCTGCCCGAGGCGCAGATCTGGGTGCACTGCGCGAGCGGATATCGGGCGTCGGTGGCGGCGTCCATTCTCGATCGGCACGGGCGTGAGGTCGTCTTGATCGACGATTCGTACGGGACGGCCGAGGAGCTCGGTCTGACCGGCTCGACATGACCTGTCAGATCATGTATTCCAGCTGAAGCTGACCTTCCTGTTCCTCGGTGTGCGCGTTGCCGAGCAATGTCTCTGCGACGTGGCGTGCCTGTACACGCAACTCCGGAACCGCGATCGTCTCCCAGTAGGTGCCGCGCAGCATCGGTCCCAGCGCGAGCAGCCACGGCGAACGGTCCCCGGTCGCGGTCAGCACGGTGTGGTCGAAGTCCACTCCGATGCCCATGTCGGTGTCGTCCGGAGCGATCACGCCCCGCCGCAGCAGGTTCTGCAGCAATACCGATTGTGTCGCAGTGAATTTCGTAGCAGGACCGGTGGCGTTGATCACCAGGTTGCCCTCCAGCGAGGTCCCATCGGCGAGGTCGACTGCGATGGTGTCGGCTGCGGCCCGCAACTTCTCGATGGACTCCGCACGGACCTGCAGCTGACCGGTCAGCTGCGAGCTGGTGATCTGCGCATAGATGTCCGGAGCGATCCGATGGCGGAACACGTTCCACCGTGCCGCGTGCTTCTTGGCGAACCGGAGTTTCTCGTCGTGGGTGAATCCGCTCCAGATGCGTTGGGTGTGTGAGCGCAACTTGTCGACGATGATCGCGGGATTGGCGTTGCGCGCGTGCAGGATTGCGCAGTGCTCCTCGATGAGCAACAAGAGGTCGTCGAGTCCCAGGGTGGCGACGTCGACTCCCCGCGGTGGAAAATCCGGAAATCGGATACCGCGAAAGTGCGAGTGCGGAAACCAGCCGTGGCGAGACACCGCGTGGATACTGCCGAGCCATCCCTTGGCGCGCAGAGTGAGGATGGCGTCGACGGCGGTGAGCCCCGTGCCGAGGATGACGATGCTTTCGTCGTAGGCGGGCAGGCGGTCCTCCCATGCCTGCCACGGATTGGCGACCCACGCCGGGTGGTCGGTGAGGTTCTCGGCGCCGGGCAGGGCCGCAGGCGGCTCATTACCGGTGGCCAGGACCACGCGGTCGGCCTCCAGCGTCGCCCCGTCCTCCAGGTGGACGAGACAACTGGATTCCCGCGGTTCGACGTCGACCGCTTTGCCGATGACGAACTGCGACGTCGCGGGTGTCACCTCACCGGGGCTCTGCAGATGGTGCTGGACGATGGAGCGCAGGTAGTCCCCGTAGATCTGGCGCGGTACGAATCGCTCACGTAGGTCGGTTTCGGTGGCCGATTCGAATTCTGACCGGGTCCGAAGCCATTGCAGGAAATGGTCGGGCTCGTAGGGGAAAGCGGACATGTTCCGTGCCGCGACGTTGAGCAGGTACTCGGGTCTCCTCAGACGGTATGCAACTCCACGTCCGACTGAAGGTTCGTCATTGATGACGGTGATGTGCAGCGGTTCTTCGCTCAGTCGCGCGACGTTCACCGCGCTCATGGCACCGCTGAAGCCTCCACCGATGACGACGATCCGACGAGGTCGTGATGGTTGGTCCACGTGTCCCCAATATCAGCGTCGAGAGATCGGTGTTTCAAGGTCAGTATCCACGCGTTGTTCAGTTTCGAAGGAAAGGCGGTCGAACCGGCGCTTTGCCATCAACCTGATTCGAAGTGAGCACCACGGCTGTCCTGCGATTCCATACAATTCGAGCCGCTGCTGCCGATTCCGCTCAGCCTTCGGTACCTAGCCTGCGTACATGGGCGAATATCCGGAAGTCACCGCCCCCGACGCTGGAGTCGTTCCCAGACTGCAGCCCGTTGGCCACTGGCCATGGGTGCTGCTGCTCCTAGGGGTGGCGATCATCGTGCTGGGCGGGGTCCTGTTGAGTCCGTGATGTCAGGCGGGCGATGCGACCCGTTCGGCCCTGATCAGTTCGCCCCAGATGTTGAAGGCGTCGATGTTGTCGGCGGACGAGGTTCCGCTCGCGACCGCGACCAGTCCGCTTGCGATCGTGCCGATACCTATTCCCGTCTGGCGTGTCACCTGGACGAGTTCGGTAAACGCCTCGGCCGGCGAGCAACCTCGAAGACCGACCAGGACACCGATCGCCGTGTCGATCACCTTGCGCGACGTGTCGTTGGCTCGAAGGCCGGTGTAGCTCACGGCGACGATGGTGCTAGGGCTGCGGTGCGCAGCCAACACATTGGCGCATGGTGATTTAACGGTTTCTGCATGCCGGTGCGATGTCGTTAACCCAGATGGCCGGCGCCGCAGTGCGGGTCGACAATGGAGCGATGCTTGCCGTTCTCGATCTCGCGGACTCCGAAGCCGAGCCTGCCCGGTTGCGGGCACAGTTGCGCGAAGCCGCGCACGACAGCGGATTCTTCTACCTGGTAGGCCACGGTGTGCCGCGACACCGGATGGACGGGGTGCTCGCCCTGGCCCGGGAGTTCTTCGCGCTGCCGCTCGACGCGAAGAACGAGATCAGCCAGCTGAACAGTCCGCAGTTCCGTGGTTATTCGCGCATCGGTGGCGAGCTCACCAACGGAAAGGTCGATTGGCGCGAACAGATCGACATCGGACCGGAACGGCCGGTCATCGACGGGGCCGACGGATACTGGCGGCTCCAGGGACCCAACCTGTGGCCGTCGACTCCGGCGGGTTTCCGTACGGCTTTCGAGGAGTGGGCGGCGACGCTGTCGGACGTCGGTATCCGGCTGCTGCGCCACTGGGCGGTATCGCTCGGGGCGGCAAAGGACACCTTCGATGCGGCCTTCGCCGACCGGCCAGCCACACTGATCAAAGTCGTGCGCTATCCCGGCACCAGCGACACGTCACAAGGTGTTGGCGTGCACAAGGATTCGGGGGTGTTGACTCTGTTGCTGCTGGAGCAGGGCTCCGAAGGTCTGCAGGTCGAAGTAGACGCGGGAAAGTGGATCGACGTGCCGCCGCTGCCCGATGGACTCATCGTCAACATCGGCGAGCTGCTCGAGGTCGCGACGGGTGGATATCTTCGCGCCACTCGGCATCGCGTGCTCGCTCCACCCTCCGGCACCGATCGCGTGTCCATCCCGTTCTTTCTGAACCCGGCCCTCGATGCGACCGTGCCGATCATCTCGCTGCCCGCCGAGTTGGCGGCGTTGTCACGGGGCGTCGAGGCAGACCCGGACAATCCAATATTCAACACGTACGGCGAGAACGCGTGGAAGTCGCGAACCCGCGCACACCCTGACGTCGCCGAACTGCATCACGGCATCACCCCGAAGGGAGCCGCCTCCGCCACCTAGAACGGTGGTGGGTCGGAGTTGTTCTGTGCGCGTTCGGCTTTGATGCGTGCGTCGCGGTCTTCGGCTCGGGTGCGTTGGCGTTGGGGCATCATCAATCCCCGGTCGGTGTTGAACCTCTGGGCTGTGGGTGGGGGTGGAAGCGGCCCGGTGTCGGTGTCCCAATCTGGGAAGTAACTTCGACTGCCTGGATACGTTGTATAGGTGTGGCCGGTCGGCGAGGTCCACACCGCCGCCCCGTCGGGACGCAGGGTGAGTTCCCAGTCGCCGGTCCAAAACGTCTTGAGTAGGTGATGCTTTCGGCACAGACACGCCAGGTTCGACGGATGCGTAGGCCCGACGGGATACGGGATCACGTGGTCGATGTCGCAATTCTGGGCCGGTGCCGTGCAGCCGGGGAACCGGCACGTCAGATCCCGACCTCGCACAAACCGCGCCAACGCCGCCGACGGGCGATACCCCGACTCCGGCTGCGCATCCACCGCAGTGCACAGCGGGCGCAGTGTGGCGCCGTTGCGCAACAGTTCGGCCAGCAGCGGTGTCGGCAACACCTCAGTACCGGACAGGATCGCCGTGCCCGAGGACACCGGAGCGGGAGTCGGGGTCGGCAGCGTGGGAGTGGAAGGCGCGTCGATCGGGGGCGCAGCAGGCTCGTGCGCGGTGTTCTGGAGGCCGTCAAGGGTGGCTTGGTCGGTGTACACGGTGACGACGATCGAAGACTTCGGCGCCGGATGACTCTCGCGGGCGGGGCAGTTCGGCGAATCGCACGCACACAGCAGGTGATGATTGCCGTGGCCGAGTGCGGCCAGCGCGGCCGCCCGGCGCTGCCCGGCCGTGCGGGGATCGTCCTCGCACACCGTGGCCGCCATCGCCGCGATCGTGGTCTTCAACACCGCAGCATCAGCAGCATTGAGGCGGCCCCATACCGAGGTCGTGCCGTTTTCGTCCTCGAGGTCGCCGACCACGAAGTCACAACTGCGCGCCACCGTCTTGCTCACGATCAGCGCGGCGGGGTCGTGCTCCAACACCAACGCATCCACCGCGGCGATCAACTTGTCCTCGGCCAGCGGCCCCCACGTCCCCGCCCGCGTGGCGATCGCGGTATCGATCACCGCCCACACCGCCTCGTCGGTGATCAATTGGGTGCGCCAGGTGATCGCCCCCACCACCCGCACACTGAGATCACCACGGCTGAACAACTCCGCCACCAACGGCAGGTGATCACGCAACGCGACCGCGATGCGCATCTGACCCGAGGCTTTGCGCGAGGTGATGGTCATCGCCGCGGCGACCTCGGCGGCCGCGCTGTCCCACCCATCACACGCCCACCGCGCCCGCTCGTCATCATCGAGCACCCGGCGACGCTTGAGTTCAGCGATCGCGGCCAACCGGCGCGCTGCCGCCGCAGCCTCGGCCCGCGCACCGTCGGCGATCGCGGCCACCACCTCGGCGTCACCAACCCCCGCGAACTCGGACTCGAACACATGTTCGATATTACTCGGATCCACTGACGGGCGCACGCAGTTATCCACAGGCCCAATTCATCCGGCTGATCACAACCATCGGCAGATCCACGACCGACGGTTAGGTTTGCGGCCCGTCTGCACCCGCGCGGCCCGGCGCGGCTGCAGCCTGCTGGGCGTACGCGCACTCGCCGCGCTGTGATTACGTCGGCGCGTTGGCCGGCACGAATACCCCCGAGCTGTCGGCCTCCTCCTCGGCGCGGATGACGTGCACGACGGCATTGATCAACGCCAGATGGGTGAACGCCTGCGGGAAGTTGCCCAGATGGCGCCCGGTCCGCGGTTCGATCTCCTCGGCGTAGAGATGCAGCGGGCTCGCGAACGACAGCAGACGTTCGCACAGGTGCTTGGCGCGGTGGAATTCGCCGATCTCGACCAGCGCGGACACCAGCCAGAACGAGCAGATCGTGAAGGTGCCCTCGTCGCCTGAGAGGCCGTCGTCAGTCTCCTCGACGCGATACCGCAGCACCAACCCTTCCTCGGTCAGTTCGTCGGCGATCGCCAGCACTGTCGCGCGCACCCGGGGGTCGTCGCTCGGCAGGAAGCGGGTGAGCACCGCCAGCAGCAGCGACGCGTCCAGCGCGTCGTCGCCGTAACGCTGGGTCAGCACGCCGCGCGAGTCCACGCCCTTCTTGAGAATGTCGGCCTTGATCTCCTCGGCAATCGCACGCCACTGCTGGGCATAGGACTTCTCGCCCTGTAGTTCAGCGAGTTTGGAGCCGCGGTCCAGAGCGACCCAGCACATGATCTTGCTGGAGGTGAAGTGCTGCGGCTCACCACGCACCTCCCAGATTCCGCGGTCGGGTTCCTTCCAGTGCTTGATGGCCTCCTCGACCTGTTGCTTGAGCACCGGCCACAGGGTGTCGGAGATCTGCTCGCGCGACTTTGCATGCAGATACACCGAATCCAGCATCGTGCCCCAGATGTCATGCTGCATCTGGTCGTACGCGCCGTTGCCGATGCGGACCGGCCGAGCGCCGTCGTAGCCGGACAGGTGATGGAGCTCCTCCTCGACAAGGCTGCGTTCGCCACCGACGGCGTACATCACCTGAAGTGGGTGGCGCTCACCGTTGTTGGCCCCGGACACGTCGGCGATGAACGCGAAGAAGTCGTCGGCCTCACGATCGAGACCCAAGGTGTACAGGCCCCACAGTGCGAAGGTGGAGTCGCGCACCCAGGCGTACCGGTAGTCCCAGTTCCGTTCGCCCTGAGGGGTTTCCGGCAGCGACGTGGTGGGCGCCGCCAGTAGCGCGCCGGTCGGCGAATAGGTCAGGCCCTTCAGCGTCAACGCGCTGCGCTGCAAGTACGCCCGCCACGGGTGATCCGGGAATTCGCCGATGTTGATCCATTGGCGCCAACACTCGCTGGTCTGCCACATCTTGTCGGCGGCCTCGTCGTAGGTCTGCGGTGCCGGGTGCTTGGACCAGCTCAACGCAACGAAGACGTTGTCGCCCTCCTTCATGCGGGTGCGCGCGCGGGCTTCGTGGCCCTCCAGCCCCAACCGCAGGTTGGTGGTCAGCCGCATCGTCGGATGCGCATCGGGGTCGCGATGCGCCCGGGCGATCGCCTCGCCGTATGCCTGGGCGGAGTACTCCCACGTGGCGGGAATGCGGTGGTAGTCGAACGCGGGCTCGCAGTTCATCACCAACTCGACGGTGCCGCTCACACACCGCACGGTGCGCAACAGGATGTGTTCGGCATCCCAGTCCATCGGGGTGCGCCGGTGGGTTCGCGACCGCCTCTCGAGGTCGTGCCAAGGACCCATCACCAGCGCGTCGCGCACGATGATCCAGCCGGTGTGGGTCTGCCAGGTGGTCTCCAATATGAGGCTGCCCGGCAGGTAGCGACGCGCGGCGGGCACCGCTACGCCGTAGGGCGCGAGGCGGAAATGGCCCGCTCCGCGGTCCAGAATCGCGCCGAACACGCTGGGGGAATCGGGGCGCGGAACGCACAGCCACTCCACCGACCCCGCCGACGAGATCAGGCAGGTGGTTTCGCAATCCGAAAGAAACGCATAGTCGGCGATCGGGGGAAAAGGATTCCGCAGCGACCCACCGGATGTGTACGGCACCGGGGCCGTCACACTCAACGGGGCGTCGTAGTCGATCTTTTTCGATGACCCGCCGGAGGTCTCAGTGTCTTGCAGAACCATCCCGACATCATCGACCGCCGACCTGCCCGGCGTCCACTCATTGCGTGCGTGTCCCCTGGCAGCACGATCAACGCCGGGCAAACCCCGGGATGTGCTCGGGCAACGGGCCGATCGCTATGCCGTACCCGGCCGCCGTGCGCAGAGGCCGGAACCGGGCCGCGAGTCGTATCAGCAACGGCGTCTTCGCCTGACCCGTCGACACCCTGTTCTCGTCGATGGCGACCGCGATCACCCGGCGATGCACCATCCGCTGCACTGCCTGGATCAGCGCTGCAGGCAACCAGCGCCGCGCCTGGATTAGGGCTAGATGCCTGGTAGAGACGGTGCCTGCACGTAACGGGCCTGCCAGGACGCGAGCTGCCGCCACGGCATCGGCGACCGCCAGATTGATCCCCACGCCACCGACGGGGGACATGGCATGGGCGGCGTCGCCGATCAGCAACAACCCGTCGCAGTACCAGCGCGGTAGCCGGTTGAGCTGCACGTCGAGCAGTTTGACGTCGTCGAAGGACGTCAACGCCCCGAGATGGTCGGCCAACCACGGCACCAGGGCGACCACACCGCGATGCAGCGCTTCGATGCCCTGCGCACGCAGTTCGGAGTCGCGGCCCTTCGGGATCACATAGGCGCATTGGTAGTAATCGCCGCGATCGATCACGATCTGCGCCGCCCCGCTGCCGAGTACCCCCGCCAGGCCGTGCGGGTCGTCGGCGTCGCGGGGCAGCCGGAACCACCACACGTCCATCGGCGTTCCAAAGCTTCTCGGCCGCATGTTCATGGCACTGCGCAGGGTGGACGACCGGCCGTCGCACGCGACCGTCAGCGCCGCGCGCAGTTCGCGTGTCTCGCCGTCGGCGCCGCGGTAACGGACACCGACGACCTTGCCGGCGTGCATGATCGGCCCCAGCACCTCGGTGCTGCGAAGCAGGTGGAACGTCGGCTCCTTCTCGGCGGCGGCGGCCAGCAGCTCGAGAAAATCCCACTGCGGTACCAGCGCAATGTGCTTGTGGGGTCCGGGGATTCGGTTCAGGTCGATGCAGACATCGGCGCCCTGCACGCTCATGGTCAGCGTGTCGATCTCGCGGTGCGGCATGCGGGCGAACTCCGATGTCAGCCCCAGCTCGTCGAGGAGGCGAAGGGTGCTCGCGTGCACGGTGTCGCCGCGGAAGTCGCGTAGGAAGTCGGCGTGTTTCTCCATGACCGTGACGTCCACGCCGGCGCGTGCCAGCAGCAGTCCGAGCATGATCCCCGCGGGACCGCCACCGGCGACGATGCATGTGGTGTTTCCATCAGCGATCACGCGGCCATTTTCGCATCGAATAGTCTGGCCCGATGGGCGGCTTCCTCAGTTGGTGGGACGGCGTGGAGCTGTGGCTCACCGGCCTCCCGTTCGTCGCCCAGACCGCGGTGGTGATGCCGGTGGTGCTGGCCTTGGCATACGGGATGGCCGTGCTGCTCGACGGTGCGCTCGGCAACGGGATACGTGTCTTGCGCCGGGTTCGACACGACGACGAGGACAGCACATGAGCGGCGGGATGCCGCGATCCAGGGTGACTTTGGTGCTGGTTGTCCTCGTCGTGCTGGTGCTCGTCACGTGGTGGCTGACCCGCTAGCGGGCCCACGCCCGAACGTCGCACCTGGGAAGACTCTGTTATTCTTCGCGCCATGCGTATGGCGTCCGGCAACAAGAGTGGTCACATTCTGGCCCTCATTGCCGTGGGTTTCACTGCTGTCGCTGATGTCTGTTGTTGTCGCTGACTCCTCACCCGTCCTGCGGTCTGGTGTCGGTAGCGGCTGATTGACGTCCGATTACTGATTGATCACCTTGCCGACGTGACGGGACGCCCGCCGCTAATCCCCGCAAGGAAGGTCACCCAAATGCTCAACATCGGAAAGTCCTGGCGTATCACCGCCGCGCTCGCCACGACAGCCACCCTGTTGGCGGCCTGCGGTGGTGGCTCCAGCGACGTCGCTGGGGGAGGCGACCAGCCGGCGGCCGATACCACGCTGACCGTGGTCGCCTACGCCGTTCCGGAACCGGGCTGGAGCAAGATCATCCCGGCGTTCACGGCCAGCGAAGAGGGCAAGGGTATCGCCGTCACCACGTCCTATGGCGCCTCGGGCGACCAGTCGCGTGCGGTTGTCGACGGCAAGCCCGCCGACCTCGTCAACTTCTCCGTCGAGCCCGACATCAACCGTCTGGTCAAGGCCGACAAGGTGGCCAAGGACTGGAACACCGACGCGACGCAGGGGATCCCTTTCGGCTCCGTGGTTTCGCTGGTCGTCCGCGAGGGCAACCCGAAGAACATCAAGGACTGGGACGATCTGCTTCAGCCTGGACTCGAGGTCGTCAGTCCCAGCCCGCTGAGCTCAGGTTCGGCGAAATGGAACCTGTTGGCGCCGTATGCCGCGAAGAGCAACGGCGGTCAGGACTCGCAGGCCGGTCTCGACTTCGTCAACAAGCTGGTGAGCGAGCACATCAAGACGCGGCCGGCGTCGGGCCGTGAAGCCACCGACCTGTTCCTGCAGGGCACCGGTGACGTGCTGCTCAGCTACGAGAACGAAGCGATCAACATCGAGCGGCAGGGTAAGCCCGTCGAGCACGTCAACCCGCCGCAGACGTTCAAGATCGAGAACCCTGTGGCAGTGGTGTCGTCGTCACAGCATCTCGAGCAGGCCAACGCGCTGAAGAACTTCCTCTATACCTCGGAGGGGCAGAAAATCTGGGCCCAGGCCGGATTCCGTCCCGTCGATCCGGCGGTCGCCGAAGAGTTCGCCACCGACTTCCCGACGCCTGAGAAGCTGTGGACGGTCGCTGATCTCGGCGGCTGGAGCGAGGTCGACCCCGCCCTGTTCGACAAGGACAATGGCACCATCACGAAGATCTACAAGCAGGCGACTGGATGACAGCTGGCCTAGACGCTCCCGAGGCGCTCCGAGCGCAGCGGGGTTTCTTCAAGAGCCGATATGGCAGTACCAGGCTGCGAGTCGGCGTCGCTACGACGTGGTTGTCGCTGATCGTGCTGCTGCCGCTTGCCGCGATCGTGTGGCAGTCCGCGGGCGGTGGGTGGTCGGCGTTCTGGGAGGCGATCACTTCCAACGGGGCCATCGAGTCGTTCCGCGTCACGCTCACGGTCTCGGTGGTCGTGGCCGTGGTCAACTCGGTCTTCGGGCTGATGGTCGCGTGGGTGCTGACCCGCGACGACTTCTGGGGTAAGCGATACGTCGATGCGATCATCGACCTCCCGTTCGCGCTGCCGACCATCGTGGCCAGCCTCGTGATGTTGGCGCTGTACGGCGCCAACAGTCCGGTTGGACTCTCGCTTCAGCAGACCATCTGGGGGATCGGCATCGCACTGGCATTCGTCACGCTGCCGTTCGTGGTCCGCTCTGTGCAACCGGTACTCCTCGAACTCGATCGGGAAGTCGAGGAGGCGGCGGCGTCACTGGGCGCGGACAACTTCACCATCTTCAGGCTGGTGGTCCTCCCCGCACTGTTGCCGTCGCTGCTGTCCGGCGCGGGGCTGGCCTTCTCCCGCGCCATCGGTGAGTACGGCTCGGTCGTGTTGATCGGCGGCGCGGTGCCGGGTAAGACGGAGGTCTCGTCGCAGTACATCCGCCAGTTGATCGAGTTCGACGACCGTACCGGCGCGGCGGCGGTTTCAATTGTGCTGCTCGTCATTTCGTTCGTGATCCTCTTCATCCTGCGAACCATCGGTTCGCGTGCTGCGAAGCGCGAGGAGTTGTCCGCATGACGCTCTCGTCCGCGACGCGCTACCTGCTCCGATTTCTGGCGCTCGGATATATCCTCGTGCTGCTCGTCGTGCCGGTGGGACTGATCCTGTGGCGCACGTTCGCGCCAGGGGTCGGCGCGTTCTTCGAGTCGATCAGCACCCCGGCGGCGCTGTCGGCCCTCCAACTGTCACTGCTCGTGGTGGCGATCGTGGTGCCGCTGAACGTCGTTTTCGGCGTACCGACGGCGTTGGTGTTGGCACGCAACAAGTTCCGCGGTAAGAGCGTGCTGCAGGCCGTCATCGACCTGCCGTTCGCGGTGTCACCGGTGGTCGTCGGTGTCGCGCTCATCCTGCTGTGGGGTTCGGCCGGCATCTTCGGCTTTGTGGAGAACGATTTCGGGCTGAAGATCATCTTCGGTTTTCCGGGGATCGTGCTCGCCAGCATCTTCGTGACGATCCCCTATGTCATTCGTGAGGTCGAACCGGTGCTGCACGAACTCGGCACCGACCAGGAGGAGGCCGCCTCCACTCTGGGATCCAGTGCTTGGCAGACATTCTGGCGGATCACGCTGCCATCGATCAAGTGGGGCCTGATGTACGGGGTCGTGTTGACCGTCGCGCGTACGCTCGGCGAATACGGTGCGGTCATCATGGTGTCGTCGAACCTGCCGGGGGTCTCCCAGACCCTGACCCTGCTGGTATCCGACCGCCACAACCGCGGCGCGGAATACGGGGCGTACGCCATCTCGACACTGCTCATGGCGGTGGCGGTGGTCGTCCTGATCGCCCAGGTGATCCTGGACGCCCGTCGCCAGAAGACAACCAAGTAGCCCATCGAGGAGACGTGAGATGACAAATGCGATCACGGTGCGGGCCGCGAACAAACACTACGGCGATTTCGCCGCCCTCGACAACGTCGACTTCGACGTGCCCGCGGGGTCGCTGACGGCACTGCTCGGCCCAAGCGGCTCGGGCAAATCAACGCTGCTGCGGGCGATCGCGGGTCTCGACCAGCCCGACACCGGGACCATCACCATCAACGGTGAGGACGTCACCGGGGTACCGCCGCAGCAACGCGGCATCGGTTTCGTGTTCCAGCACTACGCCGCGTTCAAGCATCTGAATGTGCGGGACAACGTCGCGTTCGGCTTGAAGATACGCAAGAAGTCGAAGGCCGAGATCACGGAGAAGGTCGACAACCTCCTCGAAGTCGTTGGGCTGGCAGGCTTTCAGACCCGCTATCCCAACCAACTCTCCGGCGGACAGCGTCAGCGCATGGCGCTTGCCCGGGCACTCGCCGTCGACCCGCAGGTGCTGCTGCTGGACGAGCCGTTCGGCGCCCTCGACGCCAAGGTGCGTGAGGACCTGCGAGCGTGGCTCCGCCGGCTGCACGACGAAGTGCATGTCACCACCGTGCTGGTGACGCACGATCAGGCGGAGGCGCTCGACGTCGCCGACCGGATCGCGGTGCTGAACAAGGGCCGCATCGAGCAGGTCGGTTCTCCCACCGATGTCTACGACAAGCCGGCGAATGCGTTCGTGATGTCGTTCCTGGGCGCGGTGTCGTCACTCAACGGATCGCTGGTACGGCCACACGACATTCGTGTGGGGCGCAACCCCGATATGGCGATCGCGACGAGCGACGGTTCGATACAGGCCACCGGTGTGCTGCGAGCGACCATCGACCGGATCGTGATGTTGGGCTTCGAAGTTCGAGTCGAATTGACCAGCGCGGCAGACAAGACCCCGTTCACCGCGCAGATCACCCGCGGAGACGCCGAAGCGCTCGGACTGAAGGAGGGTGACACCGTCTACGTGCGTGCGACCCGGGTACCTGAACTGCCCGGCGGCACCGAGATCCCGGCCGTCGATGACGCCGACGAAGACGAGTCGCTGACCAACGCCGGACTTCAGAAGTAGCCGTTCGCCGGGGGATGGACGCCGTTGACGGCGAAGTTTCCTGCGGCATAAGCCTTGTAGGCCAACGGACTATGGGTGGCGACGGTACGGACATTTCGCCAGTGCCGGTCGAGGTTCAGCGCGCGGGCGGTCGCCGACGCGCCTCCCGTGTCGAACAGCCGCTCGGCGGCTGAGATGGTCAACCGCTCGGCCACCAGCTGCGCCTTGGCGACCGTGACCGCGACTTCGGCGACGGCCTCCCGGTCGTGCTGCAGATCCTGCTCGATGAGGCGGTCGATCGCATCGGCTGCTGCCAGAACGATGGCTTCGGCCGACGACGCCGTTGCGGAGATGTCTCCGACAGCCTGCAGGACAAAGGGATCGGTCGCCGCGCTGTCAGCCACCGAGTGCGAAGCCGGCCGCGCCTTGGTGCGGACATACTCGACGGCGTCATCGAGGACGGCGTAGGCGATGCCGACCGCCACAGACGCCAGGTACAGCTGCAGGAATCCGGTCCCGTGCCCCAACGTGTTGCCCTCGGAGACGGTGACAACTTCTTCGGGGCGGACCTCGACTTCGGTGAAACGGGTGCCGCCACTGGCGGTGGTGCGCTGTCCGAATCCGTCCCAGTCGTCGAACAACTCGACGCCGGTGCGATCCGCCGGGACGATCACCTGCACGTCGCGGCCCTCGGCGTCCAGCGCCGATACCGCGATGACATCGGCGAACAGCGTGCCGGTCGAGTAGAACTTGTAGCCGTTGAGCCGGAGCACCCCGGCGGTGTCGGGCAGCACCTTGGTGTCGGCACTCGACGGTGCCCGACCGGCCGCATCCGTGATCGCGTTGCCGACGACGAGGCCCGCGTTCACGCGTGGGAACCACTCCACTCGCTCACCGGGTAGCGCACGGTTGCTCAGTAGCCGCTCGGAAAAGCCGAAGTGCGCGCGAAGAGCCTGTCCCACATTGGAGCTCCCGCGGCTGATCTGAATCACCGCAGTAAGCACATCGCGCGCCGTGCCGCCCGGGCCGCCGAACTCGGTGGGTACCCGCAGCGCGAGTACTCCCGACCGCCGAATCGCCTCCACGGCGTCGTACTGCAGTACCCGATCGCGTTCTGCGGCTGGGTCTTCGCGTCGCAGTGACGCCACGATCTCGGGCAGTCGGGCCAGACGTTCGTCGACCGATCCGCCCAGTGGCTCGGTGCTGAACGGTGCGCGTGGTGCGACGGTGTCGCGTGTGACGGTCATGGCGTTCCTTATCGGAAGTGGGGAATGATCTTGTCCGCGAACCGGTCCAGCTCGGATTCGATCGGCTGGAACTGGAGCATGAACAGTTCGATGCCGGCGGCGTGGAAGGCGTGGATGCGCTCGACGACCTGCTCGTAGCTGCCCACCAGACCGGCCAGCGTGCCGCCGTTCGATCCGATCCGCTTGGTGCCCGACAGCACCTTGTACATCTGGGTCTTCGGGTCGGTGCCGCCGGAGATCTCGGGCCTGGTCTCCGCCTCGTCGAGGGAATGCAGATAGTCCAGTTCCGCCAGTGCTTCTGACTCCGTGTCGCGCGCGATCACGAACGCGGACAACCCGAATCGCAATTCGGCACCGTTTCGCGGCCGGGCTCGGAGGTCCTCGATGACCTCGACGGTCTCGAGAAACGGGCGGCCGTTGATGAAGAACACGTCCGCGTATTCGGCGGCGAGTGCCCTGCCCGGTTCGGATTCGCCCCCGACGTACAACGGCGGCGGGTCGGCGGGCGCGGGCCGGATCACCGCGGGATGACCGCCACGGTCACCGATCGGGACGTGCTTACCCGCCCACAGTTCGACGACGGCCGCGAGCCACTCCCGCGAATACGCATACCTGTCATCGTGTTCGAGTGGATCCAGGCCCAGCCCCTCCAGTTCGGGTAGGAACCAGCCGGTGACGAGATTGACGGACAGTCGACCGTGGGCGATGTCGGCGATATTGGCGGCGATCTTCGCGAACACCAACGGGTTGAACAGCAGTGGTTTCACCGCACCGATCAACTCGATGCGCGTCGTTGCCTCAGCGAGCGCCGCAATCGTCGACCACGTTTCGAGCACCTCGTCCTCGGTGTTGCTCGGGTGGATGACGTGCTGTGCCAGCAGAGTGGAGTCGAACCCCGCCGCCTCGGCGCGCAGTAGCAGATCGCGGGTGCGACGGTAGCTCGCATCGGGTGCATCGTGCGGGTGATTGCGCGCACCGTGGTTGCCGTAGACCGGCGCCCACACCCCGAAGCGTGCTGCGGTCACGAGAGGGCCAGGTAGCGCCTGCGTTCCCAGTCGCTGACCTCGTTGGAGTACTCCACCCATTCGCTGCGGGCCAGTGCGGCGAAGTCCCGCACCGAATCGGCGCCGAGGATTTCGGCGATGGTGTCGTCGCGCGTCGCCAGCTCCAGTGCCACACCGAGTGATTCGGGTAACGGGACACCCTTGGTGTACAGGTTGCCGCCTTCTGCGGGCGGGGGAGTGGACTTCGCCTCCAGTCCCGCGATCACCCCCGCCAGTGCGGACGCGATCAACCAGTACGGGTTGGCGTCCGATGCGCCGCTGCGCAATTCGATGCGTGTCGCCGTAGGGTCTGCTTCCACAAGTGAACGCACTGCGGCACTGCGATTGTCGCGACTCCACGTCACGGTTGCAGGTGCGAAGGAGTCGGGGACGAAGCGCCGGTATGCGTTCACCGAGTGCGCGCCGAACAACGTGATCGACGGCAGATGCTCGAGCAGGCCCGCGATCGCGTTGAGAGTGATCGGGTTCTCGGCGCCGTCGTCGGGGGCGAACGCCGGCTGACCGTCACGCCAGAGAGAGATGTGCAGATGCTGACTGCTGCCGGAGTGCTCGGTGAACGGCTTCGGCATGAAACTGGCGATCTTGCCGTGCTTTCGGGCCACTTCCTTGGCGGCATACTTGAGCCGGACGGCATCGTCGGCTGCTTCCAACGCGTCGGTGTAGACCAGGTTCGTCTCGATCTGTCCCGGGCCGTATTCGGTCTGAATGCCTTCCAGACGGGTGAACGCGCTCAAAGTCTCGTAGAGGTCGGAGAGCAGCGGATCGAGCGCGTTCGCGTTCTCCAGCGAGTAGGCGTGGATGTCGTCCTGGAACGATGATCCGTCCGCATTGAGCAGATAGAGCTCGAACTCCACGCCGATCTTCGCGGAATAGCCGAGCGAGGCGAGCCGCGCCAGCACCTTCCTCAGCACCGCACGGGGATCCAGTAGCGACGGGGTGCGGTCGTGGGCAACGATATCGGAGATCACATGTCCTACCCGCGGGCGCCAGGGCAGTGGCCGATATGTCGCGAGGTCGGGTACCGCGAACACGTCGGGGAAACCGTTGGCCCAACTCGTGATGTCCAGCGAGTCGATGACTGTGCCGTCGGTGTTCCATCCCAAAGACGCTTCACAGAAGGCGAATCCGCTGCCGAGCGCCCGGTTCAGGAACTGTGAGGCGGGAATCCGTTTGCCCTGCGCGTGGCCGAACGGATCGCTCCACGCCACCTCGATCTCGGTGAGCGTGCCGTCGGCGAGGGCGTGGCGCAGTTCGCGCTCCCTCGCCGACGTGGTGTTGTGGACAATCGGTGCATCGACGGTGTTCGTCATGACTGTGCGACGGTGTTGTCGCGCACCCGCGTTCCGACGATGGCGCCCACCACGAAGGCCGCGACGAGCAGCCCGACGATGACCCACGCCAGAACGCTGGAGCCGCCGACGAGGGTGTCGAGATTGGCGAGGATGAGCACCAGCGACCCAAGCAGTCCGACCAGACCGATCGCCGGGGCGATGCGGACCCGCCACTGCGACAGACCGCGTCGGTCCTTGCCGAAGAACACGAGCACCGCCACGCTGGTCGCGATCAGCAGAACGATCACCCCGACGGTCGTGGTGCCCGCGAACCAGGTGTAGAACTGCGCGGCCGGATCGAGCTTGAAGACCGCGGCGAGAGCGACGCTGATCGCGACGACGCCGGAGATCCACAGGGATGCACGGTGCGGTGAGCCGTGCTTGGTGTGAGGACGGCTCAGTGACGCCGGGAGAACGTCGCGCTGCGACAACGCGAACAGGTAGCGCGACGCAATCGTGTGGAACGCGAGGATGCAGGCGAACAGGCTGGTGAAGTACAGCACGGTGATGATGTCAGCACCGACGATGCCGATGTAGCGCTGTGCGGTGTCGCCGAGGAACGTTGCGCCCGAATCGGTGGCGCGCTGCACCGCCGCTTCGTCGCCCCAGCCGGAGACCAACGCCCAGGCGGTGACCGCATAGAACACGCCGATCAGGATCAGCGCGACATAGGTGGCGCGGGGAATGGTGCGCTCCGGCGTGCGGGCCTCGTCGCGATAGATGGCGGTCGCTTCGAAGCCGACATAGCTGATGATCGCGAAAAGCAGTCCGATGCCCAGTGATCCGGACACGATGGCGCTGGGATTGATGATTCCCGTCGACAATCCATGGTCACCGCCACGGGCGACGATGACGAGATCCAGGACGACGACGATGGCGATCTCTGCGCTCAGCAGCACCCCGAGCACCTTGCTCGACAGTTCGATGTGGCGGTATCCGAGCAAGGTCACGACGGCGAAGGCGACCGCCGCGAACAACCACCACTGCAGTGTCGGCCCACCGAACAGGTCGACCACCGCGACGCCTGCGGGTCCGAGGAGGCCATAGACGCCGGCTTCCAGCGCGACGTAGCTGACGATCGCGACGAAGGCGATTCCGATACCCGCCGGGAGCCCTAACGACCTACGGACATAGGAGAAGAACGCGCCGGCCTCCTCCACATACGGCGTCATCGCCGTGAAACCGACGGCGAAGAGCAGCAGGATGACCGTCGAGATGATGAACGTCGCCGGGAAGCCGGCGCCGTTCCCCGCGGCCAGCCCCAGCGGCACAACGCCGCCGATCACGCCCAGCGGTGCAGCAGCGGCTACCACCAGGAAGACGATGGACGCCACCCCGAGATTTCCGCGCAGTTTGCGCGCCGAAGGCTGAGGTTCGTCCCTCACGGAATCTGGCGCAGCGGTGATTTCGGACATGAGGGGGAGGTTAGGACGATGCGAACCGATTCACCACGTCTGGAGTCACCGTGAGTCTTATTGACGCCCTCGTGGGAGCGCACGGCGCGAAAGTTCGCACAAGACTTGTCATCCGCAATGTAGGAATGCTTGCGATGCGGGCCCCGGTTGGCAATCGTCATCCGCTATGACGACATCAACGACTGCCACTCGTATCTCGCGCCTGCGCGTCCCCGATCTCGATGAGCTCAGCGACGGGCCGGTCCGCGACTTCTTCGCCGGGCAGCAGCGCGACGAGGGGCTCACCTCCAATTGGTTTCGGGCGCTGTCGCTCAACGAGGACGATCTCGCACGCCTGAACGGCTACCTTCTGCCGCTGCTGGGCGTAGGCGGGCGACAGGGGTTGTCCATCCGGGAGCGAGAGGTGATCGCCACGGTCGTGTCAGGCGAAAACCGTTGCGCCTATTGCCATACCAACCACGCGAACAAGCTCGGCAAGGTCGCACGAGACTGGTCGTTCGGTCAACGTGTGGCGATCGACCACCATCAGGTCGCCGAACTCACGGATCGCGAACGCGCCCTCGCCGATCTGGCCGTGGCAGTCAACGGGAATCCGCAGTCCATCCGGGACGAGGACATCGAGCGGCTGCGAGATCTCGGTCTCGACGACTCCGAGATCCTGGAGGGGATCTCGATTGCGGCCTTCATCGGAGCCACCAACCGCATCGGTATCGCCCTGTCGGTACCACCCAACCCCGAGTACACCGGCGTACCGAAGTAACTACGCCGCGGCAGCCTTGACTGCCCGGCCCACCTCGGTGCGGATCGCCGTGTACTCCGGCGAGCGACGAAGTTCGTCGGCGTCGACACCCGTGCGGGGCAGATCGACCGGAAGGTCAAGTGCCACTTGGCCGGGCCGGCGGGTGAGCACCACGATCCGGGACCCGAGGAACGCCGCCTCGTCGGCGCTGTGCGTGACGAACACCGTGGTGCGACCGGACTCGGCGCTCACCTGACGGACGTCTTCCTGCAGGCGCTCCCGGGTGAGTGCGTCCAGCGCGGCGAACGGCTCGTCGAGAAGGAACAACGGTGTCTCGGCCGCCAGCGCGCGGGCGATGGCCACACGCTGCTGCTGGCCACCGCTGATCTCCCAGATCTTGCGGTCGGCGGTCCCTTCGAGTCCTACCCGGGACAGCAGCTGATCGCGCCGATCATTGCGGCGCTCGCGTGGCACCTTCGCGTATTTCAGTGCCAGATCGACGTTTCCGCCCACCGTGCGCCATGGGAACAGCCGCGGCTGCTGGAAGACCACGCCCGCCGTCACACCCGGCGTCGGGGGCGTGCCCGATATCTGAACCTTTCCCTCGCTGGGTGATTCGAAGCCGGCAAGCAGCCGCAGCAGCGTGCTCTTACCGCATCCCGACGCGCCGACCAACACGAGAAACGAACCCGGATCGATGCTGAGGTCGACCGGACCCAACGCGGTGACCTCGCTGCGGCCCTTGCCGTAGCGGTGGGACACGCCCGATATCTGGATCGCGGCGTTGCCGTCCCGCTTGGCGTCGTCTTTCAGATCACTGGCTGAGGACACCGGGCAGGCCCTTGGTGTAGATCGCGTCCTGGAAGGTCTCCAGCGACGCCGCTGACGGAATCTGCTTCTGGTCGGCCAGGAATCGCGAAGCGCTCTGCAGGTTCACCGCGATGTTGCCCGGCTTCCCGTCGGAGCCGAGCCATTCCGGCGAGCCCACCTGTTCCGGGGTCAGGAACACACCCTGCTTGATCTGGCCTTCGGTCTGCTCGGGCGACAGGCCGATCTCGGCGGCGACCGCCTTGGCTGCTGCAGCCGGATCGTCCTTGATCAATGTCAGGGCCCGTGCTTCCTGCTGGCGCCAGACGTCGACGATGTCGGGGTGCTCGGTCGCGAACTGATCGGCCACGACACCGAGGTCCAGGGTCGGCTTGCCGTCCTTGGCCAGTTGGCGGCTGGTGATCAGGTCCTTGCCGCTCTTGCGCAGATCGTCGAGGGTGGGCAGCCACGTGTACGCCGCATCGATGTCGCCGCGATCCCAGGCGGCCAGAATTGCCTGCGGCTGCAGGTCCACGAGTTGAACATCGCTGGGAGACAGGCCATTCTGCGCCAGCGCGGCCAGTAGGCTGTAGTGCGCTGTCGAGGCGAACGGAGTCGCGACTCGCTTGCCCTTCAGCTGCGCAATGGTGTCGATACCCGTGCCGTTACGTGCCACGAGTGCCTCGTTGTCGCCGGCCACGTCGAGAACGAACGCGACCTTGTAGGGAATGTTGAGCGGTGCTGACAGTCCGCGGGCCACCGGGCTGGATCCCAGCGCGCCGAAGTCGAGTTCCTTGGCGATGAACGCGGTGTTCACGTCGGCGCCGGAGTCGAACTTGACCCATTTGATGTTGTAGTCGGGCAGGGCTTCTTCGAGCCAGCGATTGTTCTTGACGACGAGATCGCCGCTGGGGAACGTCTGGTATCCGATTCGAATGGTCGGCTTGCCGGCTTCCTGCCCTGGCTGATCGACCGAGCAGCCGGCCAGCGCCATGGTGGCGACGGCCAGTGCGGCGAGTACGGCTTTGAATCTCATATCTTTCCTCTCCAGGGGACAGCGCGGCGTTCGATGGCACGAAGAAGACCGTCGATGACAAGTCCGGAGATGCCGATGGCGAAGATGCCGACGAGCACGACCGGGGTGTTGTTGTAATTGCTTGCGTCCTTGACCAATCCGCCGATACCGGGGATGCCGTTGAACAGTTCGGCGGCGACGACGGACGAGTAGGCCATGCCGACCGCCAACCGGATGCCGGTGAACGTCTCGGGCAGTGCCGAGGGGACGACGACGTCACGGATGACCTCGGTGCGTGACGCGCCCAGAGCGCGTGCGGCCTCCTGCAGACCCACCGGCGCGGCGACGACCGCCGCGGTGGTGGCAACGGCGGCGGGCGGTAGTGCCGCAAGGGCCAGGAGCGTGATCTTCGGTGCTTCGTCGATGCCGAGCCAGATCACGAGGAGGAAGAAGTAGGCCAGCGGGGGAAGGGCACGCAAGAACGTCAGCCACGGTTCGAGCACGCTGCGCACCCAACTCACGGAGCCCATGACCAGGCCGAGCAGGACACCGAGCACCACGCCGATGACGACACCGACAAGCACTCGGCGCAGGGTCATGTACAGGTGCTCCCACAACAGGTAGCCCGCATATCCGCGGACTCCGTCGTGTGTCGTGGAGACGTCGATGAAGGCCTGCCACACCGTGCTGGGGTACGGCACAAACGTCTGATTCCAGATCCCACTGGCCGCCACCAGCTGCCACACGATGAAGAACACGACCACCGACAGCAGCGGCAGTGCGGCGCGGGTGAGTCTGCCGCGCCATTTTCCCGCGGGCGCAACGGGAGCAGACGAGCCGACCTGCGGTTCGTCGGGAGCAATATCTACGAACACCGACACTGTGAACGACCTTCTGTTGCCGAGACGAAAACGGAAAATGGGTTAGCGACAGCAGGAGTCCTCAGACAGCGGCGCGGTCATTGGAGTATTAGTACTCGACCACCCAGCGCCGAGCGTAGATCTAGGATCAGCGGGAGTTTATTGACGACGCCGGCGGTCCGGGAGTCGACGTCAGCTTCGAGACCAGCTTTGCAGCGTCCGTCTCGGCACCGCGGTTGTACGGGAGTTTCGAGAGAGCCGTTGCCATTGCGCAGGTATTGCTCACGGCTGCATAGGTCAGGCCTCCGCCGATGGCCGCGGCAAGCCATTTGGCCTTCGGCACGAAGACACTCCCGACGACGCTGCTGAACACGATCGATCCGGCCACCAGCCGTACCTGGCGTTCGAGGTCCCAGCGTTGCTTACCGCGGTTGACGTCGTATCCGCGTTCTTCCCAGTCCACGATGCCGTCCTGCAGTACCCGTGCTGCGGTCCCCGCCGAATTCAGGATCTGTTGAGCCTGAGTGGAGCGTTGACCCGAGCGGCACACCAGCACCACGTCGTCCTCGAGGTTTTTGACCACGTCGGATTTGTGCGAGCGCAGGATGTCGAGCGGGAGGTTGAACGACCCCGGTATATGCGCGGATTCGAATTCCGCGGGAGTCCGCACGTCGACGATCTGTGTGGGTTCTGTGGAGTCGAGCAGATTGCGCAGGTCGGTCGAGCTGACGGTATCGGTGTGCGCTGTAGGCATGGCATCACGGCTACCCGACGGAGTGACCTCGCAGCGGGTTTACTTCGTTATGAGCAAAAGTCGGCCCGGGTCTCACGCGAGGCCGAGAGCGATGGCACCGAGACCCTCCAGCACCGCATCAGAGTTCGGCGGATGCAGCGTGCCGGTCCGAACATCACGGTAAAGTCGTTCGAGTTCATGGCGTTTGGACACCGAAGAGGCGCCCACGACCTGGACCGCGATGTCGACGACCTCGCGCGCCGTCGCGGTGGCGAACTCCTTGGCCGCCAGAGCCCGCCACGGTGGCAAATGTCCCTCGTTCTCGGCTGCGGCGGATTCGACGAGGGCCACCGCCGCCTCGAGCTTGATCTCGGCCTGCGCGATCTGGCGTTGCACGGCCGGCTTGTCGGCGTGGCGGTCGACATCCTGACGCAGCGACGTTCGCGTCTGAGCACCCAGAATCGCGATGTCGATTGCCCTGCGCGCGATTCCGACATACACGTTCGAGAGCAGCGGCAGATACCAACCGAGCAGCAGACCGATGTAATCGGGATAGTTGGGGCCGACGGGATGAATTGCGACGGTCTTGTGAGCGTCCGCGTGCGCGTCCTCGAACACAGTGTCGTGACTGGCGGTTGCGCGCACGCCGAGCGCATTCCAGGTCTCCTCGATGCGGACGCCGGGTGTCTCACGGTCGACGAAGGTGTGCACGATCAACGGATTGAGAGGATCGGAGTCGTCACGGGCGTGGATACCGATCTGGTCCCACACCGGCGACAAAGACGTGAAGGTCTTGCGGCCGCTGATCCGGTACGAGCCGTCGGGCTGCGGAATCGCCCGTACCACTGCGTCATCGAGACCGACGTCGTTACCCTGCTCACCGTGTCCGGCAGCGAAGACGTCGCCTGCAGCGATGTCGCGTAACAACCACTCGAGGTCGCCGACACCGCGCGTCACGGCGTGAGCTGCTGACCCGGCCCAATAGAGATGCATGTTGAGGGCCAGCGCGGTAGCCGGTGCCCAATAGCCGAGGTGACGTTGCTCTCGGGCCAGTTCGGTGAGCGAGACGTCCGCGCCGCCGAGCCGCTCCGGGAGCGGGGCCTTGAGGTATCCGGCCCCGAGAATCTCAGCGAAATCCTCGGCGAAGAACGAATTCTCGGCGTCGTAGCGCGCGGCGCGCCTGTGGAACCGCTGATAGTCGTCCGCGGAGAAGTAGCGACTGCGGAAGCCGCCGGCTGCCAACGGACTGGTGGGACTCACCACTGCCGGCTTCGGGTCCGGGGTATAGGTGACGACGGTGAGGCCAGCCGCGTTGGCGTTGGTGACGGTCATAGGTCGATGATGCCGCCATCTCACGAACACACACCAGGATTCGAGTCTCACAGATTCTGACCGCCGAGCCGACGCCGACTCAAAAGGACAGCAGGTTGTCCTTGAACAATCGGTGTTCGTACTCCACCCGGGCCAGCCCGCGGCGCTGCAACTCCGGAACCAGTCCGTCGACCACTTCGATGACGTATCTGCGTGTCAGCCGCATTCCCGGTGCGGTGATGAGGAATCCGTCGCCGCCCACTTTGTCCATGAGTGCCTCCAGCTGGTCGGCGACCGTCGACGGCGTACCCACGAGGGCATCCTCGGTGGACAGGTATGCCGCGGTGAGTTCGCGCAACGTCTTGCCGCTACCGCGCTGGATGAACGCTTCCAGGGATCCTTTCTCGCCGTTGGTGTGCAGGTCGTCGGGCAGCGGTTTGTCGAAATCGAACTTGGTGAAGTCGATTTCGACGATGGCTGCCAGATGGGCGAGTGTCTTCTCCAAGTAGTACTCGTTGTTGACCAGGCGGTCCAGCTTCGCCCTGGCTTCCTCGTCGGTGTCACCGAGATGTGGAGTGATCAGGAACAGCACTTTGATGTCATCTGGGTTGCGGCCGTATTGCTCTGCGCGAGAGCGGATGTCGTCGCGGTAGGCGATCATACCCTCGGGATCAGCGGCGGTTCCGACAACCGTATCGGCATATTTCGCGGCGAAATCCTTGCCTTGCGGCGAGCCGCCGGCCTGAGCCAACACCGGGTGATACTGCGGCGACGGCACGGTATTCAGTGGTCCGCGGCTCTTGTAGTACGCGCCCTGGAAGTCGATGGTGTGCACCTTCGTGTGGTCGACGAAGGTACCCGATTCGCGGTCGCGCACCACGGCGTCGGGTTCCCAGGAGTTCCACAGGGCCCGAACGAGGTCCACGTACTCGTGGGCGCGCGCATAGCGTTCGTCATGGCGCGGCAACTCGTCCAGGCCGAAGTTCTGCGCGGAACGGTCCTCTGCGGAGGTGACCATATTCCACCCCACGCGTCCGCCGGTGAGGTGGTCCAGTGTGTTGCACAGCCTGGCCAACAGGAACGGTGGATAGAACGTCGCCGACAGGGTGACGACGAGCCCGAGGTGGCTGGTCACGTTCCCCAGCAGCGGAACCAGCGGTGCCGGGTCATGTTTGGGCGAGTGCAGCGCGTGTTTCAGTTCGCGCTCATAGGTGCCGCCGTAGGCGTCGGAAACCATGAGCTTGTCCTCGAGCAGCAGATAGTCGAACTTCGCCCGCTCCAGGTGCTGGACCAGTTCGACGTAGAAGTCACCAGACCAGTCGATCCCGCCAGTCGAGCCCCACTGTTCGTTCCACCCGTCGACACAGAAATTGGCGAACCAGCCGAGGTGAAATCGTCTGTCGCGCGCCACTATAGAACGTCCGCCGCGGGGCGGTGAGGGGTGACATCCGCGGGCTCGACCGTGTCGAGGGTGGCGTCGCTGTGCTGTACCGCCACGCGCTCGGCGTCGCGGTCGAGACCGCGGCTGAAGAGGAAGTACAGCACCGAGGACACCAGCAGCCCGACCAGCCAGGAGATGTCGATGCCGCCCAGCAACTCGCCGAGTGGTCCCGCGAAGAACGGAAGGACCGCGAAGGGGATCATCGCGGCGAACCCCACGAAGTACGCGACGATGCCGCGCCAGGACCACGCCCCGTAGACACCGTGCGGGGTGAACAGATCGGTGACCGCGTACTCCCCGCGACGCACGAAGAAATAGTCGGTGAGGTTGACCGCCGTCCACGGGACAAGCAGGAACAGCATCAGCGATAGCGCATTGCTGGCGGCGTTGATCACGTGGTCGCCGAAAGGCAGTGCGACCACGAGGTATATCGCGATCGTCACCGCGGTGACCGCGATGCGTAAGGTGCGCGTCGGCCGGAAGCGCTTGACCAGATCGACTCCGGTGAGGAATTGCAGCGCGACGCTGTAGGCCGCAGTGGCGGTGCAGACGATCAGGGTGGCCGCCGATGCCAGCGCCAATACCGCGCCGAATCCGCTGAACACGGCGTTCCCCGCATCGTGCAGCGCAACCAGGGCGTCGGTGGCGTTGTAATGAGCCGAAAGCCAAGCGCCGAGGGCGATCAACCACAGCGCCGAGATTCCGGCACCGACGTAGACGCTCGCGACAAGCGAACGTGAGGACGTCTTCGCGGGGAGATAGCGGGTGTAGTCGGACACGATGGGCGCCAACGCGATGTTGTAGGCGGCCGATACCGCGAACACCGTGAAGAACGCCGAGGTGACGAACCCGTGCTCGGCAGAAGAGGGTGTCTCGCCGCCGGCGTGGCCGGAGACGACGGCCACGGAGAAGATCGCGACGAGCGGAACGGTCACGTAGAAGACGATCTGGGAGATGCGGTGCAAGTGGTCGTGCCCCGCGATGGCGAACAGGCCGCCGGTGATATTGACCACCAGTCCGACTGCAACGGGTGACCAGTTGAAGATCTGCGCGAGCCCCTGTGCGGTGAGGATGGTGTAGACCACCCCGAACGCCAAGTAGCAGGTGAGGGACATCGCGACGACGACGACCACGCCGTAGAACCCGAACTGAGCGCGGGACTGGATGATCTGCGGCAGGCCGAGGCGCGGTCCCTGCGCGGCGTGAAAGGCCATGAAGAACGTTCCGATGAGCAGGCCGAGCGCAGACGCGGTGATCGCCCATCCCACGCTCAGGCCCAGGGCGGGGCCGGTGAAGCCCAGTGCGACGGTGAAGAAGCTCCAGTTTGCTATGAAGAACAGCGGGCTGATGCGCCACGGCGAGCCATGGCGTTCTTCGGGCGTGATCCAGTCGATTGATCGACTCTCGATGACGCTGCGACTCCTGGACGCAGCGTCGTCGGTGAAACGCTGTGCGTCTGAGGTGATCTCGGTGGACACGAGAGAACATGATCGGCATCTCGGCCCCGAAAGTGCAGCCATCTCGTCGCGCTGATTTTTAGTTCGCTCGGGAATGAAAGCGCTGCCGAGGTGGTTCGCTAGCTTCGAGATGAAGTTCTTGTTGCTCACATTGATTGCGCATCACCGCGACCCCGTGTCAGGTGTGATGAAGAGTCCTGCCGCACGCCTGCAGGAGGTCGTCGACAGCGCGGTGCTGGCCGAGGACCTCGGCTTCGACGGTTTCGCAGTCGGTGAGCGTCACGAGGATCCGTTCATCTCGTCGTCACCGCCGGTGGTCTTGAGCAATATCGCGGCACGCACGTCGCGGATCGGTTTGTTCACCGCGGTGACCACATTGAGTCTGCTCGATCCCGTGCGTGCCTTCGAGGATTATTCGACGCTGGACAATCTGTCCGGTGGGCGGCTGGAACTGATCGTCGGCAAGGGCAACGGAGCCGCGCAGGCAGAGTTGTTCCACGTGACCACCGCCGATCAGTGGGACCGCAACCGCGAGGGCTACGAGTTGTTCCGCGCTCTCTGGGACAGCGACCGTGTCACGTGGTCCGGCCACTACCGTCCGCCGCTCGTCGACGCCAAAGCGCTACCGCGGCCGCTGCAGAAGAAGATTCGCGTCTGGCACGGCAGCGCGACAAGTAGGGATTCAGTCGATCTGGCGGCGCAGCACGGTGATCCGATCTTCTCGGCGAACGTGACATATCCGATAGAGCCCTACGCCGAGCTGGTGGACCACTACCGGCGACGGTGGGAGTTCTACGGCAACGATCCCAGTGACGCCCTGGTGGGCGCGGGAACCGCCGGCTTTCACATCGCCCTGACGTCACAGCAGGCGATCGACGAATTCCGGCCCGCTTTCGAGGCGCGGTTGGCATTCGCGCGCAGCGCAGGCCTTCCGGTGGTGTTCGAATCGATCGAGGATTTCGTCGACCGCAGCTCGGCGCTGGTCGGTAGCCCGCAGCAGGTGATCGACAAGGTGAGCCGCTATCACGAGCGGCTCGGGCATGAAGTGATCCACCTCGGTGCCGACGCCGACGGACTCACCACGGCGCAGAAGTTGCGCAGCCTCGAGCTGTTTCAGGCCGATGTGGCTCCCGTGCTGCGTGCACAGCTGCCCAGCAGGCCACTGTCGGCGCAAGCGGAACGGAAAGAGGTTGTGGCATGACAGACTCCACTTTTGCCCACGCCTGGAACGACTGGCACGCCGAGCGGGAACGCTACTACGGCGACCCGCTGGGGTGGGTCAGCCTGATCGGGCTCTATTGGCTCACAGACGAATTCGATACGATCGCTGATCTTCCGGGTAGGTGGCGCGCGGATGGGGACGCGGTATACGTGGAGGGTATCGACGGCACCGACCGGCTCGAGCCTGTGGAGGGTGCGCCCGGCTTGCTCGTCGAGGACGGCGATCGTCGTATCGAGGTGATCCGCCGAACCGGCTCGGTGGCACTGCGCGTTTACGACCCGAAATCGCCGCACCTGCAGTCGTACCGCGGAATCCCGTCCTACCCGCCCAACGAGAGCTGGGTGGTATCCGGTCGTTTCTCCCCTTATGACCAACCGCGGGCAGTGACGACCGGCGCCGTCGTCGAGGGGCTCAAACACCACCATCGCGCGATCGGTGTCGTCGACTTCGAACTGGCGGGAGTTGCGTTGCAGCTGTTGGCCTTCAGCGGCCGCGACGGCGGTCTGCACATCTTGTTCACCGATTCGACCAGTGGTGTCACGACGTATCCCGCATGCCGGTCGCTGGCGATCACCGAGCCTGCGGCAGACGGAGTGGTGACACTCGACTTCAACCGCGCGTCCAACCTTCCGTGCGCATTCACCGACTACGCGACGTGCCCGGTGGCGCCTGCGGCAAACAGGCTGACGGTTGCCGTCGAGGCCGGTGAGAAGAACCCTCGCTAGGCGGCGATGGAGGCGGCGGCCATGGCATCGAAGCGGTCGAGCACCGTTGCGGCGACCAGATTGTGCGAACCCAACGGCTCGGCCATCCGGATACCGTGTGCGGCGGCATAACTCGCGACGCGATCGGTGATGATGCCGTGCGCCAGGAACCACGGGACGATCACCAGATGGCGGGCCCCTGCCGCCCGCAAATTCTCGGCGGTCTCCGCGACGCTGGGCTGTGGTCCGGTCGCGAACGCGACTTCGGCACCGGCCCACCGGGTCCCTGCGCTGAGCGCACGCGCCACTGTCGACGTCCGCGCGTTGGCGGCCGGGTTCGACGAGCCGACCGCGACCACCATCACTCCGAGGCCGCGTGCTTCGGGCGACACCCCGATCTCGGACAATCGCTGCCGGAGTACAGACAGCAGCGCGGGATCCTCACCGAGCACCTCGGCCTGCTCGACCCGCGCACCCGACGCCTCGATCATCTCGGGGATGTCGACTCGTGCGTGATAGGCGTCGGCCAGCAGGAACGGCACCACGACGCCGGCGGGAAGATCGGCCAGCACGTCGCAAAGATTCGGGTCGGTCTTCTCCAGGAATGCGGCGCGGACGTCGAGCCAAGGCCGCAGTCGGCGGATACGCCCCGCGACGGCATGCGTGACCGCCGCCGACCGCGGGTCGACGCTGCCGTGTGCCGCGAGGACGAGCGGGCGGCGGGCGGGAACGAACAGCGTCACGACGCGTGCAGCCCGCATTCCGTTTTGGTCTGACCCGCCCAGCGACCGCTGCGCGGATCGGCGCCCTCGACCGGCTTGGCCGTGCACGGCGCGCAGCCGATCGACGGATAACCCTCGAAGACAAGCGGATTGACCAGTACGTCGTTGGCGTCGATGTAGTTCTGCATGTCCTCGTCGGACCAGGCAGCGATCGGGTTGATTTTCACGAGGCCGAAGGCTTTGTCCCAGCTGATCAACGGCGCGTTGGCCCGCGTGGGCGCCTCGACGCGCCGGATGCCGGTGACCCAGGCGGAGTATCCGCGCAGCGCCTTGGACAGCGGCTCGACCTTGCGCATGCGGCAGCATTCGCCGGGCTCACGGGCGAACAGGTCCTTGCCGAAAAGCTCGTCCTGCTTCGCGACGCTGTTCTCCGGCGTGACGTTGACCACGTTGATGTCGTAGACCGCCTCGACGGCGTCACGCGTGCCGATGGTCTCGACGAAGTGGTAGCCGGTGTCGAGGAACAACACGTCGACGCCGGGGCGTACCTTCGCCGCCAGGTCGACGAGCACAGCGTCCTGCATGTTGGACGCCACGACGTAACTGCCGCCGAAGTGCTCGTCGGTCCATCGCAGCAGCTCATCGGCGCTTGCACCGTCGAGTTCGGCTGCGCCGCGTTCCGCCAGCGCAATCAGGTCGTTCTCGGTCATCAGTTCCGTCATCGGTGACCTCCACTCTTCGCGCAAGCGCTCATCGCAAATCCGCCTCGTCTGCTCGTACAGCCCACGTAGCGAAACGCTCACCCTGCTCGCGTTGTTTCACGAAATTGCGAACAACCCGATCGATGTAGTCGCCCAGCTCGCTCGACAGCACCTTGTGCTGGCGCAGCTTGCGGCCGAAACCGCTGTCCAAGCCCAGGCTGCCGCCGAGATGCACCTGGAAACCCTCGACCGGAGGATTGCCCGCGCCATCTTCACTGACCATCTGGCCCTTGAACCCGATGTCGGCGACCTGGATGCGGGCGCACGAGTTCGGGCAGCCGTTGATGTTGATGGTGATCGGCACATCGAGCTGGGCGTTGATGTCCTCCAGCCGCTTCTCCAGCTCTGGTACCAGCACCTGGGCCCGGTTGCGGGTCTCGGCGAAGGACAGCTTGCAGTACTCGATGCCGGTGCACGCCATCAGGTTCTGGCGCCAGTGCGACGGCGTCGACGGCAGCCCGAGTGCGTCCAGCCCCTCACGCAGGGCGTCGAGCTTGTCGTCGGGCACGTCGAGGATGACCAGCTTCTGGTACGGCGTGAACCGGATCCGGTCCGAGCCCGCGGCGTCGGCGAGGTCGGCGACCTTCGTCAGTGTCGTGCCGGTGACCCGGCCGGCGATGGGGGCGACGCCGACGGCGTTCAGCCCGTTTTTCTGCTTCTGCACGCCGACGTGGTCGAGCGGATGCTTCAAAGGCTCGGGAGCCGGACCGTCGATCAGCTTGCGGCCCAGGTACTCGTCCTCGATGACCTGGCGGAATTTTTCAATGCCCCAGTCCTTGATCAGGAACTTCAGCCGCGCCTTGCTGCGCAGCCGGCGGTAGCCGTAGTCGCGGAACGCCGAGGTCACCGCCTCCCAGACGTCGGGCACCTCGTCGAGCGGAATCCAGGCGCCGACACGCTGGGCCAGCATCGGGTTGGTCGACAGACCGCCGCCGACCCAAAGGTCCAGACCTGGACCGTGCTCGGGGTGGTTGACCCCGATGAACGCGACGTCGTTGACTTCGTGGGCGACGTCCTGCAGACCCGAGATCGCAGTCTTGAACTTGCGCGGAAGGTTGGACAGCGTCGGGCTGCCGATGTAGCGGCGCACGATCTCGTCGATCGCCGGTGTCGGGTCGAGGACCTCATCGAGCGACTCGCCTGCCAGGGGCGAACCGAGCACGACGCGGGGGCAGTCGCCGCACGCTTCGGTGGTCTGCAGTCCGACCGCGGCCAGCCGGTCCCAGATCTCGGGTACGTCTTCGATCCGGATCCAGTGGTACTGCACGTTCTCGCGGTCGGAGATGTCGGCGGTGTCGCGGGCGAACTCGGTGGAGATCTCGCCGAGGGTGCGCAGAGCGGCGCTGCTCAGGGAGCCGCCGTCACAGCGCACCCGCATCATGAAGTACTCGGCCTCCAGGATGTCGGCGTTCTCATCGCCGGTCCACGTGCCGTCATAGCCCTGCTCGCGCTGGGTATAGAGGCCCATCCAGCGCATGCGGCCACGCAGGTCCTGCTTGTCGATGCTGCTGAAGCCCTGCTTGGAGTAGATGTCGACGATGCGGCTGCGCACGTTCAGTGCGTCGTCGTCCTTCTTGAACTGCTCGTTGGCGTTGAGCGGCTCGCGATAGCCGAGGGCCCATTGCCCCTCGCCGCGTGGGCGTTTGATCGACGCCGGCGAGCCGGCAGATGTCCTGCGTGCTGTGGTCATGTGGTTGGGCTCCTTATGGGGGAGCCGGATCGCGCATCTCACCGGAGGGCTGACCGGCGGCGCAGATCCGGCGGCCAGCTGACAAGTCTGGGCGGTCTACGACGTCAAGGCAGACAACAACAGCTACATACGCGCTTGAAGTCGACATGCCGCCGGGCCACCAGCGAAACGCGGTGGGGGGAGAAACGGGCGGCGGTCACGTCGACAATTGTGCCACGGAGACCCCGTACAGCCATAACCGGGCGAATTTTGCACTCACGGTGAGCAAAAGTCCGCTCTGGGAGACTGGGTGCATGACCGTTCGGATGGCGCCCGCTGGGCTTGCGGACCTGGCGCTGACGCCGGGCCGTCCGTTCGGCATCTATGTTCACGTGCCGTTCTGCGCGACTCGCTGTGGCTACTGCGACTTCAATACCTACACACCTGCTGAGCTGGGCGGTGCGAACCCAGACGGCTGGCTGACCGCTCTGCGTGCCGAGCTGGCGTTGGCCGCCGAGCGGTTGGGGGCCGTACCTGCGGTCGACAGCGTCTTCGTCGGCGGCGGCACCCCCTCGATGCTCGGCGGGCCGGGTCTGGTGTCGGTGCTCGACGCGGTCCGGACCCACTTCGCGCTGGCCCCCGAAGCCGAGGTCACAACGGAAGCGAATCCGGAGTCGACCTCGCCGGAGCTGTTCGCGCAGCTGCGCACGGCGGGTTTCACCCGGGTGTCGCTCGGTATGCAGTCGGTCGCGCCGCACGTCCTTGCCGTGCTCGACCGGGTCCATTCGCCGGGCCGGGCGTCCGAAGCCGTACGCGATGCCCGCGGCGCGGGCTTCGAGCACGTGAACCTCGACCTCATCTATGGCACGCCGGGGGAGACCGATGACGACCTGCTGCGATCGGTGGACGCCGCCGTCGAGGCCCAGGTGGATCACGTGTCCGCGTACGCGCTGGTCGTCGAGGACGGCACCGCGCTGGCCCGCCGGGTGCGCCGCGGTGAGGTCCGCGCACCGGACAACGACGAGCTCGCGCACCGCTACGAATTGATCGATGGGCGGCTGTCGGCGGCGGGACTCGGTTGGTATGAGGTCTCCAACTGGTGCCTGCCGGGTGGTGAGTGCCGGCATAACGTCGGCTACTGGAACGGCGGCGAATGGTGGGGCGCCGGACCCGGCGCGCACGGTTACGTCGGCTCGACCCGCTGGTGGAATGTCAAGCATCCCAACACCTATGCGCAAGCGGTGGCAGAAGGCCTGTTGCCGGTGGCCGACTTCGAGCGGCTCGATGCTGTAGCCATGCACACCGAGGACGTCATGCTGCGGGTGCGACTTCGCGACGGGCTGCCCGTCGCGGTCTTGAACGAGTCGGAACGACGGCGGGCCCAGACCGTGATCGAGGACGGGCTGTTGACCCGCGAGGGCGACCACTTGATCCTCACCGACCCGGGTCGACTGTTGGCCGACGCGGTGGTCCGCACTCTGCTTGACTGATTGAACGATTCTGCGGTGGTGATCCGTTGTGGTGTGCGACGACGGAAAGCGAGGACATGACTGATCCCGATCAGGCCGCACTCCTGCGAGCGATCCACGACGCTCACAGCCAGGATCTGCTGCGCTATGTACTGCGCCTGACCAGGGGCGACATGCCGTTCGCCGAGGACGTGGTGCAGGAGTCGCTGCTGCGCCTGTGGCGCAAGCCCGAGATCCTCGAGCAGTCGAGCGAATCGGCGCGCGCGTGGCTGTTCACCGTCGCCCGCAACCTCGTGATCGACGACCGGCGCAGCGCCCGGTTCAACCGGGAACTGCAGAGCGATGACCTGCCCGAGCGACCGTCGCTCGACGCGATCGGGCCGGCCGTCGACAAGTGGGTGCTTTCCGACGCGCTCAAGTCGCTGTCCGGAGACCACCGCAACGCAATCGTGCGCTCCTATTACCTCGGCCAGACCGTGGCCGACATCGCCCGACTGGAGCAGGTACCCGAGGGCACGATCAAGTCCAGACTCCACTACGCGCTGCGCGCGTTACGAATTGCGTTGCAGGAGAGGGGAGTCAGCTATGCCTGACAACAAACCCGATAATGACAATCTGGCTGACAACCTGGCCGAGTGGGACGCCGCCTATGTCCTCGGCGCGTTGAACCTCGAGGATCGGCGCACCTTCGAGGACTATCTCGCCGCGAACCCGGAGCGAGGCGCCGAGGTCGACCAGCTCGGCGGGTTGCCCGACATCCTGGGCGTGCTCAGCCGCGAGGAGGCGCTGGCGCTGACCGACATCGCGGACGGCCCGCCGGTCGAGAGCCGGCCCGACAACGTTGCGTCACTTGCCGCGGCAGCCGCGAAACGGCAGCGGCGATCGCGGCGCACCGGGCTGGCGGTTCTGGTCGCGACCGCGGCGGCGCTTGCGATCGTCGGCGGAGTCGTTGGCGCAACGGTGTTCCCCCGCACGACGGGCTCGGTGCAGACACTGGCGATGGCACCTATGCAACCCGGGTCGCGTCCCGGACTGACTGCGCAGCTCGCGGTCACTGAGAAGAAGTGGGGCACCGAGCTGAACTGGGCGTGCGAGTACACCAAGGACTGGTCGCGCGACGTCGAGAGCTACGACATCGTCGTCACGACCCGCGAAGGCGCCCAGATCACCGTGGGTTCGTGGCGGCCGGCGGGCGACGAAGCCACCGGGCTGGCGGCGTCGACGAGCATCCCCAAGCCGGAGATCCGCAGCGTCGACATCCGGGTGTCGGGAACCGACCAGCCCCTTGCGATCACCAATCTCTGAGCCTCGTTCGAACGTGATGGGCGCCACCCCGCGGGCGGCCCGCATAGCTCCAGCGTAGGCCCCAAAAACTGGGGCGGGTGTGCCACGATGGCGCGCATGATGTGGGCTTTGTTAGGCAAGGCTAGCCAGACTTTTGAAGGTGCGGGGCCGCGTTGACCATGGACGCCGCCACCCCTGAACCGATCGCCATCGTCGGCATCGGCTGCCGTCTGGCAGGCAGCATCACCGATCCCGCCCAGCTCTGGACCTTCCTGACCGAAGGCCGTAGCGACATTCGAGAGGTGCCCGAGGATCGCTGGGAGCCCTACCTGCGCCGGGATCCGCGCAACGCTGCAGTGCTGAAGGAGACCACCCGCTGGGGCACCTTCCTCGACGACCTCGCCGGCTTCGACGCGGAGTTCTTCGGAGTATCGCCACGTGAAGCCGAACTGATGGACCCGCAGCAGCGGCTGGCCCTCGAGGTGAGCTGGGAAGCTCTCGAACACGCGGGAGTGCCGCCGCGCTCGTTGGCGGGTACGGACACCGCGGTCCTGATGGGAGTCAATTCCGACGACTACGGCAAGTTGATCATGGAGGACCTGCCGGGCATCGAGGCGTGGACCGGCATCGGCACCTCCCTGTGCGGGATCGCCAACCGGGTGTCGCACCTGTTGGACCTGCGCGGGCCCAGCGTTGCGCTGGACGCCGCGTGCGCCGCATCGCTGGTGGCGGTGCATCAGGCATGTCAGATGCTGCGTGCCGGGGAGACCTCGCTGGCCCTGGCCGGCGGTGTCAGTGCGCTGATCGGACCGGGGCTCACCCGGGTGCTCGACGAGGCCGGGGCCACTGCGCCGGACGGCCGCTGCAAGACCTTCGACGAAAGCGCCGACGGCTACGGACGCGGCGAGGGTGCGGCCGTGGTCGTGCTCAAGCGCCTCGCCGACGCGGTCCGCGACGGCGACCGGGTGCTCGCCCTCGTGCGCGGGGGAGCCGTCGCGCAGGACGGCCGCACGGTGGGCATCATGTCCCCGAACGGCGATGCGCAGGCCGACATGTTCCAGCGCGCCTGCGAAGCGTCGGGTGTGGCCCCCGCCAGTGTCGACTTCGTCGAGGCACACGGCACCGGCACCCCGACCGGTGACCCGACCGAGGTGCGGGCCCTCGCCTCGGTCTACGGCGCCGATCGCGCCGCGGACGCTCCGTGCCGGATCGGATCGGTGAAGCCCAATGTCGGTCATCTCGAGGGCGGGGCGGGCGTGGTCGGCCTCATCAAGGCGGCGCTGGCCCTGCACCACGAGGCCATCCCGCCGACCGCCGGGCTGAAAACTCTTACCCCATCGGTTGATTGGGCGAACAGCGGCCTGCACGTACCGACCACTGTCGAACCGTGGCGCCGTTCCGACGAAAGGGCGCGCCGCGCGGCGGTCTGCAGCTACGGCTACGGCGGCACCATCGCCCACATCCTGCTCGAGGAAGCGCCAGCGGTCGAGCCGGCGGTTGACACGGCGGCCGTCGCGCCGACGGTCGTGCCGATCTCGGGGCGGTCTGCTGCTCGGTTGCGTACGCAGGCCCGGGTATTGGCCGACCACCTGCGCGCGGGGGAGCATGCACTCGATCGCGTGGCGGCGGCGGCCTGGGCGCGCCGCTCCCACGAATCGGCAAGGGCCGCTGTGGTGGCCGAGGACATCGACGGCGTGGTCGCTGGACTGGACGCGCTCGCCGCCGAGGCACCGGATCCGAGCGTCGTGACGGGCAGTGCGCTCGCCGCGGCTGCCGACGGCGCCGTGTGGGTGTTCTCCGGACACGGATCGCACTGGGCCGGTATGGGACGGCAACTGCTCGATCGTGAACCGGCGTTCACCGCGGTCATCGACGCGATCGAGCCGGTGTTCAGCCGGGAGCTCGGATTCTGCCCGCGCGACGCGCTGAGCGCCGCCGAGCTCGGCGGCACAGATCGTGTGCAGGCCTTGACGTTTGCGATGCAGGTCGGTCTTGCCGCGGTGCTGCGCGAGCGAGGTGTGACACCCGCGGCGGTGATCGGCCACTCGGTCGGCGAGGTCGCCGCGTGCGTGACTGCAGGTGTGTTCGACCTGACTGTGGGCGCCGCAGTGGCGTGCTACCGGGCCCGCGGGTTCCGGTCGGTGATGGGCAGGGGTGCGATGGCGCTGGTGCGACTGCCCTTCGCCGAAGCCGAACGACGACTCGGCGGCCGTGGCGATGTGGTTGCGGCGATCAGTGCCTCACCCGCGTCGACCGTGGTGTCAGGCACCGTCGAGGCGGTCGAGGACATCTGCCGGATCTGGACCGGCGAAGGCGTGATGATCCGCCGGGTCAATTCCGATGTGGCCTTTCACAGTCCGGCGATGGATGCTCTCACCACGAAACTCGGCAGGCTCACCGCCGCGCTGCCGCCATCCCGCCCCGCCGAAATACCGCTGTACACAACGGCACTGGCAGACCCGCGCTCGGCGGCAACGCGCGATCAGCACTACTGGGTGGCCAATCTGCGCGAACGCGTGCGTTTCGCCGAGGCCGTCACCGCCGCGACCGAGGACGGTCACCGGCTGTTCCTAGAGGTGTCAGCGCATCCGGTCGTCGCGCATTCGATCGACGAGACGTTGGCCTCTGTCCGGGTCGACGAGCATGCGGTCATTCCCGTGCTTCGTCGCGAACGCGACGAACTGCAGTCGGTCGCGACCGCGGTCGCCGCTCTGTACTGCAACGGTGCGCCCATTCGACACGGCGTCGCGCCCTCCGATCCGTGGGCCGACACTCTGCCCGTCACGCAGTGGCAGCATCGCCGGTTCTGGCGTACGCCCACACCTCCACCAGGCGGCCGTGGAGTGCACGACGTCGGCACTCACAACCTGCTCGGCGGTCGAATGGACGTGACCGGAGCGGTGGCGTCCACGATGTGGCAGACCCGTCTCGACCTCGACAACCGGCCCTACCCGGGCGACCATCCCGTGCGGAACACCGAAATCGTCCCTGCCGCGGTGATTCTGAACACCTTCCTCGGTGCCGTCGCGGATCTGAACACGCGCTCCGACCGGTCCGGCACCGACCTTGTGGACGTCCGGTTGCGAACGCCCGTCGCGCCGAGCCGGGCCCGCGATGTGCAGGTGGTCCTGCAGGACCGCGGACTGACTCTGTCCACCCGGCTGGTGGACGACGACGATTCGGCCGAGGACGGCGGGTGGCTCACCCACAGCAGCGCGGTCGCCGCCGCCGACGACGACATCGAGGACCTCCTGGGGCAGGTGCTCGATGAGCGCGCCGCACGGGAGCGGTGCACCGAATCGCTGCCGCCGGATCACGTCATCGACACCCTGGCGACGCTCGGGGTGGCCGCCATGGGATTCGGCTGGGAGATCATCGACCTGCGTTGCGGTGAGGGTGAATTGATCGCCCGTGTTGCCGCCGACGGTGATCGCACGGAACCTGACACGTGGGCGCCGCTGCTCGATGCGGCGACGTCCGCGGCGTCCACGATTTTCGACGGACCACCGCGGCTGCGGATGCCCGCGCGGATCGAACGCGTCCAGGTGTACGGCCGCCCGCCCGCGGTGGCAGTGCTGCAGGTGCGTCGCCGACCTGGGACCACTACGACCGACGTGCTGATCGCCGAGGACTCGGGATCCGTGCGCGCATCGCTCACCGGCATGGCCTTCGATCAGCTCGAAAGCCCTGCGGGAAAAGATGTTTCGCGGATGGTGCACCACGTGGCGTGGCATTCGGTGCCGTGGCACGCCGAGGATCGGCCGTCGGCGGTGTTCGTCGTCGGCGGCGACGCCGACACCCGGCAGTTCGTGGCCCGCGATCTCGACGCGATCGATGTGCCGTACGCCGTCTACGCCGAACCTGCCGTGATCGTGGCGACCGTCGCGGAATTGGATCGCGACGCGGTGGTGCTGGTGCTCCCGCGCGGGCAAGACTCCCCACAGAAGTCCGTCGACGTCGTGATGCAGACGTTGCGGCATGTCCTCGATTCCGGTGCGAGGGCGCGGGTGTGGGTGCTGACCCGCTGCGTGCACGAGGGCACGAACGTCGCGCATGCGCCGCTGTGGGGCCTGGCGAGGGTGGCCGCCGCTGAACATCCCGAGGTGTTCGGCGGCGTGCTCGATGTCGCCGCCGCGAGTCTGCCTGTCGGCGCACTGGTCTCGCTGCGTGGTCATTCGGTCGTCGTGCTGCGGGACGGCGACGCGCAGGTGGCCCGCCTGGCATTCGCCGGTCGCGGCAATTCGTCTCCGATGCAGTGCTCGGCGGGCGGCACGTATCTGATCACCGGCGGCACCGGCGTGCTCGGCCTGCGGATGGCGCAGCGGCTCGCCGAGATCGGCGCGCGACGCATCGTCCTGCTGTCACGCTCGGGAATGCTGGATCGTGCGGAATGGCGAGATGCGGCCGAGTCTGAGCTGATCCGTACGATCGCGGCGCTGGAGGAGCGCGGGGTATCCGTGCACATACTGCCGCTCGACATCGGCGCGCCCGGTGCCGCGGAGACGTTGCGCACCGCGTTGCGCTTCCTGCCGCCCGTGCGGGGTGTCATCCATGCGGCCGGCGTGGAAGCCGGTGCGCTGCTGGTGAACACGACACTGGACGACATCGCCGCGGCAATGCACCCGAAGGTCGATGGCACGCTGACGTTGCACGAGGTGTTTCCGCCGGAGCAACTCGACTGGATGGTGCTGTTCTCGTCCTGTGGCTATCTCGCCGGCTTTCCCGGTCAGGGCGCGTACGCATGCGCGAACTCGTTCCTCGACGCCATGGCGCGTCATCGCCGCGGCCTCGGTGACCGGACGGTCAGCGTGGCGTGGACCGCGTGGCGTGGCATGGGAATGGGGTCGACATCCGGGTTCGTCGCCGCCCAGCTGGATGCACTGGGTATGGGCACCATCGGGGCCGACGAAGCGGTGCGTGCGCTGGACCTGGCGATGCGCGACGGGCAACCGAATGTCGTTGTCCTGCCTGTGCTTCCCGCGGCCGTCGATGTGCCGATGCTGGCCGATGTGGCGCCCACCGAGACCGAGGAGTCGGCGGTGTCCGAGTCCGTGGTGCGCAGTTTCATCGGCGACGACGGTGAGCCGGACCCGGCGCTGGTGGGCGAGCGTGTCGTCGCCGCGGTGGCGGCGCAGCTGGGGCTGTCCGACGCCGATGTTGACACCGGGCTACCGCTGGTCGAGATCGGCGTCGACTCCATCATGACCGTCGGGCTGCTGCGTCAGCTCGAGAAGCAGACCGGGTTGTCGCTGCCGCCGACACTGCTGTGGGAGTATCCGACCGCTGCGGCGGTATCCGCGCGCCTCACCGAACTGCTCGCGGTTTCCGCGGAGTCCCGCGAAGTCCGGGCCTCCTGACCGCGGGCAGGTCAGGGCGCTGCGAGCTGCGCGACGACCTTCTTCTTGTCGACCTTGCCGACCGCGGTCTTGGGCAGGGTGGACATCGGGGCGAGCACGTCGGGTCGTGAATGGGCCGACACCCCTCGCTCGTCGAGGAACTGGTTCAGCTCGGCGAGGGTGATCGTCGTCCCGCTGAAGACCACTGCGGCGCAGATCTTCTCGCCCAGATATTCATCGGGCAGCGCAACGGCGGCCGCCGCGTAGATCGCCGGATGCGCGAGCAGGTGCTCCTCCAGATCGGAGGCCGAGACCGTCTCACCGCCGCGGTGGATGACGTCCTTGATGCGGCCGGTGACCTCGACGTAGCCGGCGCGCGGGCCGCCGGCGAAGATGCGGACGCGATCGCCGGTGCGGTAGAAGCCGTCGGGGCTGAACGACCGCGCGTTCGCCTCGTCGGCGCGGTAGTAGCCGTTGAGCGTGTAGGGCCCACGCACCAGTAGCTCGCCCTCCTCACCGGGCGCCACGTCCGCACCCGCGTCGTCGACCACCCGCATCTCGTCGTGCGGGGACATTGGCCTGCCCTGGGTGTTGACCACGACATCGATAGGATCGCCGAGTCGGGTGAAATTCAGCATGCCTTCGGCCATTCCGAAGATCTGTGACAGTCCGGGGGTCAGCCCGTCGAGGATGTAGCGGGCCTCCTCGGGGGTCATCCGCGACCCGCCGACCTGAACCAGACGAAGGGATGTCGGGAGCACCGGTTCCCATTCACAGGCTTGCGTCCACACCTTGGCGAGTGCGTTCACGAGTCCGGTGACGGTGACCTTGTGCCGGTCGATCAACGCGAACGCCGACTCGGGGCTCGGGTCGGAGGTGAACACCGTTGTGGCGCCGACGGTCATGGAGCCGAGCAGCCCAGGGCAGCCGAGTGGGAAGTTGTGACCGGCGGGTAGGGCGACCAGATACACGTCATCGCCGGTCATCTCGCAGGCCTGTGCGCACGCCGTGGCGTTGTACACGTAGTCGTCGTGGGTACGGGCGATCAGCTTCGGCAGCCCGGTGGTGCCGCCGGATACCAGCAGCAGCGCCGGGGCCCCGGGGTCGAACGACGCCCGATTGCGGATCGGTCCGTCGAAATCGGCCAGCTGCGACCAGGATTGGAACGGACCAGGGTCGCCGTCGACGAACACGTGGGTCAGCCGCGGATTGTCGTTCAGGAGACCCTGCGCCAGGTCGCGATAGTCGAAGCCGGCGACCTTATCGGGAACGACCAGGGCGACCGCACCGCTGACGTCGGCGAAATGACTCAGTTCGGCGTAACGATGACCCGGCAGGCACATCACCGGGACCGCGCCCGCACGCAGCAGGCCGAACAGCGCGACCGCGAACTGAACCGAGTTGGGCAGCTGCAACAGCACCCGGTCGCCGGCGGCGATGCCACGATCCGTCAACGCGGCGGCGATCCGATCAGCGTGGGTGTCGAGTTCGGCGAAGGTGTAGCTGACGTCCGGGTCGACCACCGCGGTGCGGTCCGGCCACTGCGCAGCCGCGCCGGACAGGATCGAGTCCAGCGGTCGACCGGTCCAATAACCGGCCCGCCGGTATTCCTCCGCCCGATCGGGAGGGAACGGGACGAACCCCGCTGTCAGATCGCTCTGCTTGGGGTCTAAACCGGTGCTCATGGGTGGTGTGGCCCCTCCGGGTAGGCGTGTTCGGTGCCTCGAATATAGGGTAGCCTCGCCAAGTTAGTTAGGGCAGCCTGTACTAATTTGGAGGACAGCGTGGGCGTTGCAGGTAAGCCGGATCGCACCGTCCGTGACGAGGTCGCCGAACTTCTCGGCGTGACCCCCGACGCCGTCGATCCCGACGCCGACCTGATCGCCTCGGGACTCGATTCGATCCGAATGATGTCGCTTTCCGGGCGGTGGCGGAAGCAGGGGATCGACGTCAACTTCGCCGCCCTTGCGGAGACCCCGACGGTGGCCGCATGGTCGGCGCTGGTGGCGGAGCGTTCCGGTGCCGGCGAACCGGCACAGCCCGTCGACCACGACGGCGAACCGGACGCGGAGGACCCCTTCCCGCTGACGCAGATGCAGCACGCGATGTGGCTGGGCCGCAACGACGACCAACAACTCGGGGGTGTCGGTGCCCACCTCTACGTGGAGTTCGACGGCGCCGACGTGGACCCGACCTGTCTGCGCGACGCTGCCACGAAACTCGTTGTGCGCCATCCGATGTTGCGCGTGGAGATCCTTCCCGATGGAACCCAGCGGATCGGCGACCGTGGGCTGCCCGTCACGGTCTACGACCTCCGTGACCTGGACGCCGAAGCGGTCGAGCGGCGATTGGGAGAGATTCGCGACGAGAAGTCGCATCAGATTCTCGACGGGGATGCCCTTCAACTGAGCCTGTCACTGCGCCCCGACGGGCGGACGCGGCTGCACGTCGACATGGACATGAACGCTGCCGACGCGTTGAGCTATCGCAACCTCATGGCCGACCTTGAAGTGTTCTATCGCGGCGACGAACTTCCCGAACTGCGCTACACCTATCGCCAGTACCGGGCCGCAATGGCCGCCGCCGATCCGGGACCGTTGGATGCGGACAGGCAGTGGTGGGCCGAACGGATTCCTGACCTACCGGAATCGCCTGCGCTGCCGCTGGTTCCGCTCGCCGAACAAGCCAACCCGCGGCGTAGTATCCGCCTCTGGCACATCTTCGATGTCCAGACCCGCGATGCGCTATTCGCGGCCGCGCACCGCCGTGGGTTCACCCCCGCGATGGCCGTCGCCGCGTCGTATTCGAATGCGCTGGCCAAATGGTCGAGCGGTTCCCGCTTCCTGCTCAATCTGCCGATGTTCGGCCGCGAACAGTTCCATCCCGACGTCGAGAAATTGGTCGGCTGCTTCACCTCGTCGTTGATGCTCGACGTCGACCTGACGAGGTCCACAACCGCCGCCGAGCGGACGAGTGCGGTGCAGCAGACGCTGCACGAGACCGCCCGGCATTCAAGCTATTCGGGCCTGTCGGTGCTGCGTGACCTTGGACGGCACCGGGGGACTCAGCCACTCGCGCCGATCGTGTACACCAGCGCGCTCGGGCTGGGCGACCTGTTCGCGGGTGAGGTGACCGATCAGTTCGGCGCGCCGGTGTGGACGATTTCCCAGGGGCCACAGGTGCTGATCGACGCGCAAGCCACGCCGCTGGCCGAGGGTCTGATGATCAACTGGGACGTCCGTGTCGAGGCGTTCCGACCCGGTGTCGCCAACGCGATGTTCGCCTACCACGTCGCCGAGCTGTCCCGGCTCGCCACCGACGACGCGGCGTGGGACGCGCCGGATCCGCCGGCGGTGCCGGAGTCGCAGCGTGCCGTCCGCGCCGCCGTCAACGGCGTTACCGCGCCACCCAGCGGCGACGCATTGCACGACGGATTCTTTCGCAATGCGGATGCAACGCCCGACGCGGTTGCGGTCTTCAGCCGCGACGGCGACCTGACTTACGGCGAACTGCGCACCCGATCGCTGGCGGTGGCGAAAGCGTTGCGCGATAACGGTGTTCGTCATGGCGATGCGGTCGCGCTGATCGGACCGAAGTGCACGGATCAGATTCCAGCGCTGCTCGGTATCCTCGCCGCGGGCGCCGCCTACCTGCCGATCGGCGCCGATCACCCGGCAGAACGGGCCGCCACCATCCTCGAATCAAGCGACGTGGCAGCGGTGCTGCTGTGCGGTGAGGCCGCGCCGGTCACGGCGGCGGTACCGGTGATGACGGTCGCCCAGGCGAGCCGAGGTGAGACTGCACGTGAGCCGGAAACGGCGGAGCCGTCCGCGTTGGCTTACGTATTGTTCACGTCGGGTTCGACCGGTGTGCCCAAGGGTGTGGAGCTGACCCACCACGCGGTGATGAACACCGTGGAGTTCGTCAGCCGTCGTTTCGAGCTCGGGCCGACCGATCGCACGCTGGCGGTCTCCACCCTGGAATGCGATCACTCGGTGGTGGACGTCTTCGCGATCCTGCGCGCGGGCGGCGCCGTCGTCGTCGTGGACGAGGAGTGCCGGCGCGACCCCGATTCATGGGCAGACCTGATCGACCGGCACTCCGTGTCGATGCTGAACTTCATGCCGGGCTGGATGGAGATGCTGTTGCCGGTCGGTGGTTCGCGCCTGTCGGGGCTGCGCGTCGTGCTTCTCGGCGGCGACTGGGTGCGGCCCGAACTCATCCGGGGGCTTCGCGCGTGCGCACCGGACGTGCGCGCGCACGGCCTCGGTGGCGCAACCGAACTCGCCATCCATGCGGCCATCTGCGACGTCGACGAACCGGAGCCGCACTGGACCGCGGTGCCATACGGGACGCCGCTCACCAACAACGCCTGCCGCGTGGTCGCCGCCGACGGGTCGGACTGCCCGGACTGGGTGCCCGGGGAACTGTGGGTCTCCGGACGCGGTATCGCACGCGGCTATCGCGGGCGGCCGGACCTGACCGCGGCGAAGTTCGTCGAACACGACGGCCGAACCTGGTACCGCACGGGTGATCTCGTTCGCTACTGGCCGGACGGGATACTGGAATTCGTCGGCCGCATCGACCACCGGATCAAGATAAGCGGATACCGGGTGGAACTCGGGGAAGTCGAGGCGGCGCTGAAGCGGGTCGGCGGTGTCGATGCCGCGGTGGCCGGAGTGGTTCCCGGCGAGCGTGATCTGCTCGGGGCGCTGGTGTGCGTCGAGGACCCCGCCGTCGACGCGGCCGCCATCACGGCCGCACTGACCGAACTTGTTCCCGCACATGTGATTCCGAAGGTCATCGTCGTGACCGATCAGCTTCCGTTCACGATCGGCGGCAAGTTGGACCGCAAGGCCGCCGCGCGTCGGCTGGCCGAGGCCGACGTACCCGCCGCCGACGCGTATCGGGCACCGGGCACCCCCCTGGAAACGGCACTCGTCTCGATCGTGAGCGAGGTGCTCGGCGAGACCGCCGAGCACATCGGGGTCGACGACGACTTCTTTTCCCTCGGTGGCGATTCCGTACTCGCGACGCAGGTCGTCGCCAGCGTCCGGGACTGGCTGGATACGCCGACGGTGAGGGTCACCGACATGTTCGCGGCGCGCTGCGTCTCCGCCCTGGCTGCCAGGCTCGTCGCCCGCGAACCCGACGACGACAGGCTCAACATGGTCGCCGAGGTGTACCTGGAGGTCGCCGGGATGGACAGTGCGGAAGTGATGTCGGAGCTGGCAGGGGGTTAGTCCCTTTCGGCTCTCTATGGGCGAGATTGCATGCAGGGTCGGTCAAACATCCACAGCCCTGAGCGCAATCTCGGCCATAGGAGGCAATTCGTGTCAGTCCCTCCGCGGAACATCGCGGCATGGAGAACGTGGGCGTCGCGCTTGGCGGCGAGGCACCTGAACTGCTCGGGCGCGGATTCCCGCTCTACAAATTGCGCAGCGCGGCCGCCAACTGACGCCATTGCGCACGCGGGAACTCGCGCGGATCCGCGGTGAGCACCTGTACGCACACGTGATCGGCGCCCGCGGAGAGGTGTTCGTTGACCCGACGAAGCACGGTCTCCTCGTCGCCCCACGCGATGATCGCGTCGAACAGCCGATCGCTGACCGATGACACGTCCTCCTGCGTGAAGCCGGAGCGCAGCAGGTTGTTGGCGTAGTTGGGCAGCGCCAGATAGGAACGCAGCCAATCGGTTCCGAGGGCGCGAGCCTCGTCCTTGTCCTTGGTCAGCAGCACGGTCTGCTCGGGAAGCAGCAGGGGACCGTCGCCAAGGTGCTCGCGCGCGTACCGGGTGTGGTCCGGCGTGACGAGGTAGGGATGGGCGCCGCGGGACCGCGTCGCGGACAGTTCGAGCATCTTCGGTCCCAGAGCTGCGAGCACCCGGCTCGCGACCGGTACCGGGTTGTCGGTCGCATCGATGGCGTCCAGATACGCGCGCGTCGCGGCGAGCGGCTTCTTGTAGAGGCCGGGTTCCTTGGAGTCGATGAGGGGCGCATGGCTCACCCCGATCCCCAGCAGAAAGCGTTCACCGTGCTCGGCGGTCAGCGAGGCGTATGCCGTCGCCACGTCCGCAGGTTCGTGCATCCACAGGTTCAGGATTCCGGTGGCGATCACCACCTCTTTCGTCGACGAGAGCAACTGGCCCACCGAATCCAGGACGGGTCCACCGACGTCGGGGATCCACAGCGCGGTGAACCCGAGCTCCTCCAGTTCCGCCGCGGCCTCGGCCGCCTCGCCGGCATCGCCGTACCGCAACTGCGAACTCCATACGCCTACGCCTGCCAGATCCATCCACCGGTTCCTTTCCTGGGCAACTACGGCTCACGCTACGGCTATGTGAATCACCCGGATGTACGGGTCATCGACAAGGCCATTTAGGGTAGCGTCACAAACTTAGGCCAGCCTGCGCTAACCAAGGAAAGTGGAAAGCACGCGTGACTGATATCGCCGATACCCGCGAGCAGCTCGACGACCGCCGGCTGGAGCTACTCCGCCGCAGATTGGCCGAGCGAGGACTCACGGCGAAGGGTGAGCCCGCTGCATCGTCCGGCGGAATGTCGGATGGTCAGCGACGCATGTGGTTCCTGCAGGCGGCCGATCCCACCGGCGCGATCCTCAACGTTTCCCTGTCCTACCGGATCACCGGGCCACTCGACGCGGCCCGGTTGCGCGACGCCGTCAACGCCGTGGCCGCGCGTCACGAGGTGCTGCGCACCACCTACGCAGCCGACGCGGACGGCGAGCCGCAACCGACGATCCACGACCAGCTCGCACCCGGCTGGTCCGCGCACGATCTGTCCGACCTGTCCGAGAACTCCCGCCGGTTGCGGCTCGAGGTGCTGGCGCAGCGCGAGTTCGGCGCACCCTTCGACCTCGGTACCGATGCGCCGTTGCGGCTGACCCTTGCTCGCACCGGCGTCGACGAGCACGTGCTGCTGCTCGTTGCCCATCACATCGCGTGGGACGACGGCTGCTGGCGGGTGTTCTTCGCCGACCTCACCCGGGCGTACAGCGGTGAGCAACTCGGCGCACCGGTAGCGGTCCCCGCGCATGCCGGTGACCCGTCGGCCGAGGACCTCGCCTACTGGCGCACCGCGATGGCGAATCCACCCGAGCCGCTGGAACTGCCGGGCGCAGGCGGCTCCGCGATCCCGACGAACTTCCGGTCGGCGCGCACCACGCTGCGACTGCCCGCCTCGACGGTCGATCGAGTGACCGCGTTGGCCAAGGACTCCGGGGCGACACCGTACATGGTGCTGCTCGCGGCCTTCGGCGTGCTCATCCACCGCTACACCTATGCCGACGACTTCCTTGTTGCCGCACCGGTTCTCAACCGCACCGCGGAACTGGACAACGTCATCGGGTACTACGGCAACACCGTTGCGATGCGTCTTCGCCCGCAACGCCGTGAGACTTTCCGTGAGGTCCTCGCCCACACCCGCGACACCACGGTCGGCGCCTTCGCACATCAGAACGTCAACCTGGACCGCATTGTCCGTGAGCTCAACCCCGACCGCCGCCACGGCGCCGAGCGAATGACGCGAGTGAGCTTCGGTGCGCGCGGCGCCGACGGCGACGGATTCAACCCCGCGGGCATCACCTGCGAGCGCGCCGACCTGCGCGCCCCGTTCACGCAGTTGCCGCTGGGATTCATGGTCGAGTTCGGCGATGCCGGTGTCGAGGTCGAGGCCGAGTACCTCGTCGAGATTCTCGACGCCGCACTTGTTCGACAACTGCTCGAGCACTACGCCGTCCTGTTGGACAGCGCCCTGGCCAACCCCGACGAGCCGATCAGCGACCTCGAGCTGATGGGCGCCGCCGACCTCGAGTGGTTGCAGAAGGTTTCAGCCGGTGAGGAATTCTGCACGCCGGCACAGACATTGGCCACCCTGGTGGAATCGCAGGTCGACCGGACTCCCGACGCGGTCGCCGTGGTTTACGAGGGCTGCCACTACACCTACCGGGAGATCAACGAAGCGGCGAACCGGTTCGCGCACTGGTTGATCGGGAGGGGTATCGGCACCGAAGACCGCATCGCTGTGCTGCTCGACCGCTCGCCCGAACTGGTCATCACCGCCCTCGGCGTGGTCAAGGCCGGAGCGATCTACCTGCCGGTCGATCCGACGTATCCCGAGGACCGGCTCAACTTCATCCTGTCCGACTCTGATCCCAAACTGATTCTGCGCGAGCCTGTCACCGGTCTCGACGGCATGCCTGACGACAATCCCACAGACACCGACCGGGTCCGCCCGTTGTACCCGGACAGCACCGCCTACCTCATCTACACCTCGGGTTCGACCGGACTGCCCAAGGGCGTGCCCGTCGCGCACCTACCCGTCGCCGAGTACTTCGTGTGGTTCAAGCGTGACTACGCGATCGACGAGGGTGAACGGCTGCTGCAGGTCGCGTCGCCGAGCTTCGACGTCTCCATCGGCGAGATCTTCGGCATGCTCGGATGCGGTGCACGGCTGGTGATTCCGCGTCCGGACGGTCTGCGCGACATCGGTTACCTCACCGACCTCCTGCACGACGAGGGCATCACCTCGATGCACTTCGTGCCATCCCTCCTCGGCCTGTTCCTTTCGCTGCCCGGTGTCAATCAGTGGCGCACACTGCAGCGGGTGCCGATCGGCGGTGAAGCACTCCCCGGAGAGCTCGCCGACAAGTTCCATTCCACATTCGATGCGCTGCTGCACAACTTCTACGGACCGACCGAGACGGTCATCAACGCGAGCCGCTACAAGGTCGAGGGCAAGCAGGGCACGCGGATCGTCCCGATCGGCACACCGAAGATCAACACCCAGATCCACCTGCTCGACGATGCGCTGCAGCCGGTACCGGTCGGCGTCATCGGTGAGATCTACATCGGCGGACCACATGTCGCGCAGGGCTACCACCGCAGGCCGAGGCTGACCGCCGAGCGGTTCGTCGCCGATCCGTTCACCCCTGGCGCTCGGCTGTACCGATCGGGCGACCTCGCCCGGCGCAATGCCGATGGGGACGTCGAGTTCGTCGGGCGGGCCGACGAGCAGGTGAAGATACGCGGCTTCCGGATCGAGCTCGGTGAAGTCGCCGCCGCGATTTCCGTCGACCCCAGCGTGGGCCAGGCGGTTGTCGTGGTCAGCGACTTGCCCAACCTCGGCAAGAGTTTGGTGGGGTACCTGACACCGGCCGACGACGGCGAGATCGTGGACATCGACCGCATCCGCGCACGGGTGGGCGCGGCGCTGCCGGAGTACATGACACCCGCCGCATACGTTGTGCTCGACGAGATCCCGATCACCGCTCACGGCAAGATCGACAGCAAGGCGCTGCCCGAGCCCGATATCGGCTCCGGTGTCGAGTACCGCGAACCGGCCGAGGGCACCGAGCGGCAGATCGCCGCGCTGTTCGCCGAACTGCTCGGCCACGACAGCATCGGCGCCGACGACTCCTTCTTCGAGATGGGCGGCCACTCGCTGCTGGCCACGAAACTGGTCGCGGCCGTGCGGGACCGGTGCAACGTCGACATCGGTGTCCGTGAGGTCTTCGAGCTCGGCACGGTGGCGGCCCTGGCCGAACGTGTCGACGCGTCATCGGCGGTCGAATCGCAGCGTCCGCGTCTGGTCGCCATCCCGCGCGGAGGCCCGCTGCAGTTGTCGGCCAGCCAGCTGCGCATGTGGTTCCAGTACCGCGTCGACGGGCCCAACCCGGTGAACAACATCCCGTTCGCCGCCCGGCTCACCGGACCGTGCGACACGGAGGCGTTCGTGCAGGCGATGCGCGACGTCATCGCGCGTCATGAGGTGCTGCGCACGACCTACCGTGAGATCGACGGGGTTCCGTACCAGATCATCAACGAGGCCGGTGACGTCGCGGTGCGCCGGGCGCGCGGTGACGGCGAGTCGTGGCTGCAGACCGAACTCGACAAGGAACGGCGGCACGTATTCGAGCTCGAGCGCACCCTGCCGATCCGGGCCGCGGTCCTGTCGACATCCGACGCGCACGTGGTCTCGCTGGTCGTGCATCACATCGCCGCCGACCACTGGTCGGCGATGGTGTTGTTCAACGACCTGCTCACTGCTTACCGCGCCCGCCGATCGGGCCAAGCGCCCGAGTTCGCACCGTTGGATGTGCAGTACGCGGACTATGCGGCGTGGCAGGCGGCACTGCTGGCCGATGCCGACGGACCCGTTGTGGCGCAGCGTGATTACTGGCGCAGACAGCTCGCGGGCCTTCGTGAGGGTACGGGTCTGACGCCGGACTTCACCCGTCCGGAGGTGCTGAGCGGAGCGGGTGACGCGGTCGAATTCTCGATCGATGCGGCCACCCGGTCGAAGTTCGCCGAGCTAAGTCATGAACTCGGTGTCACCGAATTCATGCTGCTGCAGTCCGCGGTCGCCATCGCGCTGCACAAGGCCGGGGAGGGAACGGACATCCCGATCGGCACCCCGGTGGCCGGCCGTACCGAGGCGGCGCTCGATCAGCTGATCGGGTTCTTCGTCAACATCGTGGTGCTGCGCAACGACCTGAGCGGAAACCCGTCGCTGCGCGAGGTGCTCCGCGGCGCCCGTGACACCGCTCTGGAGGCCTACGCCAACCAGGACCTTCCCTTTGATCACGTCGTCGATGCGGTCAAGCCTGCGCGATCTCTCTCGCGTAACCCGCTTTTCAACGTCGTTGTGCACGTCCGCGAAGCCCTGCCTGTCGGCGATGTCGTCGACTCCGGGGGAGACGGTGACACGGTCTTCACCGCGCTCGAGCCACCGTTCGACGTCGCGCACGCCGACCTGTCGGTCAACTTCTTCGCCGCTGCTCAAACTGCCGGCTCGGCCGGCGGCGACGAGGGCTACCGCTGCCACGTCATCTACCGCACTGATCTGTATCGCCGGGAGTCCGCCGAACGACTGGTGCGTTGGCTGGGCCGAGTCCTGTTCGCGTTCGCCGATGATCCCGACCAGAGACTGCGCGACGTGCTGATCGCCGACCGCGAGGAGCGCCGACGGGTGCACGACTACGGCATCGCTGCCCGCGTCAGCGTGCTCGACCATTGGCGAGATGCCGCGGCCGTCGGCGTCATCGGTGACGTCTACGACCACGAGAACGACGGTGAGACCACCTTTTTACGGGCCACGGGCAAGCGAGCGCGCTGGACAACGGACGGTTACCTCGACGTGATCGAGGCCGACGCCCCGGCACCGGAAGGTCGCGAAGGCCCCGCTGGGTCTTTCGAACCCGCGCGCACCGACACCGAACGCACGCTCGCCGCGATGCTCGCCGAAGCGCTCGAAGTGCCCGAGATCGGACGCAACGACAACTTCTTCAGCCTGGGCGGCGACAGCATCATGGCGGTGCAGCTGGCCGCACGCGCCCGTGACGCCGGAATCCCGTTGACAGCTCGAATGGTGTTCGAGCGCCCTGCCATTCACGAGCTGGCGGCGACCGTCGACGCTGCCGACAGCGACTCCCAGAACGCCGACGCGCACCACGACCCGATGGCTGCGTCAGGGTTGTCGGACGACGAGCTTGCCGCGGTCACCGCTTGGTTTTCCTCGACGGGCGCCGCTTCCGAAGATCAAGCGCCGTGACCGCCACCGAGACGAAGGTGGCCGTCGAGGATGTGATGGCGCTCAGCCCGCTGCAGCAGGGGTTGTTCTCGCTGTCGAAGCTGAACAGCGGCGAGGGCGGGGGTGAGGACCCTTATGTGATCGCCATGTCCGTCGACGTTTTCGACGAGTTCGACCCGGAGTTGTTGCGCGAGTGTGCCGCTGCGCTGCTGGCGCGCCATCCGAACCTGCGGGCGAGCTTCTTCCACGGCGACCTGACTCGGCCCGTCCAGGTGGTGCCCACCCGGGTGGAGATCCCATGGCGGACGGTCACCGCGTCGGCGGGTGAGGTCAACGCGCTCGACGCCGACGAGCGGCTCCGGCCGTTCGATCTCGAACGCGGCCCCGCGATTCGCTTCCTGATCATCGACGTCCCCGGATCGCATCGGCGTTTCGTCGTCGTTGCCCACCACATCCTGCTCGACGGCTGGTCACTACCGCTGTTCATGGGCGAACTGATCGCCCTGTACCGCGCAAACGGTGACGTCGGTGTGCTGCCACCGCCCCCGCGGCCATATCGCGACTACATCGGTTGGCTGGCCGGGCGCGATCAGGACGTGAGCCGGCGGCTGTGGTCCGAACACCTTGGCGGCATGGACGGTCCGACGCTGCTGACCCCATCGCTGACCGCCGGTGAACCTGCGGCCGGTGCACCTCGACGCACCGAGCTGAAACTGGACCGGGACACCACCGTGCGGTTGGCCGATGCCGCACGGTCGCGGGGCGTCACCGTCAACACACTCGTCCAGATGAGCTGGGCGGTGCTGCTGTCGGCGTTCACCGACCGCAGTGACGTCGTGTTCGGCGTCACCGTGTCCGGCCGCCCCAGTGAACTGACCGGAGTCGAGACGATGATCGGTCTGTTCATCAACACCGTGCCGCTTCGAGTGCGGTTGGACCCGACGCTCGGAATCGGGACGCAATGCGTTGCACTGCAACGTGAAGCGGCGAAGCTACGCGATCACAGCTACCTGGCCCACTCCGAACTCCGGGCCTTGGGCGGTGTCGGCGAGATGTACGACAGCCTGCTGGTCTACGAGAACTTCCCGCCGGGCGAACTCGTCGGCGGAGGAGAGTTCACCGCCAACGGGGCCACGTTCCGGCCCGCGTCGCTGGAGAGCCTTTCGCACTTTCCGGTGACGATCGCCGCCCATATGGTCGACGACCGACTCACCGTGCTCGTCGAGGTCGTCGACGGCGCCCTGGGCGCGATGACTCCCGAGTCCCTCGGTGAACGCCTGCTGACCACGGTGCAGCGGATGATCACCCAGTGGGGCAGTGCACTTCGTGATGTCAGCGTGCTCCTCGACGCAGAGCTGGCGGCCACCTTCGAGCCGATAGCCGCATCGAGCCACACCGGCGTGCACACCAAGTTCACCGAGACCGCATACACCAGGCTGGCGTCGCCCGCGCTCAGCTGGTCGGACGGCACACTCACGTACCGCGAACTGGACGAGGCCGCCGACGGACTGGCCGCCGCGTTGGTGGCGCGCGGAGTATGCACGGAAGATCCGGTGGCGGTGTGTCTTTCGCGCGGTCCTGCCTACGTGATCGCGATGCTCGGTGTGCTCAAGGCGGGCGGGGTGATCGTTCCCCTCGACCCCGCCATGCCTGCCGATCGGATCGCAGACATCCTCAGTCAGTGCGATCCCGCGGTCGTCGTCGACGATGCGCTGATGTCGACCGCACCCGTACAACCGCCGGACGACTTCGAGCCTGCCGTCGCACACCCCGGCCAGGCCGCGTATGTGGTGTTCACCTCGGGCACGACGGGTCGACCGAAGGGGGTCGTCGGAACCCATCGGGCACTGCTGGCCTACGCCGAGGACCACGCGCAGCAGATCCTGTGCCCTGCGGCGACGCGGCTGAGCCATCCGTTGCGCGTGGCGCATGCCTGGTCGTTCACGTTCGACGCCGCCTGGCAACCCTTGGTCGCGCTGCTCGACGGCCACTCGGTGCACATCGTCGACGGTGACGTCCAGCGTGACGCCGAGGCGCTGGTCGAGACGATCGCTCGGCACGGCATCGACATGATCGACACCACCCCGTCGATGCTGGCCCAGCTGTACGCTGTCGGTCTGCTGACCACGGTGCCTCTCGGTGTTCTCGCGCTGGGTGGCGAGGCGATCGGCATCGCCGCGTGGGACCAGATCCGTGACGAATGCGCGCGCACCGGTATGTCGGCCTACAACTGTTACGGCCCAACCGAAACCACCGTCGAAGCGGTCGTCGCGGACATCGCCGCACATGAACAGCCCACCATCGGTCGGCCAACGGCGCCGACCCGTGCCCATGTGCTCGACTCGTGGCTGCGACCCGTGCCCGACGCCGTGGCGGGCGAGCTCTACCTGTCCGGCCATCAGTTGACGCGCGGATATCTGGGCAGGCCCGGCGAGACGGCGGCCCGGTTCGTCGCCGACCCGAACGCGGCCGGCGAACGGATGTACCGCACCGGGGATGTGGTGCGACGCCTGCCTGGCGGTGCCCTGCAGTTCCTGGGTCGTTCCGACGCACAGGTCAAGATCCGCGGATTCCGCGTCGAGCCGGCTGAAATCGCGGCGGTGTTGCATTCGCACCCCGCGGTGCACCACGCGCACGTCGCAGTCCGCGAGCGGATCCGCGGCGGACCGCGTTTGATGGCCTACGTCGCCGCAGACCCAGCGCCCGATGTCTCGGAACTGCGCGCGATGCTGTCGAAACGGTTGCCGCGCTACATGGTTCCGCAGAGCATCGCGATCATCGACCAGATGCCGCTGACCTCACACGGCAAGATCGACGAAACAGCGCTGGCGGCCATCGCCGTCGACGACGGTCCGTCGGCCGCACCCGAAACCGAAACCGAATCAGGGCTCGTCGCCGTGCTTGCCGAGCTGCTCGACACCACGGATATCGATGTCACCGCCGAGTTCCTCTCGCTCGGCCTGGACAGCATCGTGGCGCTGTCGGTGGTGCAGGGTGCACGCAGGCGCGGAATCCCGTTGCGGGCGAGGCTGATGCTCGAGTGCGCGACGATCCGCGAACTCGCCGCGGCGGTCGACAGCGAGTCGGTGACGTTCGGTCGCCGCGACGACGAAACGACGGGACCCATCCCCGTCCTGCCGAACGTGCACTGGCTGTTCGAGCAGGGGCAGCCGCGGCGGCTGGCGCAGACCGAGGCGATCCGGTTGCCGGACGGCATCACCCGGTCACACCTCGACCGGATGTTGCAAGCCGTCGTCGACGGTCACGAGGTGCTGCGCAGCCGCCTCGACTTCGCCACGATGACGCTCGTCGAGCACGAACCCCGGGACATCCTCACCGAGGTGTGGGTTGACGGTCCGCTCGAGGACGCAGTCGCCGCGCACTCTCGCGATGCCGTGGAACGCCTTGCTCCGCAGCAGGGTTCGATGCTGTCGGCGGTGTGGCTGCGGCAGCCCGAGGCACCCGGTGTGCTCGTGCTGACTGCGCACGTCCTCGCGCTCGACCCGGCGTCGTGGCGGATCGTGCTCGGCGAACTCGATGCCGGCTGGCACGCCATCGAGTCGGGGCGGGACCCGGTGCCCGCGCTGGAGCACACCAGCTACCGGCGGTGGTCGCGTGCGCTCGCCGAGCGCGCCGCCCACCTCGACACAGCGGACTTCTGGGTCGACCAACTCCGAGGCGACGACCCGATTCTGGGTGCCCGGCGAGTTCGGCCGACCGACCGCGTCGGCGACGTCGTGGTGTCCATGTCGCTGACCGATGCCGAAGTCTCGAAGCGGCTGCTGAACGCAACCGAGCCCACCCAGAATCTGTTGGCCGTCGCGGCAGCACGGACCATCGAGCGCTGGCGGGTTCACCGCGGGCAGGACCCTTCGACGCCGCTGCTGGCATTGGAAACCCATGGCCGCGCCGACGGTCTCGTCCATGACGCGGACACCTCCGACACTGTTGGCCTGCTCACCGCCATCTACCCGATGCGAGTCCCGTCGCACGGGGCGATGGATGCGATGCCGGGGGACGGGATCGACTACGGGCTGCTGCGTTACCTGCGGCCCGACACCGCCGAGCGTCTCAAGGCGTATGCCGAACCGCAGATCCTGCTGAACTTTCTCGGCAGAATCCACGTCGCGGTGGGCGGCGCGATGCGCCCGGATCGGGCTCTGCTGGCCAACGTCTCGCCACTGCCCGAACCCGACCTCGCCGTGCGACACGCGGTGACCATCCTGGCGGCGGTCATCGGCGAGGGGGATTCCCAGGTGCTGGGCACGCAGTGGCGCACACTGCCGGACATCCTGTCCGCCGACGACGTCGCCACCCTGCAGTCGATGTGGCAGGACTCGCTGAGAGAGGTTGCACCATGAGGCCCACCCTCGCCGTCGTCGGCGCAGGCGCCAAAGCTGTCGCTGTCGCAGCCAAGGCTGCCGAGTTGAACCACATGGGCGTCGATGTGCCCGAAGTCGTTGCGGTGGAGCGCACCGGGGTCGCGGCAAACTGGCAGGCCGAGGGTGGCTGGACCGACGGTCAGCACCGGCTGGGCACCAGTCCGGAGAAGGACGTCGGATTCCCGTACCGCTCGTCGTTCCCTGTCCTGCGGGCGGGGGCCCAGGCGCCGGGCCGCAACGCCGAACTCGACGACCGTATGACGCGCCACAGCTGGCAGTCATACCTGATCGCCACCGGCCAGTTCGCCGAATGGATCGACCGCGGCAGGCCCGCGCCCACCCACCGCCGGTGGAGCCAGTACCTGAGGTGGGTCGCAACCAACTGCGAGATGAACGTCATCTCCGGTGAGGTCACCAGGATCGCCGTCGATACCGAAGCCGATGCGCCGCGGTGGGCACTGCACACCTCTGAGAAGGCGGTGCTCGCAGACGGATTGATGATCACCGGCCCCGGTCAACCCGAGCGGTCGATCCTGCCGGGCAACCCGCGGGTGTTGTCGATCGCGCAGTTCTGGCACCGAGCCGCGCGCAACGAATTGTCGGCCGAGCGCGTCGCGGTCATCGGGGGAGGCGAGACCGCCGCATCGATGCTCAATGAGCTTTTCCGGCATCGGGTTTCGACGATCACGGTCATCTCGCCAGGTGTCACCCTGTTCACGCGCGGTGAGGGTTTCTTCGAGAACATGCTGTTCTCCGACCCCACCGGCTGGACAGCTCTCACTCTCGAGGAACGGCGGGACGCGTTGGCGCGCACCGACCGGGGGGTGTTCTCCGCACGGGTTCAAGAGGCGCTGCTGTCCGACGATCGGATCCGTCACCTGCGGGGCCGCGTCGCGCATGCGGTGGCGCGAGACAGCCGAATCCGCCTGACGCTGAGCACGAATCAGGGCGGCGAGAATCTCGAGACCGCGCACGGCTTCGACCTGGTGATCGACGGGTCAGGTGCCGACGCGCTGTGGTTCGTGCCGCTGCTGGGCCAGGATGCACTGGATCTGCTTGAACTCGGCTTGGGCGGTCCACTCACCGGTGAGTCGTTGCAGGAGTTCATCGGCGACGATCTGGCGCTCACCGATATCACACCGAAACTGTTCCTGCCCGGACTGTCCGGACTCACCCAGGGACCGGGCTTTCCCAACCTCTCCTGCCTGGGACTGCTGTCTGACAGGATTCTCGGCTCCGACCTCGTCGCAAATCGAGGCTTGTCCGAGCGACCATCAGGCAGGGCCAACGCCTCCACGCCCGAGATTGCGCACAGGGCCGCGGGCTGACCGAACGCTAGACCTCCGCGCCGATCCGCCAGCCAGAGCTTTTCTCATGCTGGAGCCAGAATTCGGCGAAACGTCCACCGCGCTCGGTGAGTTCGTCGATCGTGCCCTGCTCAATGATCGCTCCGCCGTCGACGAACAACACCTGATCGGCATCGCGGATGGCGGTGGACCGATGCGCGATGATGACGCGCGTGCGGCGGCGAGGGTCGTCTCTAATCGCATCGGTGACCGACGACTCGTTCTCGGTGTCCAGTGCGCTGGTCGCCTCGTCGATCAGCAGCATGCCCGCCGGCTTGACGAGTGCCCGCGCGATGCTCACCCGCTGACGCTCGCCACCGGAGAGCGCCGCGCCTGCCTCGCCGACGCGGGTGGACTCGCCATCGGGTAGGCGCGAGACGATCTCGTCGACCCGCGCCAACGACATCGCGTCGCGGATGTCCTTGTCATCGGCCTCAGGGTGGCCGGCACGCACGTTGTCGCGAATCGACCCGTCGAACAGATACGGATGCTGGAACACCATGCTCACCAGCGCTCTGCGGGTGCCCAAGTCGAGATCGTCGACATCGGCGCCGTCGACGAGGATCTGGCCGCGATACGGTGTGTGCAACCCCGCGATGAGTGACAGGATCGTGCTCTTACCCGACCCCGACGGTCCGACGATCGCCGTCGTGGTCCCCGGTTCGAGGACGAAGTCGAGGTCGGACAGGACGTCCTCGGCGTCGGCGCTGCCGTAGCGGAAGCCGACGCCGCGGAATTCGACACGGGGCGAACGGGTTCCGGCTGAAGGCACCGCGTCGGCGGCGACGTGCGCGGCACCGGGCGCGTCGATGATGGTGCGCAGGTTCGTCAGTACTCCACGGGAGTTCTCCACGGCGGTGGAGAGGTCGGCCAGCACGGTGAACGGTTCCAGGAACCGCACGGTGACGATCAGGAGCGCGACGGCCTCGGGTGCGCCGATCTGGCCGCCCACCGCCAAGGTGGTGACGGTGCCGGCCAGCGCGATGAGCGCGATCTGGCTTGCCACGCTGAACAACAGCTGGCCCGGAATCTGGAACAGCAGCAGCCGCATCGTGGCACCCTGCGCCGAGGTCACCGCCGCACCCGTCTGGCTGCGCGCGGAGGTCGCCCTCCTGCTGGCTCGCAACGCCTGCTGGGTGCGTGCGAACTCCAGGATCCGCTCGGTCAGCTCGTTGTGTGCCCTGGAGTCGGCGGCGTCGGCGGCCCGCACGATCCGCTGGCTTGCGACGAGCGCGCCGAGCAGCAGCGGCAGCGTGATGGCCGCGGTCACACCGAGTTGCCAGGAGACGACGAACAAACCGACCGTGATCGCCGCGGGCAGCAGTACCGCGCCCAGGAACGGCGTGAGCAGGTTCGCGACGAACGCGACGACGTCGGGTGCGCTCGCGGCGATCGCCTGTCGTGCCATCGCGGTGTTGTCGGCAGTGAACCAGCCCAGCGGGATGTTGGTCAGCCGATCGGCCATCCTGTGCTGAGTGTCGTCGACCAGTGCGAAACCGATGCGGTAACCGATGCGCGCCAGGATCATGTCGACGAGCCAGCCTGCGGCGGTGACCGCGGTCAGCGCGCCGAGCCACGTCAGCGCGTCGGCCGGGGTGGATGTGAACAAGGCGCCGAGCAGCGGTACCAACAGCAGAGCGCTCGCGGCTCGCAGGATCACCGAGACGAACGACAGCACGGTGTAGGTGGTGAGCACCCCGCGGTGCTCGGCGGGGATCAGGCGCAGCAGATTGCGGATCATCGGGTGGCCTCCCCGGTGAGTGCGCCGTGGGCGCGTGCGTCGCCGCTGCGGCTGTCCCACAGCTGCCGATAGCGGCCGTCGGCGTCGAGGAGATCGGTGTGAGTGCCGATTTCGGCTATGCGACCGCGGTCGAGCACGACGATCTGGTCGGCCTCGGTGATGGTGTGCAGACGGTGGGCGATCACCAGCACCGTCCGGTTGCGGATCAGCCGTCCCAACGCTTGCTGCACAAGGTATTCCGACTCCGGGTCCGCGAACGCGGTCGCCTCGTCCATGATCAGTATCGGAGTGTCCGCGAGGATGGCGCGTGCAATGGTCAGGCGCTGGCGTTCGCCTCCCGAGAGCTGACTGTTGGCGCCGAGGACGGTGTCGTATCCGTCGGGCAGCCGCATGATCCGCTCGTGGATCTGCGCGTCCCTGGCCGCGGCCCTGACCTCGTCGGCGGTCGCCTCCGGCCGGGCCAGGGCGATGTTGTCTGCGACGGACCCGTGGACCAGTTGGACATCCTGGAAGACGAAACCGACCTGCGTGTACAGCTCGTCGGGCGTCAGCGAACGCACATCGCGACCATCGATCCGGATGGCGCCGGTGTCGATGTCGTGGAATCGCGCGAGCAGTGAGGCAAGCGTGGACTTCCCGGAGCCCGACGGGCCCACCAGCGCTGTCACGGTTCCCGGTCGCAGGGTGAAGTTCACGTCGTGGATGACGGGAACGCCTGTGCGGTAACCGAAGTCGACGTTGTCGAAGGTGACCGTGCCCGGCGCAACGGTGTCGGTGGCTGCGGGCGTCACGCTGAGGAGCTCGTCCTCGTAGAGGGTGACAGCGATGCGGCGGGCAGCCTGCATGCCCTCACGTAGACCGCCGAATCCGAACGCGATACCCAACAGACGTGTTCCGAAGGTGGTGCCGAGGATGAGGAACGGCAGCAGCGTCGTCGGCTCCATCGCGTCGGAGATCACCAAAAGTGTTCCCGCCGAGGCGATGAGCCATAGGAACGTCGACGGGCGCGTGACGATGTCCATGAAGGTCTTCTTGCCTATGAACGGCCGCTGCCAGACGTTGAGGAAGTCGATGTAGTCGTCCAGGCTCCGCCGGAACGAGGAGGCCGCCGCGCCGCCGAACACCCGGATCACCGGCTGGCCTTCGAGATACGCCGCGGCTTCGTCGTTCATCCGTTCGGCCCACTTGGACGCCTCGGTGATCTTCGGACCGCTCTGATACACCATCGTCCACGTCGTGATGATGTAGATCAGGATCGGCAGCAACAGGATCAACGCCAACCGCCAGTCGACGATGAACAGGTACACGAGCACCGCGAGCGGCGCGACGACCGCGGCCACCGCGTCCGACACCGCGTGGGTGACCAGATAATGAAGCGACAGCGTGTCGTCCTGAACGAGCTTCTTGACCGCACCCGACCCGCGTTGCGTGAACCATCCCAGCGGGAGCCGCGCCAGCTTGTCGAGCAGCCGGCGGCGAACCTGTGCACTGAACCGCATGTCAACCACGTGCAGCCACAACAGAAGTCCCGCACTGAGCATGGCGCCGGCACCGAGGAGCGCCACGAACACGATCAGCGTGCCGCGCAAGGCGGACTCGCCGGCGCCTGCCAACAACTGCCTGGCCAGTTCGACCAGCACGACGAACGGCGCCAACTGCAGCAGGGTGATCAACAGCTCGAGCACGCCCGTCGCGATCAGCTGTGGCTTCACCGGCGCCAGCAGATCCTTGGCGGCCTGCGAACGCCAACGTCCCTTGGATGCGGCGGGTTCGGTCAGCACCGTCGGCGCCGGGGTCGAATCGAGGTTTTCGACAGTCTCGGCGGGCTTGTCATCGCTGTCGCGGCGGCTGCCCATCTCGCGACCTTGCGTCCAATACGCCTGGGCGTGCAGGTCGGTCTTGGGAAATCCGAATGCCTCGCGCAGTCTCTTGCGCAAGTGCTTCAGCGAGCCGGCCTCCGGTCCCGCCCACGCATACCAATCCGACCAGTCGCGATCCTCGATGGCAGTGGCCAGGCTGAGATCGTCGGTCCTGTCCACCCAGTGCAGGGTGCGCCGCGCGTGGTCCTCGAGAGGTATGAGGTCGTCGTCGGCGGAGTGCCGTTCCAGATACACCTCGACATCGACGTCGGCGGGAATCACCGCCACGATCGAGTTGATGGCGGGAATGGAGGCCGAGTCGCCGATCAGCAGGAAGCCTGCGGGCAACTCGTCGGGAACATGAAAACCCCTGGAGCCCAATGACACAACGGGAAGGGTCATGCCCGGCTCGGCCCTGGCGGCCCAGTGGCTGGCGGGTCCGGACGGTTCGTGCAGCACCACGTCCACCGCGAATCGCCCTGAGTCCGGCTCGGCCCACACGATCGTGTAGACACGCTGGAACTCGCTGTCGCTGCCCTCGGGGTCGGGAAACCAGAACCGCAGAAACGCCGTCGGCTCGACCGTGACGTCGGAGAAGAGGGTCGGTGAGGTCATCGTGATCCGGACGAAGTGCGGAGCTATCCGCGCGACCTCGACGACAGTGGCTTCGTGGTCCCGCCCCCCGAAGCTTCGCAGTAGGGCTCCCTGCAAGCCTCTTCCCATGGTGAACATCCTCTGCTCGGCGTGCAGGTAGTTAGCCTAGCCTAACCTGAGTCATCCCGGCAGCTTCCGTCCACCTCGGACATCCGCACTGCTCTACGGTTGAGGATGTGACGACATCGCGGCGTCTGAGGACCGTGACCGCCGCTCTGTGGATCGTCGCAGCCGTCGTCTTCATCGCCTTCGAGGCGATCGCCGCGGCCGCCGTCCCGTCGTACAGCTATGTCGCGCAATACATCAGCGTGCTCGGTGTGCCCGAATGGTCGCCGCGCGCGCCGCTGATGAACTCGGCCTTCTATCTGCAGGGTGCGTTCTTCTTGGGCGGGGCCGTCCTCGCGGCACGCGCCGTCCGCGGCGGGTGGACGGGCACGGTGTTCGTGCTGCTGGCGGCGACCAACGCCGCCGGCAACGCCCTGATCGGGTACGTGCACGGGTTCTCCCCGCTGTGGAACGAGGGCTACGAATGGCTGCACGGGTTCGGCGCATTCCTGGCGATCTGCGGCGGCAACCTCGCTGTCGTCGTGGGTTCGGCCGTGGTGGGTCGCGGGTTGGCAGCGCGCTGGTACACCCCGATCGGGGTGATGATCGGCATCGCGGGCCTGGTGATCGGGGCGATGCTGCAGACCTATGCCAGATGGGCGACCGACTTCGCGCACATCGGCCTCGTCGAGCGGGCCTGTGTGTACACGATCTTGGCGTGGCAGATCCTCACCGGCATCGTCCTGCTGACTCGAACCCGTCCTGACGTTGTGGCGGCGGACGTCCGCTAGACCGAGACCTGCTCGGACATCGGAATATCCATGTCGAACACCCGCGCATGCAGCACGACGCGATTGCGCAACGCCGACCGCACCGCGCGATGCAACCCGTCCTCCAGATAGACGTCGCCGTTCCATTTCACCGCATGAGGGAACAGGTCCCCGTAGAACGTCGAGTCCTCCGACAGCAGACGGTCGAGCGCCAGCACGGTCGTGGTCATCACCAGTTCGTCGAGCCGGATCTGCCGGGGCGGGATCTGTGCCCACTGCCGATGCGACAGCCCGTGCTCGGGGTAGGGCCGCCCGTCGCGCACCCCTTTGAAGATCACGAATCGAACCCCCGCGTCGTCCCCCGAGACCAACGCTTCACCTTCGGAAGGCTATCGCAATTACGCTGACAGCCGCGCGCGCGGTATCTCCGCTGATGATGGCCGTAAAATGAACACCAAGTGGAAAGTGGTCGAGCCGGGAGGCAGGTGAACGCGTGGGTAGCGCCGATGATCGTCGATTCGAGGTGTTGCGTGCGATCGTCGCCGACTTCGTGGCCACCAAGGAGCCGATCGGTTCGAAGTCGCTCGTCGAGCGCCACAACCTCGGCGTCTCGAGCGCGACGGTTCGCAACGACATGGCCGTTCTGGAGGCCGAGGGTTACATCGCGCAGCCGCACACCAGCTCCGGGCGAGTGCCGACGGAGAAGGGCTATCGCGAATTCGTCGACCGGCTGGAAGACGTCAAACCGCTGTCGTCGGCCGAACGGAGCGCGATCCTCGGCTTCCTGGAATCCGGTGTCGACCTCGACGACGTGCTGCGGCGGGCGGTCCGGTTGCTCGCGCAACTGACGCGTCAGGTCGCGATCGTGCAGTACCCGACGTTGTCGACGTCATCGGTTCGTCACCTCGAGGTGGTCGCGTTGACGCCTGCGCGGCTGCTGCTCGTCGTCATCACCGACACCGGTCGCGTCGACCAGCGCATCGTCGAACTGGGGGACGCGCTGGACGAGCACGACGTGGCCAAGCTGCGCGATCTGCTGGGGCAGGCCCTGGAGGGCAAGCCGCTCGCGGCGGCGTCCGTCGCTGTCGCCGACCTCGCCTCTGGGCTCAACGGCAAGGGCGGGCTCGCCGACGCGGTCGGCCGGTCGGCCACGATGCTGGTGGAGACGCTCGTCGAGCACAGCGAGGAGCGGCTGGTGCTGGGCGGCACGGCCAATCTCACCCGCAACACCGCGGACTTCGGCGGGTCGCTTCGTTCGGTACTGGAAGCGCTCGAGGAACAGGTGGTGGTGCTGCGACTGCTGGCGGCGCAGCAGGAGGCGGGCAAGATCACCGTGCGGATCGGCCACGAAACCGAGGCCGAGGCGATGGCGGGGACGTCGGTGATTACCACTGCATACGGAAGTTCGGGCAAGGTGTACGGCGGGATGGGTGTACTGGGGCCGACACGGATGGACTATCCGGGGACTATCGCCAACGTCGCTGCGGTTGCGCTCTATATCGGGGAAGTCTTAGGTAGCCGATAGATCCGGCTAACGACAAGCAAAGGAAAGGTCAGGCAAGGTCAGCGTGGCACGCGATTACTACGGGCTGCTCGGCGTGAGCAAAGGCGCGAGTGATACGGAGATCAAGCGCGCGTACCGGAAACTGGCCAGGGAGTTGCACCCCGACGTCAACCCGGACGAGGAGGCGCAGGCGCGGTTCAAGGAGATCAGCGCCGCCTATGAGGTGCTGAGCGATCCGGAGAAGCGCCGCATTGTCGACCTGGGCGGCGATCCGCTGGAATCCGCCGCCGCTGCGGGCAACGGGTTCGGCGGATTCGGTGGACTCGGCGACGTCTTCGAGGCGTTCTTCGGCGGCGGCACCTCCACGCGCGGGCCGGTCGGCCGGGTGCGGCCCGGCTCGGATTCGCTGCTGCGGATGCGGCTGGACCTCTCGGAGTGCGCGACCGGCGTGACCAAACAGGTCACCGTCGACACCGCCGTGCTGTGTGATCTGTGTCAGGGCAAGGGCACCCACGGCAAGTCCGTCCCCGTCACGTGTGACACCTGCCATGGACAGGGCGAGGTGCAGACCGTTCAACGCTCGCTGCTGGGCCAGGTGATGACGTCACGGCCCTGCCCGGTGTGCGGCGGTGTCGGTGAGGTCATTCCCGATCCGTGTCATCGGTGCGGCGGCGACGGCCGGGTGCGCGCGCGCCGCGAGATCAGCGTCAAGATCCCCGCGGGCGTCGGCGACGGGATGCGCGTACGGCTCGCCGCGCAGGGCGAGGTCGGGCCGGGCGGTGGCCCGGCGGGCGACCTGTACGTCGAAGTGCACGAGAAGGCGCACGACATCTTCGTCCGCGACGGCGACGATCTGCACTGCACGATCTCGGTGCCGATGGTCGACGCGGCGCTGGGCACCACCGTCAGCGTCGACGCGATCCTCGACGGGCCGACCGACATCACGATCGCGGCGGGAACCCAACCGGGACAGGTCACGACGCTGCGCGGACACGGGATGCCGCATCTGCGCTCCGGCGTGCGCGGAGACCTGCACGCCCACATCGATGTCGTGGTGCCCTCGCGGTTGGACCACGAGGACATCGAGTTGTTGCGCAAGCTGAAGGAGAAGCGCAGCCGGGACACCGCAGAGGTCCGGACCGCGCGCGCCAACGCCGCCGGCGGTGGACTCTTCAGCCGGCTGCGCGAGACGTTCAGCGGTCGCTGAGAGCCCGTGACGCAAGCGCTCTTCTATGTCGACGCGCTGCCCTCAGTAGGTGAGCTGGCCGTGGTGGAGGGCGACGAAGGCTTCCACGCGGCGAACGTGCGACGGATTCGGGCCGGCGAGAAACTCGACCTCAGCGACGGTGCGGGCACTATCGCCCGCTGCGTCATCGAAGACGTCGGCAAGGGCAGGCTGACGGCGCGGGTGATCGACCTTCGCGCTGTCGCGATTCGGCGGCCGCGGATCACCGTCGTCCAGGCCCTGCCCAAGTCGGACCGTTCCGAACTGGCCATCGAGTTGGCGACCGAGGCCGGTGCCGACGCATTCGTCGCCTGGCAGGCGTCGCGCAGCGTCGCGCGCTGGGACGGACAACACCGCGTCGACAAGGGCCTTCGCCGATGGCGGGCCGTCGCCCGATCGGCCGCGCGGCAGTCGCGCCGCGCGCACATACCCGAGGTCAGCGGGGTGGTGTCCACGACCGAACTGGTGGAGCGGGTACGCGACATCGAGTCGACTCCGGTCCTCGTTTTGCACGAGTCGGCGACGCAGCCGATCGCCGAGGTGCCTGTCGCAGAAGCTGATTCACTGCTCCTCGTCATCGGTCCGGAGGGCGGCATCGCCGACGACGAGGTCGCCGCACTGTCGACGGCGGGCGCCGCGGTCGTGCGACTCGGGCCAACGGTGTTGCGTACCTCGACGGCGGCGGCGGTCGCCTTGGGAGCCCTCGGTGTGCTCACGAACCGATGGGCCGCCCACACGTAGGGAGAGCCCGCGGCTAAGTCAGGTTAGGCTAAATTAACCTACCGTGCCGAGCCATGCTGTCGCTCCGGAGTGGATGCGGAAATTCCACAATCGGGAGTCGAGCGATCGTCCAACGCTGCTGTTGTTCCCGCATGCGGGTGCCGGGGCCTCCTGGTACCGGCAGTTTTCCAAGGTCTTGAGCGACGACTTCGAGGTCATCGCCTTCCAATATCCGGGCCGACAGGACCGTGCGGGCGAACCGCCGTTGGCGACGCTCGAGGACATCGCTGCGGGCGCCTTCGCCGAGTTCGTCGCCTCGGAGGCCAACAACGGGAGTCCGATCACCACGCTCGGTCACAGCATGGGGGCGCTCGTCTCGTTCGAATTCGCCAGGCTCGCCGAGGCGGCGGGAGTGAAGGTGCGACAGCTCACCGTCCTGGCGGCCGTCGCCCCGCACCGGGTCGCCGGTAAACCGCCCGCGCCGAAGGACGACCAGGGTCTGCTCGCCCACCTGCGGTGGCTCGGCGGCACCAATGCCGACGTGATCGCCGACCCCGAACTCGTCACGATGACGTTCCCCGTCGTCAAGGCCGATCACCGTGCCGCGCAGACGTATTCGTGTGAGCCGAGCGCGCGGATCGCTGCCCGGATCCAGGTGATCGGCGGTGATCAGGACCCCATCGTGTCGATGGCGGATCTGCACGGGTGGCGCGAGCACAGCGACGATGTGGACGTCATGATTTTCGAGGGTGGCCACTTCTTCCTTCTCGATCATGTCGCCGCGATCAGAGAACTGTTGTGAACGACGCCGATCCGATCGTCGTATCGGGGATGTCGCTGGAGGCGCCCGGTGGTGTGCGCGCCCCGTCGGAGTACTGGAGGGCGCTGAGCGAGTCACGCGAGCTGATCGGGCGGCTTCCTCGCGATCGCGGATGGCCGGTGGATGACATGCTGTCGCTGTCCCGGCTCGAAGGCTGGGCCAACGCATGCGATGCCGGCGGGTTTCTCGACGACCCCGGCGCATTCGATCCGGTCTTCTTCAACATCAGCGCACGCGAGGCGACCGTCACCAGTCCGCAGATACGCCTCGCCATGCTCCTGGCGTGGAAAGCGTTGGAGAACAACGGAATCAACCCGGATGCACTCGACGAGGAGGAGGCGGGCTGCTTCGTCGGGGCGTACCCCACGGAATACGGGCCCGCCGGGGGACAGGCCGACGAGTACTCCGGCTACCGCACCGTCGGCCGCATCACCGAAGGCATCGCAGGCCGCGTCTCACACAGCCTCGGCTTGGCCGGTCCATGCGCGACCGTGAACACCGGCTGTGCCTCGTCGTTGACCGCGCTGCACCTGGCCGCGTCCTCGGTGCGTAACGGCGAATGCGACTGGGCGCTGGCCGGTGGTGTGTGCGTCATGGGGTCGCCGGCCATCATCTACGACTTCGCCAGGCAGAACGAACTGGCCACCGACGGACACTGCCGCGTCTACGCCGACGACTCCAGCGGAACACTGTGGGCCGAGGGCGGCGGGTTCGTGGTCATCGAGACCGAGTCCCGCGCAAAACGCCTCGGCCACCGGGTTTTCGGCCGCATCCTGGCCAGCCACTACAACCACAACGGCAAGGGGAAACCGATCCTGACGCCCCGTTCGGAGGCGCAGGAGAAGCTGATCCGCCGGGTCATCGCCTCCTCGGGTATCGACGCTGCGGATGTGGGCATGATCGAGGGGCACGGCACCGCGACCAGGGCCGGGGACCGGGCCGAGCTCACCGCGCTGCTGAACACGTACGGCGCAGCCGGATCCGCCGCCTACGTGGGGTCGGCGAAGTCGAACATCGGCCACGCGCAGGCGGCGGGCGGAATGCTGGGCTTGATCAAGGTACTGCTCGCCGGTTGGCACGGTCATGTCCCGGCGTCGCTGTTCACCGATAACCCCACCAGACTCATCGATTGGGACTCAACGGGTCTGCGGTTGGCCACCAAGCTGCATCCGTGGGGACCGAAACGCGGAAGCCGGTACGGCGCGGTGTCGTCGTACGGGGCGGACGGGGTCAATGCGCACACCATCATCGGCATGCCGGTCGGAGAGGAACACGACGATTTCTGAGTACCGGCTGCCCGACGGAACGATTCCCGTACTGCTCTCGGCGGACACCCCGAGCCTGCTGCGGTCCGAAGCCGCCGCACTCCTGGACTACCTCCGCAATCACCCGACCGTGCCCCCGGAACGCTTGGCCGACATGCTGTTTCGGACCCGTGCCGCGCGGCGGTACCGGGTGCTGTCGATGGTCGCGGAGCGCGCCGTCCTCGAGGAGTCGCTGCGGTGTGTCGTCGACGGCGGCGAGCACAGCGCGCTGGTCCGTGGGGACAATTCCGCGGCGGCACACCGGCTCGCGTTCGTCCTGCCCGGCCAAGGCGGGCAGCGGCCGGGCATGGGCAGCGTGTTCTACGAATCGTCTCCGGCGTTTCGCGCTGAGATCGACCGCTGCCACAACCTGTTCGGCGAACTGTTCGGGGAATCGCCCCTGGGTTACCTGCTGGGCTCCGTTGTCGGCGACGCCACCACAGTGGTGCAGTCGGCGCTGTTCATGCAGATGGTTGCGCTCGGGGCGATGTGGCGTTCGGTCGGCGTCGACGCGGCTGCCGTCATCGGTCACAGCCAAGGTGAGATCGCGGGTGCCTACCTGGCGGGAAAGATGACCCTCGAGGATGCGGTGCTGATCGTGGGCACACGGGCGCGAGCGGCCGAGAACATCTCGTCGGACGACTACGCAATGGCGGTGGTGGCCGCCGACCGCGACGAGTGTGAGAGCGTGCTGGCCCGCCAGTGCGGATGGGCGCAGGTGTCGGTGATCAATTCGCCACGGCTGGTGGGTATTTCCGGAGACCGTGACACCGTTGCGGCAACCGTGGACGCATTGGCGGCGAACGGCCGATTCACCCGGGTGATCCCGGTTCGCTACCCGGCGCACACCAGCATCGTCAATCAGTTCCGCGACGAGATCGAAGCGGCGGTTCGCGATCGGGTGCGTAACCAGCGTTTCCTGGACAGCGACATCGACTTCATCGGGTCGACTCTCGGCGAGAGCGTCACACCCGCCATCGGTCTCGCCGAGTACTGGTTCTGGAATCTGCGCAACACCGTCCGATTCGACCGCGCGGTCGCCGCGGCCGTGGCCGACCAGGCCGATACCTTCGTCGAGCTCGCCGAGCATCCGACGCTGCAATACGCGCTACAGGAGAACCTCGATGTTCTGGCCGCTCAGTCCGCAACCGTTGTCGGCACCTCCGACAAGAACGCGAGCGACCTGTCGGTGTTCACCCGCAACCTCGGGGTGATCGCGGTCAACGACATCGGTTACCGGTGGGACGCGCTGCGCACGGAAAACGATGGGCCCGTGACGCTTCCGCTGCTGGACTTCCCCAACACGCAGTTCAACGAATCATCGCTGTGGTTGCCCTACGAGGGGTGCACCGCACCACTCGCGCCGGCGCACGCGGCGGAGCTGGAGCGCGACGCGCCACGTCCGCAGGTCATCGTCGAGGAGTGGACCGCGCTGACGCGGCGGTCGATGGCGCCGCCGCGCCGCCTCGGCATCATCGATCTCACCGGCGGCGACCTCGCGCCCGCCTTGTGTGCACATGCCGAGACCCAGGAACTGTCGGCACGACTGATCGCCGAACACGCGGCCGCCGACGACATCGAATCCCTCGTCGTCCTGCTGCCCGCACTCGGCGCGATGAGCCAGGCCGACGCCGCCCAACACGTCACCCGGTTCTTCACCGACCGGACGTGGTGGTTCGAGTCCCCGGTGAAGGACTACTGGCTGATCACCGTCGGCGGAGAGGCAGTGGTCGCGGCCGATGGACCTCCGCACCCGGTACCCGCCGCGATCAGTGCCGGATTCCGTTGCCTTGGAGGCGAATACCCGGACACCGCCTTCCGCCATCTCGACCTCTCGTCCGACATTGCGCGTCCCGAATCGGCAGCGGCGATCATCGCGGCACTGCACACCGCCGACGAACCGGAACTGGCACTGCGCCGCGACGGGTTGTACGCGAAACGTCTCATCGACACCGATCCGAATGCCGCCGCATCGCCGCTGACGGACCGGCATGTCCTGATCACAGGGGGTACCGGCAACGTCGGGATGGAGTTCTGCGAACACGCCGCGAGCGGCGGCGCGCGTCGAATCACCCTGGTGAACCGCTCGGGGGAGACAGCCGACATCGCGCGGCGGTTGCGCGCCGTCAAGACCCGTGGCGCGGCCGATATCGGGGTCATCGCCTGCGATATCGCCGATCCGACAGCTGTGCGACGACTGGCCGACGACATCGGCGACGACCACGTCGATCTCGTCATCCACGCGGCGCTCGACGGGGGCAGTGCGGCCGACATGCGACTCGCTGATCTGACCGAAGCGAAATTCGACGCCGCGTTGCGCGGCAAGGTCGTCGGCATCTCACATGTGCTGGACACCGTTACTCTCGCCGCCGACGCTCGGGTGCTCATGTGTTCGTCGACGGCGGCGGTGCTCGGGGGGCGGGGCAAGATCATGTACGCCGCGGCGAATCGGATGCTCGACGCCCACGCAGCGGGGCTGCGCACCGACGGGCGTGACTGTGTGTCGGTGCAGTGGGGCCAGTGGGCCGTGTACCAGGGCCAGGACAGCGCCAACCTCGCCGAGGTCGGCTACCTCCCGATGCGCTCGCAGGACGCTATTGCGTTGGGCCTGGGCGGATTACCGGGAAACGCCGCGGTTGCCGCGTTCGACTGGGACCGTGCCCGTGCGGTCCTTTCAGCGCTGGGATACGGACCGACGCTCTCGCAGCTGAAGTCCACAAGGGAAGAGGCGTCCGCTGTTCCGGCCGAGAGTGCCGATGAGGTGGACGTGCCGCGGCGGATGTTGCAACTGCTGGCCGAGGCGCTCGGCGCCGACGACCCGCAGGCGCTCGACAGCACCGTGCCCTTGGTGGCGCTTGGGCTGGACTCTCTGACCGCGTTGACCCTGCGTCGGCGGATCAAGACCGAATTCAGTTGTGAAGTAGTGGTTTCCGAGCTTCTCGGCGGCGCCACACTGGATGACGTCGTGCACACGGTGAACGCCGAAGCGGGCGGCCCGTCCCAACACCGCGCGAACGACCTGGACATGAGCCGGATCCCGTCCGCACGCAGCGATCTGGACCTGTTCGGATTGCACGCCATCTGGCGGGTACTGGAGCCGGTACTGGGTGACGGCGCCACCCACACCGCCGACGAGATCGCCGACCGCCTGCAGTTCGTCGAGCGGCACCGCTGGGTGCTGCGGCAATGGCTGCACGAGTTGACGACCCGCGGGTTCCTGCATCGCGACAGCGGTTACCGCCGGGCGGCCGACGTGCCGTCGCCGATCCGGTCCGGCCTCGTCGACGTCTGCTCCGACCTTGGTTATCTCCCACTGTTCGGGAAGTTCCTCGACGACTGCAACCGACACCTCGCCGACCTCGTCGCCGACCGCATCAGCGTTCAGGAGCTGCTGTTCCCCAACGGCTCGACGGCCACCGCCGACGCGTTCTACCGGGACAACGCCATCAGCCGCTATCTCAACCTCGGCGCACGGACGGCCGTCGCCGACGCCGTCCGTCGCATTGCGGCCGACAGATCACCGGTTCGCATCCTGGAACTGGGGGCCGGCGTCGGCGGCATGACCAACGACGTCGTCGCGGGACTCGACGGCCTTCCCGTCGACTACCACTTCACCGATGTCTCGACGTTCTTTCTCAACGCCGCGCAGAGGCGTTTCGCCGACAAGCCCTGGATGCGGTTCGGCATGGTCGACCTGAACGCCGATCTGCGCCGTCAACCGCCATGCGACATCGTCGTGGCCTCCAACGTCGTGCACAACGCGCTCGATGTCGGGCGGACGCTGGGGGAGATCCACGACCTGCTGCGTCCCGGCGGCGCGGTCATCTTCATCGAGGTGTGCCAGGCGCACTGTTCCTTCATGACCTCGGTGTACTTCCTGATGTCGCCGCCTCCGGGCCGGTCCCAGGTCGGTCTGACGGATGTCCGGGCGGGAACCGACAGGATCTTCCTGACCCAGGACGAATGGCATGACCAGCTCGCCGCGAACGGACTCACCCCGGCGAAGACGCTGCCGACCGCCGATCACCCCCTGTCGCGGCTCGACCAGTACGTTTTCGTCGCCGAGCGTGGCTAGCCGGCCTGCGTCATTGATTGTTCCGGTGTGTATGCCGTGGACTCGCCAGCGGCGCCGTCAGATCACAATGTCGGCCTGAGAGCGTGGCCGTGCATATATAGCCGCGGCGGCGCTGTCAGCACGACATTGCGTCGGCGTCTGAGCAGCAGTTGAAACCATTGCAATGCCGTTCGCGTGGACCGGACCAAGACCGCGGACGAAATCCTGCCCCACACCCGTAATCAACATTCAGAGGCGTGGCTAGCCGGCCTGCACAGTTGACTGTTGGGCTGCATCGGTGCCCAGCGGTAAACTGGCCTGGAGTTGGTGAACAACCAGGCCAGACCCAGAAAGCAGGCAGAAAACCCCACGTGACGCCCAGCGAGACGAACGCTGACTCCGACGCGACCGTTCGTAGCAGCATCGATGTTCCGCCCGACCTCGTCATGGGTCTGCTTGGATCCGCCGACGAAAATCTGCGTGCGCTCGAGCGCATCCTGGCAGCCGACATCCATGTGCGCGGCAATGCGCTGACCCTCTCCGGAGAGCCCGCCGACGTGGCGTTGGCCGAGCGGGTTATCTCCGAGCTCATCGCGATCGTGGCCAGCGGACAGCGCCTGACCACCGACGCCGTCAAGCACAGCGTCAACATGCTCACCGGAACCGGCAACGAATCCCCGGCGGAGGTGCTGACCCTCGACATCCTGTCACGGCGCGGTAAGACGATCCGCCCGAAGACGTTGAACCAGAAGCGTTATGTCGACGCCATCGACGCGCACACCATTGTCTTCGGCATCGGTCCCGCGGGCACCGGCAAGACGTATCTGGCAATGGCCAAGGCCGTCAACGCATTACAGTCCAAACAGGTCAGCAGAATCATCCTCACCCGGCCCGCGGTAGAGGCCGGCGAACGTCTCGGCTTCCTGCCGGGCACGCTCAGCGAGAAGATCGACCCCTATCTGCGGCCGCTGTACGACGCACTGCACGACATGATGGATCCCGAATCGATCCCGAAGCTGATGAACGCAGGCATCATCGAGGTCGCACCGCTCGCATATATGCGTGGGCGGACGCTCTCAGACGCGTTCATCATTCTCGACGAGGCGCAGAACACCACCGGCGAGCAGATGAAGATGTTCCTCACCCGACTCGGCTTCGGGTCGAAGATCGTCGTCACCGGGGACATCACGCAGGTGGACCTGCCCGGCGGCGCGTCCTCGGGACTGCACGCGGCCATGCGAATCCTCGACGACATCAACGACATTCACTTCGCCGAACTCACCAGCGCCGACGTGGTGCGGCACCGGTTGGTGGCCGACATCGTCGACGCCTATGCGAAGTCCGAGGAACCCGACCTCATGAACAGGGCGCAGCGACGCGCGTCCGGCAGTCGGCCGCGGCGGTAACGGAATTCACGATGAGCATTGAGGTGTCCAACGAATCGGGCATCGACGTTTCCGAAGAGGAACTGATCAGCATCGCCCGATTCGTCATCCGCAAGATGAAGGTGAATCCTGCCGCAGAACTGTCGATGGTGCTGCTGGACACCTCGGCGATGGCGGACCTGCACATGCGCTGGATGGACCTGCCCGGTCCCACCGACGTGATGAGCTTCCCGATGGACGAGCTCGAACCGGGTGGCAGGCCGGATGCGCCCGAACCCGGACCGGCGATGCTCGGCGACATCGTGCTGTGCCCGCCGTTCGCCGCAGATCAGGCCGCTGCGGCCGGCCATTCGCTCGGCCAGGAACTCGCTCTGCTGACGGTGCACGGAGTGCTGCATCTGCTGGGGTACGACCACGCCGAACCCGATGAGGAAAAGGAGATGTTCGCGCTGCAGAGGGAACTGCTCGAGGAATGGGTCGCCGACCAGGTCGAGGCCTACCACCAGGATCTTCAGTCCGAGAAGGACCGGCGCCTGCTGGACAAGTCCCGATTCTTCGACGAACCGTGAACAACCTGGGTCAGTTGATCGGCGCGATCGCTCTGGTCGGCGTTGCCGGTCTCTTCGCGGCCACCGATGCTGCGATCAGCACGGTCTCCATGGCCCGCGTCGAGGAACTCGTACGCGACGAACGTCCCGGTGCGGTCCGGCTCGCCAGGGTCATGGCCGAGCGGCCGCGCTTCATCAACCTCTGTGTGTTGCTCCGAATCGCCTGCGAGGTGAGCGCGACCGTCCTGTTGGCGGCCTACCTCGATGACTACCTCGGAGTCAGCTGGGGGCTCGTCTCGGCGGCGGCGATCATGACGGTCGTCAGCTTCGTCGCGATCGGCGTGGGCCCACGGACGATCGGCAGACAGAACGCGTATTCGATCTCGTTGTTGGCTGCGCTTCCGCTGCAAGCGATTTCGGTGGTGCTCACCCCGGTCAGCCGACTGCTGGTGTTGCTCGGTAACGCGCTGACGCCGGGCCGTGGTTTCCGCAACGGCCCGTTTGCCTCGGAGATCGAACTGCGCGAGGTCGTCGACCTGGCGCAGCAACGCGGTGTGGTGGCCGACGAAGAGCGGCGGATGATCCAGTCGGTGTTCGAACTCGGTGACACCCCGGCCCGCGAGGTGATGGTGCCGCGGACCGAGATGGTGTGGATCGAAGGCGACAAGACGGCGGGCCAGGCGACCTCGTTGGCGGTGCGCAGCGGGCATTCGCGGATCCCGGTGATCGGCGAGAACGTCGACGACATCGTCGGCGTGGTCTACCTGAAAGACCTTGTCCAGCAGACGTATTACTCCAGCGACGGGGGACGGGGCACCAAGGTGTCCGAGGTGATGCGGCCCGCGGCGTTCGTGCCGGACTCCAAGCCGTTGGACGCGCTGCTGCGCGAGATGCAGCGCGACCGCGTCCACATGCTGCTGCTGGTCGACGAATACGGTGCGATCGCCGGCCTTGTCACGATCGAAGACGTGCTGGAGGAGATCGTCGGGGAGATCGCCGACGAGTACGACACGGCGGAGGTCGCTCCGGTGGAGGACCTGGGCGAGCGGCGGTACCGGGTGTCGGCGCGGTTGCCGATCGAGGACCTCGGCGAGCTGTACGACATCGAGTTCGACGAGGACTTCGACGTCGACACCGTCGGTGGACTGGTGGCCTTCGAGCTGGGCCGCGTCCCGCTGCCGGGCGCTGAGGTGACGTGGGACGGGCTGCGCCTGCTCGCCGAGGGCGGGCGGGACCACCGCGGACGCGTCCACATCGGCACCGTCCTGGTGAGTCCGACCGAGGAATTGGAGAGTGACGATGAGTGAGCTGGACGCCGAAGACACCAAGCTGGTCACGCTGGCGCGCGGCGCCATGGGCCGCGCCGAGGCGTCCAACGGTGCGGCGGTGCGCGACCTCGACGGGCGCACCTACGCCGGCGCACCGGTGAGGCTGAACTCGTTGGCGCTGACCGCCTTACAGGCGGCGGTGGCCGCGGCCGTGTCCAGCGGTGCTGCCGGACTCGAAGCGGCCGTGCTGGTCGGTGGGGCCGACGATGACGCCGGAGTGGCCGCGGTGCGCGAGCTGTCGGCGGGCGCGACCGTGATCGTCACCGACCGCGCGGGCAACCCGGTATGAGCGAATTCCGGTCGGGGTTCGTATGCTTCGTCGGCCGGCCCAACACCGGCAAGTCGACGTTGACCAACGCTCTGGTCGGAACCAAGGTGGCGATCACCGCCAACCAGCCTCAGACCACCCGCCACACCATCCGCGGCATCGTGCACCGCGACACCTTTCAAATCATCCTGATCGACACCCCCGGTCTGCACCGTCCGCGCACCCTATTGGGCCAGCGGCTCAACGACTTGGTGAAGGTCACCTACTCCGAAGTCGACGTGATCGGGCTGTGCATACCAGCCGACGAGCGGATCGGGCCGGGGGACCGGTGGATCCTCGAGCAGATCCGCGCCGTCGCGCCCAGGACCACGCTCGTCGCGATCACCACCAAGACCGACAAAGCGCCGCGGGATCGCGTTGCCGCGCAGCTGATCGCGGTGAGCGAGCTCGTCGGCCCGGACAGCGAGATCGTTCCGGTCTCGGCGACCACCGGTGAGAACCTCGACGTCCTGACCGATGTGCTGGCCGCCCAGCTGCCGCCGGGCCCGGCGTTCTACCCCGACGGAGAGCTCACCGACGAGCCCGAGGAAGTGCTGATGGCCGAGCTGATCCGTGAGGCCGCGCTCGACGGTGTGCGTGACGAGCTGCCCCACTCGCTGGCAGTCGTCATCGACGAGATCGAACCACGCGAGGGACGTGACGACCTCATCGATGTCCACGCCATCCTGTACGTCGAGCGCGACAGCCAGAAGGGCATCGTGATCGGCAAGGGTGGCGCCAGGCTGCGTGAGGTCGGAACCGCGGCCCGCATGCAGATCGAAAAGCTCTTGGGCACAAAGGTTTATCTCGACCTACGGGTCAAGATCGCCAAGAACTGGCAGCGCGATCCCAAACAGCTCGGCCGGCTCGGCTTCTGAGCGCTTGCGCGAAGAAGAATTCAGCCCCGTTAGCTACAGGTACGCGATGCAGTGCGCTGCGTCGCCCGGCGCCTGTTCGGCGACCACGGTGCCGTCGACCGTGATGCGGCAACCCTGGCTGCCGGTCTTGGTGACCACGACGACCTGGAGCAGCGACACGTCAGGGCCGATGGACTGGCTCGCCGTGAACGGGGCTGCGGTGTCCTCGGGGATGCGACCGCCCGGATCGAGATCGATCGAGTACACCGTGCCCGATCCGGTGACCTCGAAGATGACGTCGCGTGACTGAGCCGACGCCGTCGGCACGGCAAAACTTGCTGAAACTGCAGCCGCCGCGCACGTCAGCGCGGCCACTTTCATGATGCTGGCACTCATGGACCCTCCAGAAAACAGTGGTTATCACCCCGACGACAGTCCGACGATAACCCCGGGAGAAGGTATTTGAATCGGGAATTTCCCTATTCGTGGCCGTTGCTGAAATCAGCCTGGTGCGCCGGCTCCGGGCGTTCCGAACGGCCTGCCGGGTGACTGCACCGGAGGCGCACCATCACCCGTGCCGTAAACCGCGACCACAACGGTGCGATCGATCAGGTTTGCCGACCACACACCGATGTCGACGTTGGCGCAGTTCGACATGATCGCGTTGTAATCCGGCCGGTGGTACCACTGGTTGATCAACTCGATTCCGCTGATGGCCAGCGCCGGGTTGATCGCCGTCGTCTCGGATACCGCCCCTGCGTAGCCGGCGTTGCGCGCACGATCGGCGACGGTGGAGCCGTCCGAACCGATGTCACCGTTGAGGGCGCGGTTGTTCAGCACGTCATCGGTGTGCCACTGGGCGGCCAGTCGCAGTTTCGGGTTGATCTTGATGTCGGTGGTACAGCCGGCCTGATGCTGCATCGTGTAGACGTTGGCGACGACGCTGTCGTTGAGTCGCTTGTTGTCCGCATTGGCCGTCGGCATACCGGCCACGGCACCACCGACCACGGCCAGCGCCGGAAGTGCATAAGCCCAGTTCCGCGCTGTCATGGTCGATGACACTACGCCACTTCGCCTGGCGTGATCTGCGCAATGGAGCTGCCGGTGGGCTCCGGGTCGGGCGCCGTCGACGGAGTCCACCACGCCTGCGGCTGCTTGTTCGACCACCCGTTGATGGCCTCGAGAGCGGCGGCAAGCGAGACGAGGAGCGGCTCGCTGTCGGCCGGGCCCATCAGTTGCACACCGATCGGCAGGCCCGAGGACGTGAACCCGGCGGGGATGTTGATCGAGGGCCAGCCCAGCAGGTTCCACGGCCAGGTGACGGGGCATGCACGGATCATGGCGCGGTCCGTGGCCAGGCCGCCGAGCGTGTCGAACTCGTGCGCCCGTGGTGGCGGTTGCGCGGTGGTGGGCGCGAGGACGACATCGGCGATGTTGAAGATCCAGCCGATCCGGCGGTGCGACGCAGCCTCTCGGGCGCGGGCTTTGCGCAGCGTGTTCTGCGACAGCAGGAAACCGGTGCGGAGGTTGGCTCGAGTGCGCTTGTCCAGCGTGACGTCGTGGCCGAGCCGATCCGCCCATTCGATCAGGCCCGACGTCGAGCGGGACAGGAAGCTCCACGACATGGCCAGGTTGTATCCGGGATCGGCGGCCACGACGGTGTGACCGAGTTCTTCGAGCTGCGCCGCGGTGGCTTCCAGGGCGGCGCGGATCTCCGGATGCAGCTTGGCCCGGAAACCGGTGAACGGGAACTTGGTGGACAGCGCGACCCGCAGCGGGCCGGGCGCCTGCCCGACGTAGTCCGACGTCTGCACCGGCGGCGGCTGATGCAGATCGCCCGGCGCGTTGCCCGATGCCGCGTCCAGCACGATCGCCGCATCGGTGACCGTCCTGGCGAGTACGCCGTTGACAGTGATGCCGTTGAACGCTTCGGGCAGCGGCCAGGTCGAGATCCTGCCGCGTTGCGGCTTGATGCCGACCAAGTGAGTCCACGCCGCCGGGATGCGAACGCTGCCCGCGCCGTCGGACCCGATCGCCGCGGCCACCAGACCCGCGGCCACCGCGGCGGCGCTTCCGCCCGACGAACCGCCCGGTGTGTGTTCGCGCGACCACGGGTTGCGGGTGTGGCCGAAGGCGGGCCCGCTGGTGAACGGCCACTGACCCAGCTCGCACGTATTGGTCTTCCCGACGATCACCGCCCCCGCCGCCTTCAGCCGTCGCACGACTTCGGCGTCGGCCCGCGCCGGCGCGATCGTGCCATCCGCCCCGAACCGGGTCGGCACGCCCTTGATGTCGACGTCGTCCTTCACGGCGATCGGGATACCGAGCAGCGGAAGTTGTTCGCCCGCTGCACGTTTGCGGTCGGCCGCGGCGGCGGCGGCCAGCGCTTGGTCGGCCAGCACCACCCGGAACGCGTTCAGCGTGGGCTGGCTGGCCGCGATCGCATCCAGCGATCGGCGCACGAGGTCAACGGACGTGACGGAACCACTCGCCAGCTGAAAGAGCTGCTGAGTGAGTGTCGGGATTCGGAGCTGTTCGACCATCACGTACAAGAATATCGGCGGTGCATACCGGAATCTGTCGCATGGCAATGGGAGACTGGTGCGATGCGGCTGTACCGGGATCGAGCGGTGGTGCTTCGTCAGCACAAGCTCGGCGAGGCCGACCGGATCGTGACCTTGCTCACGCGCGACCACGGGTTGGTGCGTGCGGTGGCCAAGGGTGTGCGGCGCACCCGAAGCAAGTTCGGGGCGAGGCTGGAGCCGTTCGCGCACATCGACGTTCAGTTGCATCCCGGCCGCAACCTCGACATCGTCACCCAGGTCCAGGCCATCGACGCGTTCGCCACCGATATCGTCAGCGACTACGGCCGTTATACCAGCGCATGCGCGGTCCTCGAGACCGCCGAGCGCCTGGCGGGTGAGGAGCGGGCACCGATGCCCGCACTGCACCGGTTGACCGTCTCCGCGCTGCGGGCAGTCGCCGACGGCAGCAGACCCCGCGAACTCGTGCTGGATGCTTATCTGTTGCGCGCCATGGGAATCGCCGGTTGGGCACCGGCGCTGACCGAGTGCGCCCGCTGCGCGGCGCCGGGTCCGCACCGGGCGTTCCACGTCGCGGCCGGGGGCAGCGTGTGTATACATTGCCGCCCGTCGGGGTCGGCGACACCGCCACAGGCGGTGGTGGACCTGATGGCCGCGCTGCACGACGGGGACTGGGAGCACGCGCAGCTGTCGACGTCGTCGCATCGCAGCCAGGCCAGCGGTTTGGTCGCCGCCCACCTGCAGTGGCACCTGGAACGTCAGCTGCGAACGTTGCCGCTGGTCGAACGTATGTACCGGGTCGATCAGACAGTCGCCGACCTACGGGTGTCGCTGGTCGGGCAGGATATGGCGCATGGCTACGAAGCGGGGCAAGGGGAGGTACCCACAGCTGCCCCCGGCGCCTGAGGACTATCCCACCTTTCCCGACAAGTCAACGTGGCCCGTCGTCTTCCCGGAACTGACACCGCGCAGCAACGGCAGGTTCGCCCGACCGCCACAACACACGTCGAAGGCCTCCGCACCGCTGATCCCGGCGGGCCAGGTGCCCAACCACGTCGCCGTCGTGATGGACGGCAACGGGCGGTGGGCCGTCCAGCGCGGGCTGCACCGCACCGAAGGCCACAAGATGGGTGAGGCGGTCCTGATCGACATCACCTGCGGGGCCATTGAGATCGGCATCAAACACCTGACGGTGTACGCGTTTTCGACCGAGAACTGGAAACGCAGCACCGAAGAGGTGCGCTTCTTGATGGGCTTCAACCGCGAGGTGGTCCGCCGGCGTCGCGAGAATCTCAACGACATGGGCGTGCGGATGCGCTGGGTCGGTTCGCGGCCCCGCATGTGGCGCAGCGTGATCAAGGAGTTCGACATCGCCGAGCAGATGACGGTCGGCAACGACGTCATCACCATCAACTACTGCGTGAACTACGGCGGCCGCACAGAGATCGTCGAAGCGACCCGCGAGCTCGCGCAACTGGCGGCCGACGGCAAGATCAATCCGGCGCGGATCAGCGAGGCGACGTTCGCCAAGCACCTGCACCGCTCCGACATCCCCGACGTCGACCTGTTCATCCGGACGTCGGGGGAGCAGCGGGCGAGCAACTTCCTGTTGTGGCAGGCGGCCTATGCCGAGTTCGTCTTCCAGGACAAGCTGTGGCCCGACTACGACCGCCGCGACCTGTGGGCGGCATGCGAGGAATACGTGGCCCGCAACCGCAGATTCGGCAGAGCCGAATGATGTACCTGAGCGGCAGGGCCGAATGATGTACCTGAGCGGCAGCGCGTAGATGTCACTCTCGGATCGGCTGGCCACCGTCCTCGCCGAGATCCTTCCACTGAATCGCGAAGAGGACGGCGCGATCACGGTGCACCACGACGGCACGTTCGCGTCGCTGCGGGTCGTCGAGATCGCCGAGGGATTGGAGTTGGTGTCGCTCACCCAGATTCTGGCGTGGGATCTCCCCTTGGACGCCAAATTGCGCGCCGCGGTGGCCGAGCATGCGCACAACACGTTGCTCGGCACGGTGTCGCTGGCGGCCAAGAGCGGGCACAAGGAGGTTGCCGCCGGCGCCAAGCGCAACTCAAAGAAGGTTGCGGATGTCTTGCTGCGCTACAACTTTCCCGCGGCGGGGCTGGCCGATGATGCGCTACGCACGCTCATTCTGATGGTCCTGGGCACGGGATCCGACGTGCGCCGCGCGTTAATCTGATTGCGCCGACGTGCACGTGCTGCACAGGCCGAAGATCTCGATGGTGTGGCTGATGTCGGAGAACCCGTGTGCACGGGCGACTTCGGCGGCCCACGTCTCGACCTGATCACCCTGCACCTCGACGGTCGAACCGCATGCGCGGCAGACCAGATGGTGATGGTGGTCGTCGGAGCAGCGCCGGTAGACGGCCTCGCCGGTGTCGGTGCGCAGCGCATCGACGACGCCGGCCGCCGCCATCTGCTGCAGCGTCCGGTACACAGTGGTCAACCCGATACCCTCACCGCGCCTGCGTAATTCGTCGTGCAATTCCTGGGCGGACCGGAAATCGTCGAGCTTGTCCAGCAAGGCGGAGATCGCAGCGCGCTGCCGGGTGGAGCGGATGCCTGTCGTCACGCGTGGCCCTCCGCCGAGTGGGTCACAGCCGCGACAACGATATCGGCGAGGTGGTGATCGACCAGGCGGTACATCACCTCGCGGCCGGACCGCTCACCCGCCACCACTCCAGCGGACTTGAGGATGCGCAGATGCTGACTGACCAGCGGCTGCGGCACCGACAGCGCGTCGACGAGTTCGTGAACGCAGCGCGCCGACTCACGAAGCTGCAGGACGATCGCGATGCGCACCGGCGCGGCCAGCGCACGCAGCAGGTCGCCGGAGGTGTCGAGGACGTCGCGCGGCGGCAGCTCCGGAAAGGGCGCGCCACTGTGGTCGTGTCCGTTCTCGGCCGGGTGCTCGTCGTGCTCCTTGCCGGCGAAAGTGGAAACGGTTTTCATTATGGCGCCAGAATACATGCGGACTTCCGCATGTCAATGGCGTGCGGCAGGTCGCTAGGCTGTTCCGTCGTGGCTTCCATCATCGACACCGTCGCCAATCTGGCCAAGCGCCGTGGACTCGTCTTCCAATCCGGCGAGATCTACGGCGGCACCAAGTCGGCGTGGGACTACGGCCCGCTCGGGGTGGAACTCAAGGAGAACATCAAGCGTCAGTGGTGGCGCTCGGTCGTGACCGGCCGCGACGATGTCGTCGGCCTGGACAGCGCGATCATTCTGCCGCGCGACGTGTGGGTCGCCTCGGGCCACGTCGAGGTGTTCAACGATCCGCTCGTCGAATGCCTGAACTGTCACAAGCGCCACCGGCAGGATCACATGCAGGAGGCGTACGCCGAGAAGAAGGGCCTCGACGATCCCGACGCCGTGCCGATGACCGAGGTCGTCTGTCCGGACTGCGGCACCAAGGGTCAGTGGACCGAACCGCGCGACTTCAACATGATGCTCAAGACGTACCTGGGTCCGATCGAGACCGAAGAAGGTCTGCACTATCTGCGGCCGGAGACGGCGCAGGGCATCTTCGTCAACTTCGCGAACGTCGTGACGACGGCGCGGAAGAAACCGCCGTTCGGCATCGGCCAGATCGGCAAGAGTTTCCGCAACGAGATCACGCCGGGCAACTTCATCTTCCGCACTCGCGAGTTCGAGCAGATGGAGATGGAGTTCTTCGTCGAGCCCGACAGCGCCCCTGAATGGCACCAGTACTGGATCGACACCCGGTTGCAGTGGTACGTCGACCTCGGAATCGACCGCGACAACCTGCGGCTCTACGAGCATCCGAAAGAAAAGCTGTCGCACTACAGCGACCGCACGGTCGACATCGAGTACAAGTTCGGCTTCCAGGGCAACCCATGGGGTGAACTCGAGGGTGTGGCCAACCGCACCAACTTCGACTTGTCCACGCACTCAAGGCATTCCGGCGTCGACCTGTCGTTCTACGACCAGGCCAGCGACACCCGCTACGTGCCCTACGTCATCGAACCCGCAGCGGGTCTGACCCGGTCGCTGATGGCATTCCTCGTCGACGCCTATCACGAGGACGAGGCGCCCAACGCCAAGGGCGGTGTGGACAAGCGCACCGTGCTGCGGCTCGATCCACGGCTGGCTCCGGTCAAGGCCGCGGTGCTGCCGTTGTCGCGCAACGAACAGCTGTCCCCGAAGGCTCGCGACCTCGCCGCCGAACTGCGCAAGTACTGGAACATCGAGTTCGACGACGCCGGCGCGATCGGACGGCGCTACCGCCGACAGGACGAGATCGGCACGCCGTTCTGTGTGACGGTCGATTTCGATTCGCTCGAGGATCAGGCGGTGACGATCCGTGAGCGTGACGCCATGACGCAGGATCGCGTCGCACTCGACTCGGTCAGCGACTATCTCGCCGCGCGGCTCAAGGGCGCCTAGCTTTCTGCGCGAGCAGACGCAAAACTGCCCCTTTTCGACGAAAAATAGGCAGTTATACGTCTGCTCGCGAGAAGAAGTAGCCGTTAGAAGCGGCCGCCGCCACCGCTGTAGCTGCGCCCTGACGAGCGTGATGAGCCACCGAACGACGTCGACCGGCCCATCCCGAGCCCGCCGCCGAAGCCGCCGAACCCACCGCCGAAGCCGCCGCGCAGCGCGCCGCTGAGGATGTTGCCGATGATGATGCCGCCGATCACCCCGCCCATGTCAGAGCCGCTGCCGCCCCCGCCCCAACCCGACGTGTAGGACCGTTGCGCGGCCGCGACATCGTTGCTGGCAAGTGTCTGCGCCTGGCTGGCCAACATGTCGGCGCCGTTGGCGTGTGCGATCGCCTGGCTGAGGTCGGTCGCCCTGGTGTCCTGGGCGGCCTGCAGCTGGCGGACGGCCTCGGCGAGCCTGGTGCGGGCCTCTGGCCCGACGCTGCCGCGCCGGGTGTCGATGAAATCCGAGACGCCGCGCACTCGGGACTGCGCGGAGAACAGCGCCTGGTCGAACGCCCTGCTAAGGCGTTTGGTGGTCTGGAGTTCTTCGGTCACGCTGGCCAGCAGGCGATCCAGCTCGGCGTCGGCTTTGGTCAGACGGGTGAATGTGCCGAGGGGGTCGGCGCTGCCGTTCTTCTGAGCGTCGGCGATGGCCGCCGCCGCCTGATCGCGTGCCGCGCTGAGCTCACTCTGATGGGTGGTCGTGCCCTGCTGCAGTACTCCGTTGGCTTGATTCACACCGTTCTGGATGTCGGCGATTGCGTCGGGGAGTGCCGCGACGGCGCGGTTGATGTCGGCGCCCGCGCTGTCCACGGCGTCCAGCAGCGAACGCGCCTGTCCCAGCGATGATTCCGCGGCACGGATCGCGTCGACCAAACCCATCTGCTGGCCGACCGGCCGGGCGACACTCGTCCGCGCGGTCGTGATGTTCTGGTCGGCGAAGCCCAGCCGCTGCTTGGCGGTGTTGACATTCTCGGCGACCGAAGCCAGTGCGGCAGCGTCGAATTGGTTGTGCAGGGCGGCCAGCGCCTGCTCCGACGGGCCGAGGCGGGCGGTGAGGTCGACCATCTGCTGGGTCAGCGTGTCCAACCGGGTGGGCGCGTTGATGACGAGATCGCGCAGCTTGTCGAAGGCTTCCGACTGCGCATCCAGTTCGCGGTCGGCCTTGGCGGCGGCGACCACCACACGGGTGAGCAGGTCGCGTCGCTGCTGCATCGTCTCGGGTACGGCGTCGTCGAGGATCTGGCGAACATTGAACGCCTGCGCCAGTGTCGTCTTCGCGCTGCCGACCGCGCGGCTGAACGGTTCGGTCTGAGCCGTGCCGAATTCCTCCACCGCCAAGGCTAATTCGCTCTCGCTGGTTCGTACGGCGTTGTCGACGTCGACCACCATCATCTTGGACAGATCGTCGAGCGCCTCGATCGGTACCGCGGCCAACGCGTTGGGGTCGAGCGGATCCACCCGCTTGGCCGCCGCGAATTCGGCTTCGCGGCGTTTCCGGCGTCGCCGCCGCGACCACAGGACCAGTCCCAAGATGATCAGCCCGAAGATCGCCAACGCGATCAGCAGGCCATACCAGGTCACGCCCGAGCCCGAGGACGGCCCGGTGGAGGCGCCCGGCGTGGCCAACCCGTCGGCCGCTGCCACGGCTGCGGCGGTCCAATCACGCTGCCGCAGGGCGGGTTCGATGGCGTTGCGTTGCAGAGCGGTGGCGTCGGACTGGCTCATGATGGCCGAGGGCACCTGGAACGCGTACGCCCGCTCCCGGGTGGCGACGGCCAGCAGCGCGTCGTAGTCGCCGAAGTCGCTGATCTGCATCGTCACCCGCGCCCAGCCGACGGGGTCCTGGCCGAAGCTGTCGACGTACACGACCCACAGCCGGACGCGACGCTCGTTGTACAGCTCGTTCACCGCGTCTTCGACCCGGGTGCGCTGCGCCTGCGACAGCACGCCCGCGTTATCGGTGACATAGTCCGGCACTCGAAACGGTGGTTCGGCGGCCGTGACCGGCGCGAGCACCAGGGCGGCGGCGATCACTGCGAGCACGACGCTGAGCAAGCGGGCGATGCGCATGCTGGCCAATGTAGTACTGGCAGACTGTGCGGCGGTGGCAGCGATTCAGGATCCGTACGACGAGTTCGACCGAGAGCGATGGGTGGTCGAACCGCCCAAGCGCGCCGCATTGCCGGGAACCGACACCGAACACCGCACGGACTTCGCCCGCGACCGGGCCAGGGTGCTGCACTGCGCGGCGTTACGACGGCTGGCCGACAAGACGCAGGTGGTCGGTCCCCGGCAGGGGGACACACCCCGCACCAGGTTGACCCACTCGCTGGAGGTCGCTCAGATCGGTCGCGGCATGGCGATCGGTCTCGGCTGCGATCCCGATCTGGTCGACATGGCGGGGCTGGCCCACGACATCGGGCATCCTCCGTACGGGCACAACGGGGAACGCGCACTGGACGAGTTGGCCGCCGATCACGGCGGCTTCGAGGGCAATGCGCAGAACTTCCGCATCCTGACTCGGCTGGAGCCCAAAGTTCTTGATCCCGAAGGGCGCAGCGCCGGCCTGAACCTCACCCGGGCCGGCCTGGATGCGGTGACGAAGTATCCGTGGCGCCGGGCGGGGAAGCAGCGCAAGTTCGGCTTCTATGAAGACGACGCGGCTGCCGCGGACTGGGTCCGGTCCGGCGCCCCCGACGAGCGGCCGTGTCTGGAGGCGCAGGTCATGGACTGGGCCGACGACGTGGCCTACTCGGTGCACGACGTCGAGGACGGTGTGGTGTCCGGCCGGATCGACATGCGCGTGCTGGCCGACGAGGACGCGGCCGCCGAGCTGGGACGGCTCGGCGAGTCGAGCGGGATGGGCGCGGGGTTGCGCGCCGACGATCTGGTGGCCGCCGCCGAGCGGCTGTCGAAGCTGCCTGTGGTGGCGCCCATCGGTAAGTACGACGCCACCCTCGCCGCGTCCGTCGCACTGAAGCGGTTGACCAGCGAACTGGTCGGGCGCTTCGCATCCGCGGCAATCGCAGCGACCAGAGAAATGGCAGGCGCAGGTGCGCTGGTGCGCTACCACGCCGAACTCCGCGTGCCGGATCTGGTCCGCGCGGAAGTAGCGGTGCTGAAGATCCTGGCGCTGCAGTTCATCATGTCCGACCCCCGCCACCTGGACCTGCAGGCGCAGCAGCGCGAGCGCGTGCACCGCGTGGTGGAGTGGACGCTCGCCGGGGCGCCCGCCACGCTCGATCCGATCTTCGTCCCGGCTTTCAACGCCGCGGCCACCGACGGTGAGCGGTTGAGGGTCGTGATCGACCAGGTCGCGTCATTCACAGAGGGGCGATTGGAGCGATTGGTAGCGCTCTAGACTGGCCCGGTGGCCGGCCGCATTCCCGATCGTGACATCGCGGCCATTCGTGAACGCGTGCGCATCGAGGACGTCGTGGGCGACTACGTGCAGCTGCGCCGGGCAGGCGCAGACTCGCTGAAGGGTCTCTGCCCGTTCCACGACGAGAAGTCCCCGTCGTTCCACGTGCGCCCCAATCATGGCCATTTCCACTGTTTCGGCTGCGGTGAAGGCGGCGACGTCTACGCATTCGTCCAAAAGATCGAACACGTCAGCTTCGTCGAGGCGGTCGAACTGCTGGCCGACCGCGTCGGCTACACCGTCACCTACACAGGCGCATCATCGACGAACGTGCAGCGTGACCGCGGCAGCCGCAGCAGGCTGCTCGCGGCCAACGCCGCGGCTCAGGAGTTCTACGCCGAGGCCTTGAAGTCCGACGAAGCCGCGCCGGCCCGGGAGTACTTGCTGAATCGAAACTTCGATGTCGACGCTGCCGCCAGGTTCGGCTGCGGGTTTGCGCCGTCGGGCTGGGAGACGCTGACAAAACACTTGTTGCGCAAGGGCTTTGAGTTCAAGGAGCTGGAGGCCGCGGGCCTGTCGCGGGAAGGCAGACGCGGCCCGATGGACCGGTTCCACCGTCGCCTGCTGTGGCCCATCCGCGCTGCAGGCGGGGAGGTCATCGGCTTCGGAGCGCGACGCATCTTCGACGACGATCAGATGGAAGCGAAGTACGTCAACACTCCCGAGACGGTGCTCTACAAGAAGTCGTCGGTGCTTTTCGGTCTCGACCTGGCCAAGCGCGACATCGCCAAGGGGCATCAGGCCGTCGTCGTCGAGGGTTACACGGACGTGATGGCGATGCACCTGGCGGGCGTGACCACGGCCGTCGCGTCGTGCGGTACCGCGTTCGGTGACGAGCACCTGTCGATGCTGCGGCGACTCATGATGGACGACAACTTCTTTCGCGGCGAGCTGATCTACGTCTTCGATGGCGACGCCGCGGGACGCGCCGCGGCGGTCAAGGCCTTCGAGGGCGAACAGAATCTCGCGGGCCAGTCGTTCGTCGCCGTCGCCGACGACGGGATGGACCCCTGCGATCTTCGGTTGAAGGCCGGCGACGGGGCGTTGCGCGATCTCGTCGCTCGTCGTACCCCGTTGTTCGAGTTCGCGATTCGCACCGCACTCGCCGACCATGACCTCGACAGCGCCGAGGGTCGAGTCAACGCGTTGCGGCAATGCGTGCCGATGGTCGCACGGATCAAAGAGCCGATGCTGCGCGACGAGTACGCTCGTCGGCTCGCCGGTTGGGTGGGCTGGGAAGACGTCGCGCAGGTGATCGCCAGGGTGCGCGAGGAAGCACAGAGGCGCGGCATGCCCGAGCGTGCGGGCCGGCGCCGCACGTCCGCGACCGACGAGCCCTCTTCGCGCCAGGCCCGCCATGCCGCGGGCGCGGCGCACCGTCCCGATCCGAAAGATCCCACGCTGTGGCCCCAGCGTGAGGCGCTGAAGTCCGCGCTGCAGTACCCGGCGCTGGCCGGGCCGGTGTTCGACTCGTTGACAGTGGAGAGCTTCACCCATCCCGGTTACGCGGCGGTTCGCGCGGCGATCGGCGCTGCCGGAGGTGCGGCCGCGGGGCAGTCGGGCGGTCAGTGGATCGATGCGGTGCGTGGGCACGCAGCGTCGGAGGCCGGCGCGAGCCTGGTCAACGAGTTGGGTGTGGAAGCGATAAAGGTCGACGACGACGAGAGGATGCCTCGCTACATCGCCGGGGTGCTGGCCCGGCTGCAGGAGGTGTGGGTCGGACGGCAGATCGCCGAAGTCAAGTCGAAACTGCAACGCATGTCGCCGGTCGAGCAGGGAGACGAGTACCACGCGCTTTTCGGTGACCTGGTCGCGATGGAGGCGTATCGCCGCAGCCTGCTGGAACAGGCCAGCGGTGACGACCTCACTGCGTGAAGGCGGGTAACGCGATAGGGTTGGTCCGGCGATCAACCGTCGGGGGACGGTGAGAAAGGCAACCTCGTGACATCGACCAAAAACCGGGCGCGGAAGCTCATTGCCACAGGTGCGTTCGCGGTGGCCGCGGTCGCGGCGCCCTTCGCCGCATCGGCGTTGAGCACGACTGACAGTTCTGACGCAGTGGCGCTGCCCCCGGGATGCCTGTCCCATGTAGGCAACGTCGAGGACGGCATTTGCACGGGATACTCCCAGGGCAACGGCATCAGCGCAGGCACGCCCGGAATCGGATTCAACGGGTCAGAGGGCGGCGGCTTCGGGGTCAATACCGGTCCGATGTTCCCCGGCACCACCATCAACCGGGGGATCAACTAGCGCTGCCGGCCTTTCGGCACGGTCTCCGGTCCGATCACGGCGGTTCCGTGGTCGATCTCTGTCAGCGTCACCATCGGCGGATCCGGGTTCACCCGATCGGCGATCTTGCGACGCCCCGCGTCGATCACTGCTTTGGCCGCTGGGCTCTCTGTGACCGCCTTGTACGTTCCCGCGATCTGTTCATACCGACGTCGACCCGCCTTCGTGCCCAACACGTAGCCGACAGCCAATACGGCGACATACCGGATCACAAGGCCCCTCCCAGACGACGGTGCAATTCCTCTCCATCCTGCCTCACTCGCCTGGGTGCGCGCGGGGCGGCGGCGTATTGGCGACGCGAGTGGGAGGTGCGCTAAAGTCATCCCTCGGTCCGCGCTATAACGACATCGCGGGCGTGCCGTCCCCTGTAGCTCAATTGGCAGAGCATTCGGCTGTTAACCGAAGGGTTGCTGGTTCGAGTCCAGCCGGGGGAGCAAGTGAGTAGCAGCGTTGCCAAGCAACCTGTGTGCGTGGTGTTTTGCACGCGCTTGCGTCCTGACTCTCAATGTCCCCGATGGCATCGACGATCGCGCGCACCAAATTAGTAATTGTCTAGATCGTCAATAGCATGTAAACTGCCAGTAACGAAATTTGCCACACTCCGCATTCTGATGCAAAGGGGCAGATTAGATGTCTGATCACGCACACAGGTACATTCGCCATGAACAACTGTTCTGCGACAGTAGAGGGCGCATGGCCGAGATCCGCGTTCGGCCACGCTGTTCCTGTGGGGGCGTGCTCCCGGAAGAGTCGTACGGCCCGGGTGGTAAACGCAACTATTGATGCTCTGCCCCACTAGATCGACTCGTCGTCGCCAAATCGCAACGACGGCAGAGGATCTGGAGATTTTCGCCGTGTCTGGGCCGTGTCCCTGCCGGTGCCGACTCGCTGCTAGGGAACCTGCGTCCACGGTGAAGCGCTGATTTCGGAGCTGCCGCCCGGGAACGAGCCCGCTCCGGCGAGATCGGGCATGCTCGAATCGCTCCAATCCTGCTGATGCGTACACCCTGCGGTGTCCGAAGAACTGTTGGTGAAGGGCCGATGGGCCCACCCGCCCGATATCCAGCCCCAGCAGGTCGGTCCTGCCGCAGCCGTACCGGAAAAGCCGACGAGGCCGCCGGCCACCAATCCTGCGGCAATGAGTAGCTTGCTTGCATACGAAATGACTCTGAGCATGGTAAATACCTCCCCCTTGAAGTAGCTGAGTAATAGCTACCACGATTGTGATCACGATCACAATCACCATGGTCCTGCTTACCCCGTGGATAGAAATTCCTGTCGGATCACCGCAGGATTCTGGCTTCCGGGCGATTACGGACGTGCCTGGTCGAATCGCATCATTTCTCCCGACACCCCACGCGAAGGAGAACACCATGGCCACATCGGTTCGATATCAGCGCCTTGTTCGGGGATTCGCTGCGGGCGCGCTGACGATCGCCGCACTCGGGCTCACCGCGCCCATGGCGGCCGCGGACGCAGGGGAATCCACGCAGTCCAGCGCCGACTCACCGTCGGCCGAGCAGAGTGCGCCCTCCCCGAGGCCGAAGCCGGCGCCCAAGCCGGCCTATGGACGTCCCGTCGCCGAAAAGCCGGCCCAGAACGCCGCCTGACCGCTCGGCCCCGTCGCCTCCCTCCCCCGGCGTGCGGCGGGGTCGAGCCCTCCAAGAACTCTCCAAGGCGGAACCAGGAATCTCGGCACATGTTGATACGACGCACCTCGCACTGGATCCTCGGTACCGCGATGGCCGCTGCCGTCGCTCACGTCACGACAATGGCGCAGACCTTCGCCGATGCCTTCGAACCCGACCTCGAATCATGGGAGACCCTGCCGGTGGCCCTTGCCGCCGAACACGATCGGGTCGGTCTCTACCAGCAGGCTTGACGACGGTCGGCCTGAAACAGGTTGTCCGCCGCACACACTCCCGCGTCGGCGATGACTAGGTCGCGGACCTGCCAGTACAGACCGGTCGTAGCCGTGGTGGCCAACTGCGCGGCGAGATCGAAGTTGTTGATCGGCGGATTGGTGCCCGGCACGATGATGCCGCCACGCGGGGTGTCCCAGTTGTCCTTGTTCAACGTGGAGTGGCACTCGACGACGCCGGGCGGGGGACCACCGGGCGGGCAGCCACCGATCGGGTCGTCGTGGTTGGTCAGGGCATCGAAGAATCCGGTGTGCAGGCCCGGCGGAAGCGCGGCCGGATCACAGGTGGGCATGAGCGGCGGCGGCATCCGGTACAGGTCATTGACCGCGATGTTGTCCTCGACCCAGTTTGAGTGAGAGTAGAAGTCCTGCAACGCATGTGCGAGTCCGCCGAAGGCGGCACGGGCGGCGGGACCGTCGATCAGGTCGGTGCCACCGGGGCCTGAAGGCTTCGCTCCGTTCAGGATGATCGGAGTGAAGAAGTTCCACGCCTGTGTGGTGAGGTCGCAGATCTCGGCGGGGTTGTTTGCGCCGTCGATGTGGCGGAACTTGTCGAAGAAGAACGCGTCGCTACCGACCGCGCCGGCACCCGGCGGCGGACCGACCAGGATCTGGCCCATCGCGGCTTGATCGACGCCGAGGGGCGTGAGCGCGTCGCGGGTGACGCGCTCGTGGTTCTGGATCTGAAACGCCTGTGCCGGCGGGGCGAGCGCACCCACGACTGCGGCGGTTGCGACGAGGACGGCGGCCGAGAGGCCCAACTTGGGCCAGCGAGACGAGAACATTGAAGAACCCCCATTCGAGCCTGGCGGGTCCGTGTGGACGCACCGATCAGGATTCTTTCAGCGTCCGTGAAGCGGAATCGCAGAAATCGAAAAATCTGGCGACGGATACCTTTCGCCCTCACGGGCTGTCAGGACTCGCGATGTTCTCCGGGTGCAGCATCTCGGCATAGCGCAGTTGCTCGGGGATTCCGAACCCGTCGACCAGAACCTCGGCGTAGGGCCGCAGATTGCGGCATCGCTCGTTGATGCCGCGGGTGACGGCCTTCGCCCGTTCTGTCGACAGGAAGCGGTGCTCCATGAACCAGGCCCGGTCCTCCTCTATCACCGAAAGGGCATACAGGTCGCAGACCATGTTCAGGATCTCGCGCGCCTCCTCGTCCTCGCACGCGTCGATGCCCGCGACGAACGCCTCCAGGATGATGCGTTCGATGTGCACCCGCGCGGTGTGCAGCACATGGTCCTGCACCGAGTTGAACGCGTCGAAGGCGCTCATCTCCTTGGACTTTCCCTGCAGGCGGCGAGCGACCGTGGCGAGCATGTACTCCTCGCGGTCCTCGAACATTTTGACCTGGGTGCCGCGGTTGAAGAGGCTGCCTTCCTCCTCGTTGTCCTGTCTGGTGTCGAGGATCGTCTGCATGATCGTCTCGGCCGCAGTGCGTTTGAGCACGCGCTCACCGGCGAAGTTGGCGGCGAACCGCACCCACTCGACCGGGCTCATGCCCTTGATGTCGTCGGCGTAGGCGGTGAGCAGTTCCTTGGCGACGAGCTGGGTCAGCACATGGTTGTCGCCTTCGAATGTGGTGAACACGTCGGTGTCGGCCTTCAGCGCGATCAGCCGGTTCTCGGCGAGATAGCCTGCGCCGCCGCACGCTTCGCGAGCCTCCTGGATCGCCCGCGTCGCGTGCCAGGTGTTGGCCGCCTTGAGTCCGGCCGCTCGGGACTCCAGTTCGCGCTGCTCCTCGACGTCGGGGTCGTCCGACGTCTGCAGTTCGTGGCACTTGGCCACCAGCTCGTTCTGCGCGAACTGCAGGGCGTAGGACTTGGCGATCAGTGGAAACAGCCGGCGCTGATGCACCAGGTAGTCCATCAACAGGACTTCCTGGTCCTCGCCGGGTGCCTCGAACTGCCTGCGCTCCAACGCATACCGGGTCGCGATGTCCAGGCCGACGCGGGCAGCGGCTCCCGCGCTGCCGCCGACGGTCACCCGGCCGCGGATCAGTGTGCCGAGCATGGTGAAGAACCGTCGGCCCTGATTCTCGATCGGTGAGGAGTACGTGCCGTCCTCGGCCACGTCGGCGTACCTGTTGAGCAGGTTCTCGCGCGGGATCCGGACATGGTCGAACTGGATGCGCCCGTTGTCCACGCCGGGAAGTCCGCCCTTGTAGTGACAGTCGCCGGTCGTCACACCGGGCAGGTCGTTGCCCTCGTCGTCGCGGATCGGCACCACGAAGCAGTGCACCCCGTGTCCTTCGCCGTCGGGCGTGATCAACTGTGCGAAAACGGCAGCGACGCGGGCGGTTTCGGCGGCGCCGCCGATGTAGTCCTTACGTGACGTGCGGGTGGGGGAGTCGATCACGAACTCCTGCGTCGCGGGGTCGTAGGTGGCGGTGGTCTCCAGCGCCTGCACGTCGGAGCCGTGGCCTGTCTCGGTCATCGCGAAGCAGCCCAGCAGGTCGAGGTCGATGATCCGCTGCACGTACGCCTCGTGGTGTCGCTCGGTGCCGAGGTTCTCGACGGCGCCGCCGAAGAGGCCCCACTGCACGCCCGCCTTGACCATCAGCGACAGGTCGGACATGGCGAGCATCTCGATCTGCGTCACGGCCGCGCCGACGTCGCCGTTGCCGCCGTGCTCCTTCTTGAACCCGTCCTCGGCTGCCCCCTGCGCAGCCATGATCTTCAGCTGCTCGGCGACCTTGGTGCGGGCGATGACCGTGTTGGGGGTGTAGTGCGGTTTGAAAACCTCGCCGGAGAGTTCCTCGCGCATCCGGTTCTTCACATCGCGCCAGCGGCCGTCGAGGGTATTGCGCAGATGTTCCGCGGTGGTGGTCATGACTCGACGGTAACCCCTCCGGCGCTTCAGGAAACTGTGATGCGGCAAACATAGCCAAACCTTGCTGGACCTGCGCAAACCTGTGAGGTTCAATCGACGTCATGGCTGCACCAACTGGGGTACCGCACATCGGCGGTCACAGCCACGCCGATGTGACCGGCGGCTGGCTGCGCGCCGCAACCTTCGGGGCGATGGACGGTCTGGTGAGTAATACCGCTCTCATTGCGGGCGTCGCCGCCGCCGCCAGTGCGCACACCGTCGTGATCAGCGGCGTGGCGGGGCTGCTGGCCGGTGCGTTCTCCATGGCGCTGGGGGAGTACACCTCGGTGATGACCGCCAACGAACAACTCGAGTCCGAGGTCCTCGTCGAGCGGAAGGCCTTCCAGACCCATCCGCGAGCCGAAAAGGCCGAGCTGGTGGCGATGCTCGTGGACATGGGCATGACCCGCGAGACCGCGGCGAAGGCCACCGAGGAGGTGCACCGGGACGAGGACCGCGCGCTGAACTTCCACCTCGTGCAGGAGCTCGGCGTCGATCCGCGCGAGAAGCCGTCGCCCTGGGTGGCGGCCGGTTCGTCGTTCGTTCTGTTCGCGATCGGTGCGATCATTCCGCTGATTCCGTACCTACTCGGATTCGAGTCGCTGTGGGCGGGATTGTTGTGCGGCGGCGTCGGCCTGCTCATCGCCGGAGGTCTAGCCTCGCGCTTCACCAGACGGCCTTTCTGGTTTGCGTCGTTGCGGCAGCTGGCTTTCGGGGCTATCGCGATCGCCGCCACCTACGGTGTGGGAAGCGTCATCGGTACTGTTTTCTAGTGCGCGTGCTCTTCCGGATGGCGGTAGTGTGCTGTTTGCTGCTGCCGATGTGCGGGGTCGCCAGCGCCACGACCGCCGAACCGACGTACCTCGGTCAGCAGCAGTTCGCATCGGACACGGTCTTTGACAGCACCGTCGTCGGCGGCCTGTCGGGGATCAGCTACGACCCGGGCTCACAGCTCTACTACATCATCAGCGATGACCGTTCGTCGAAGAATGCCGCGCGGTTCTACACGGCGCGAATCACGCTGTCGGACAACACCATCGATCACGTTGAGTTCGTGTCGACGCGTCCCTGGCTCGATGTGAGCGGCGAGGCGTTTCCGCGGCTCGACACCACTGCGCGGCCGCCGGTGGTTCCGCCCGACCCGGAGGGCATCGCATTCGATGAGCGACGGAAGCTGCTCTACTGGTCCAGCGAAGGCGAACGCATCGCCGATGACCCGCACGGTCCGGTCCTGCGTGACCCCTGGGTGCGGATCGCCACCCTCGACGGCGGCTATGTCGGCGAATTCGCGCTTCCGCCGATGCTGCGCATGTCCGCCGAGCCGACAGGTCCGCGACAGAACAACGTGCTCGAAGGGCTGACCCTGTCGCCGAGCGGACGCTACCTCTGGGCGGGCATGGAGGGCCCCGGCTACAACGACGGGGAAACTCCCACCGAGACGGCCGGGGCGCTCACCCGAATCACTCGGTTCGACGTCGAATCGCGTGTGGCGACAGCCCAATACGCCTATCCGCTGGATCCGGTGACCGCCGGCGCCGGCGGCGGCAACGGGTTGTCGGACCTGGTCGCGCTCGACGACGAGAACTTCCTGGCGATCGAACGCGGCTTCGGCACGCACACCGCGGCGCGCATCTACCGGGTCAGCGTCGGCGACGCTGAGGACGTGCTGGCGCGGCCGTCGCTGACCGGGCCGTCGGTGCGGACGATGCGTAAGACACTGCTCGTCGACCTCGCCAACACCATCCAACCGTTGGACAACGTGGAGGGCATCACGATGGGGCCGCTGCTGCCCGACGGACGGCAATCACTGGTGCTGGTCAGCGACGACAACTTCTCGCCGACCCAGATCACCCAGTTCCTGGCGTTCGCCCTCTAACTGTCGCTGCCGACGGAGATCGCCGTCGCCTCGCTGAGCTCGTCGAGTTCCTCGTCGGCGTCGATACCGCTCAGGTGTGACCTGCTGAGCGCAAGGACACCGGCGGCCATCAGCACCGCCGCCGCCCCGACCCAGTACGGCGCGTGCACGTTGACCCGTTCGCCGAGCACGCCCGCCAACCAGGGCGCCAGCGCGGCACCGGAGAACCGCACGAAGCTGTAGGCCGCTGAGGCCACCCCTCTTTCGACCGGCGCGGCCTTCATCACCGTTTCGGTGATCAGCGTGTTGTTGATGCCGATGAAGAGACCGGCCACCACGACGCACGTCGCCAGCACGGCCTTGTTCTCCGTGCCGATGGCCATCACCACCAGAGTCGCCGTCATCGCGAGCAGATTCACCAGCAGGGTCGGGACAGTCCCGAAGCGGTGCTGCAGCCGAGGCGCCACGACCACCGACGTGAAGGCCAGCGCGATACCCCAGCCGAAGAAGATCAGCCCGATCTCGTGGGCGCTCATGTCGAGTGGGAAAGGTGTGAACGCCAGCAGCGTGAAGAAGCCGAAGTTGTAGAGCAGCGCGGTCACCGCCACGCCGAGCAGACCGCGGTGGCGCAGCGCGCGGAACGGGTCGGCCAGCGTGGTGGCACGTTCGGCGGGTGGCGTCGACGGCAGCAGAAAGGCGGTGACGACGACGGCGAACGCCATCAACGCCGATACGCCGAAGAACGGCCCGCGCCACGAGATCGATCCGAGGACGCCGCCGACCAGCGGTCCGACGGCGATGCCCAGTCCGAGTGCGGCCTCGTAGAGGATGATGGCCTGCGCCACCGAGCCACGAGCGGAGTTGACGATCGTGGCCAATGCAGTCGCGATGAACAGCGCGTTGCCCAGGCCCCAAAGTGCGCGCCAGCCAACGATTTCGGTCACGTTCTCCGACATTCCGGCCAAGCCCGCGCCCGCGATGATCACCACCAGGCCGAGCAGCAGCGTACGTTTCGGACCGATCCGGCTCGCCACGACGCCGGTGACGAGCATGGCTACGCCCATCACCGCCATGTAACTGGTGAACAACAGCGAGACCTGGGACGGCGATGCGTTCAGGTTGTCGGCAATCGGCTTGAGGATCGGGTCGACGAGACCGATACCCATGAACGCGACGACAGACGCGAAGGCAACGGCCCAGACAGCTTTGGGTTGGCGCCACATAGGGGCGAATACTCCTTGTCTCGGGTGATTTCGGCGCGCTCACGATCGCTGCGCGACGGTAGGCGCACCGAAATCGCAAATTATTTGGCGGTCGTCGGCGCGGACGCGTCGGCGAGCAGACCCCGCAGCACGCGGACGGCCTCAGCGAGCGTCTCCCGATCGGTGGCATCGAGGCGCTCGAGATAGGGGTCGACGGCGGCGCCGCGATCCAGTCGCACCTGCCTCAGCGTTTCCACTCCCTTGGGCGTGATCTGGATGAGTACTGCGCGCGCATCGCCGGGGTCGACGGTGCGTGAGACGAAACCCCCGTCTTCGAGCCTGCGGACCTGAGTCGTCATCGTCGGCTGCGAGCAGTGATCCAACGCGGCAAGATCAGATATCCGGGTGGGGCCCTGGTCCTCGATGGTCGACAGCAGCCGAGCCTGGGCGTACGGCAGCGGTAGCCGGGCGCGTTGCGTGGCGAGCCGATTGATCCGGGCGACCACGGACAGCAGGTCGGCGCCGAGGGTTTGAGTCATAGCCCCAGATTACATAGTTTGACTATGCAGTTCAAACCGATCCCTGATGTAAGAGCGGCGGTGACCACTCTTAGGAAACGCCTGGCAGAATCGTGCAATGGCCGTGACCGGGGACTCGAGTATGTCTCGACGTTCCGGCTCGCTGAGTCCGGGTGAACTCGCGCAGGCATCGGTGATCGCCGCGCTGACGGCAGCCACGGCGATCATCTCCATCGTCGTTCCCTTTGCCGGCGCCCTGTCCTTGGTCGGCACCGTCCCGATGGGTCTGCTGGCCTACCGATACCGGTTGCGTGTGCTGATCACCGCGACGGTGGCCGGTTCGATCATCGCGTTTCTGATCGCCGGCCTCGGCGGCTTCATGGTCGTGCTCAACTGCGCGTACATCGGTGGACTCACCGGCATCGTGAAGCGCCGCGGACGCGGCACGGTGACCGTCTTCTTCAGTTCACTGGTGGCCGGTGCGATCCTGGGCACGATTTTCGTGATCGCGCTGGCGGTGCTGTCGCGGCTGCGCCACCTGATCTTCGAGTCGGTCACCGCCAACGTCAACGGTGTCGCCGCGATCATCGCGCGGATACCCGACATGCAGCCACTGGCCGACCGTCTCAAGCGTGATTTCGCCACTGCACTCGACTACTGGCCCTACCTCTTCTTCACCTACTCCACGGCCGCCATCGCCGTCGTCACTCTGATCGGCTGGTGGGCGTTGTCGCGGGTGCTCTCACGGCTGTTCGGCATCCCCGACGTGCACAAGCTCGAGTCCTCGGACGCCGCCGGAACGATCGCACCCGTTCCCACACGCCTGCGCGACGTCCGGTTCCGCTATCCGGGCGCCGATCACGATGCACTGGGACCGGTGTCATTGGATGTCGAGCCCGGTGAGCACCTCGCCATCACCGGCGCCAACGGTTCGGGCAAGACGACCCTGATGCTGATGCTGTCCGGCCGCGAACCGACCGCGGGCACCGTCGAACGGCCCGGCGCGGTCGGGCTCGGCAAGCTCGGCGGCACCGCGGTCATCATGCAGCACCCCGAGAGCCAGGTGCTGGGCACGCGCGTCGCCGACGACGTGGTGTGGGGGCTGCCGCCCGGCACGACCACCGACGTCCACAAGCTGCTCGACGAGGTCGGACTGGACGGGTTGGCAGAACGAGACACCGGCGGCCTTTCCGGCGGCGAGTTGCAACGCCTCGCGGTGGCGGCGGCGCTGGCCCGTGAACCCTCGCTGCTGATCGCCGACGAAGTCACCAGCATGGTGGACCAGGACGGACGCGAGGCACTGATGTCGGTGCTGTCCGGCCTGACGCAGCACCACCAGGTGTCGCTGGTGCACATCACCCACTACAACGATGAGGCCGAGACCGCCGACCGTGCTGTGAACCTCACCGGCAACGGCGGCGCCGCCGACAACACCGAGATGGTGGAGACCGAGTCGGCGCCCGCGGCGACAGTGGCACCGGGTCACCACTCCGACACTCCGGTGCTCGAGCTCGTCGGCGTCGGACACGAGTACGCCAGCGGGACACCCTGGGCCTCGACGGCCCTGAGTGACATCAACTTCACCGTCAACGAGGGCGACGGACTGCTGATCCACGGATTGAACGGATCCGGAAAGTCGACGCTGGCGTGGATCATGGCGGGACTCACCGAGCCGACAGCCGGCAGCTGTCTGCTCGACGGGATACCGGTGTCCGATCAGGTTGGTGCGGTGGCCATTTCGTTCCAGGCGGCTCGCCTGCAGTTGATGCGCGGCCGGGTCGACCTGGAGATCGCGTCATCGGGCGGATTCTCGCACCGCGACCGCAAGCGGGTGGCCGACGCGCTGGCCACCGTCGGTCTGGATCCGGCGCTGGGCAAGAGGCGCATCGACCAACTGAGTGGCGGCCAGATGCGCCGCGTCGTGCTGGCCGGCCTGCTGGCCCGTTCGCCGCGTGCGGTCATCCTCGACGAGCCGCTCGCCGGACTGGATGCGGCGAGCCAGCGCGGGCTGCTGCGACTTCTGGCGGAGCTGCGACGCAACGCCGGTTTGACCGTGATCATGATCTCGCACGACTTCTCGGGTCTCGAAGAGGTGTGCCCGCGCATCCTGCATCTGCAGGACGGGGTGCTGGCGCCGGTAGCGACCACGGCGGGAGGCATGTCGTGACCGCCCCCACTTCGGCGAAGCGGCGACAGCGCCGACCGGTCGTGCTGCTGCGGCCCGTCCCCGGCGACAGCGCCGTCCATCGGATGTGGGCAGGCTCGAAACTCCTCATGGTGGCGGCCATCGGCGTTCTGATGACCTTCTACCCGGGGTGGGTTCCGATCGCCGCGGTCGCCGTGCTGGTGCTGGTGGCCGCACGGATTGCGAAAATCCCTCGCGGCGCCCTGCCCTCGATTCCGGGCTGGCTCTGGATCCTGCTGTTCTTCGGCGGGCTCACCGCCACGTTCGCCGGCGGCAGTCCCGTCATCGACATCGGATCGGTGACGGTCGGGCTCGGCGGCCTGTTCAACTTCCTGCGCATCACCGCGCTCTCCATCGTCCTGCTCGGCCTCGGCGCCATGGTGTCGTGGACGACGAACGTGGCCGAAATCGCCCCGGCCGTTGCAACTTTGGGGCGGCCGCTGCGGGCGCTACGGATACCCGTCGACGAGTGGGCGGTAGCCCTGGCGCTGGCGTTGCGCGCGTTCCCGATGCTGATCGACGAGTTCCGCGTGCTGTACGCCGCGCGCCGGCTACGGCCGAAGGACGTGGCGATCAGCAGACGAGGGCGCCTCCGCGGGGTGTGGCTCGAGATCATCGACCTGCTCGCGGTGGCCATCACCGTCGCGTTGCGCAGGGCCGACGAGATGGGCGACGCCATCACCGCACGCGGCGGCACCGGCCAGATATCGGCCTTCCCGTCACGCCCGAAGATGGTCGATCTGTGGGCCTTCGTGATCGTGATCGTGGTGTGCGGCACGGCACTTGCACTGGAGCTCACGATCCTCGGTACCAGCGCTGTCACCACCTGAATAGGCTCGCCGTCGGCCCCTATTACGGTGGGGGCGTGACAGCGCAACGCCGAGTCGATACCGACTTCCTCGAGCTGCCGCGCCATGAGCTGGCAGATGCGGCACTATCCGCGGCGCTGGCCGCCGGGGCCGGCTACGCCGACCTGCGTATTCATGCGATCACGACGGAGCACATCCAGCTGCGCGACGGCGAGCTCGAAGCCGCCGTCGTCAACCGCGAGATCGGCCTCGCGGTACGGGTGATCGTCGACGGCACGTGGGGCTTCGCCTCCCACGCGGAGCTCGATCCCGCCACCGCTGCCGACACCGCGCGGCGCGCTGTGCACGTCGCGGCGACGCTCAAGCCGCTGAACGCCGAGCGCATCGAGCTCGCGCCGGAACCGGTGTACTCCGACGTCACCTGGGTGTCGGACTACAGCATCGACCCGTTCGCGGTCGCCACGTCGGAGAAGATCGCGGTGCTCGGCGAGTACTCCGGACGGCTGATGGCCGCCGACGGCGTCGACTACGCTTCGGCGGCCCTGCATGCGATGAAGGAACAGACCTTCTACGCCGACACCTTCGGATCGTCGATCACCCAGCAGCGGGTGCGGCTGATGCCGACGCTGGAGGCGGTGACCGTCGACGCTGCGGCCGGCACGTTCGAAACCATGCGCACCCTGGTGCCGCCGATGGCCCGCGGCTGGGAGGTGGTCGCGGGCGACGACGTATGGAACTGGTCTGACGAGATCGCGGAGATGCCGTCCCTGCTGGCCGAGAAGGCCAAGGCGCCGAGCGTTGTCGCCGGGCCGACGGATCTGGTCATCGACCCGACCAATCTCTGGCTGACCATCCACGAATCGATCGGGCACGCCACCGAATACGACCGAGCGATCGGCTACGAGGCCGCCTACGCGGGCACGTCGTTCGCGACCCCGGACAAACTCGGCTCGATGCGCTACGGGTCGCCCATCATGAACGTCACGGCCGACCGGACCGTCGAATATGGTTTGGCCAGTGTCGGTTTCGACGACGAAGGGGTGCGGTCGCAGAGCTGGGATCTGGTGAAAGACGGGATCTTCGTCGGCTATCAGCTCGACCGGGTGTTCGCCCCTCGGCTGGGCGTCGCACGCTCCAACGGGTGCTCCTATGCCGATTCGCCGCATCATGTGCCGATACAGCGGATGGCCAACGTGTCGCTGCAGCCCGGCACCGACGATCTGAGCACCGATGACCTGATCTCCCGAGTGCAGGACGGCATCTACATCGTCGGGGACAAGTCGTGGTCGATCGACATGCAGCGCTACAACTTTCAGTTCACCGGACAGCGTTTCTTCCGCATCCGCGACGGCAGGCTGGACGGGCAGTTGCGCGACGTCGCGTATCAGGCGACCACCACCGACTTCTGGGGATCGATGGAAGCCGTCGGCGGACCGTCGACATGGCGTCTGGGCGGCGCTTTCAACTGCGGCAAGGCGCAGCCGGGGCAGGTGGCCGCGGTCAGCCACGGCTGCCCGTCGGCGCTCTTCCGGGGCGTGAACGTGCTCAACACCCGCGACGAGTCGGGGCGGTAGCCGGTGATCGGAGCACAACGGGTGGTCGACCTCGCGCTGGCCGAGGCCGAGCGAGGGGGTAAGGCCGACGAGACCATCGTCCTGGTGACCGATCGCGCCGGAGCGTCGCTGCGGTGGGCGAACAACTCGATGACGACCAACGGCGAGTCGGTCAGCCGCAGCACGACGGTGATATCGATTGTGCGACAAGGTGATACGGCGCGCGTCGGGTCGGTGGTGACCAGCGAGGTCGACCCCGCCGCGATCGCCGCGCTGGTCACCGCGTCGCAGGATGCCGCGCTGTCGGCGCCCGAAGCGCGCGACAACGCGCCCGCGTTGCCCGGCACCGATGCGCCCGAGGACTGGGAGGCCCCGGTTCCCGGCACCGACGTGCAGGCGTTCCTGGGCGTGGCGGGCAGCCTCGCCGCGCGGGGATTCAGCGGTGCCGATCAGCTGTACGGGTTCGCCAGGCACGATGTCGAGACGACGTTCCTGGGTACGTCGAGCGGGCTGCGGCGGCGCTTCACCCAGCCCACGGGTTCGGTGGAGATCAACGGCAAACGCGACGGTGCCAGTGCGTGGGTCGGATTCAGCACACCCGACTTCGCCGATGTGCCAACGGATTCGATGCTGGAGCGGCTGTCGACGAGGCTGGGATGGGCGCGGCGGACCGTCGAGCTGCCTGCCGGTCGGTACGAGACGATCATGCCGCCGTCGACGGTGGCCGACATGATGATCTACCTCTGGTGGTCGATGGACGGCCGAGGTGCCGAGGAGGGGCGCACCGCGCTTTCTGCGCCGGGCGGCGGAACCCGGATAGGGGAGAAGCTCACCGATCTGCCGTTGACGATGTACTCCGATCCGCACGCCGACGGGTTGGCGTGTACACCGTTCGTCACCGCATCGGCGTCCTCGGAGCGCGGGTCGGTGTTCGACAATGGGCTGGATATCGGGCGCACCGACTGGATCCGCGACGGTACCGTCAACGCGCTGGCGTACCCGCGCGCATCAGCCGCTGAGTTCGGCGCGCCGGTGGCGGCGCCTGCGGACAACCTGCTGATGACCGGCGGGACGGCCAGCCTGGCGGACATGATCGCGAGCACCGAGCGGGGTCTGTTGTTGACGACCCTGTGGTACATCCGCGAGGTCGACCCGGCGCTGCTGCTGATGACAGGGCTGACCCGCGACGGTGTGTATCTCGTGGAGGACGGGCAGGTGACGGCGGCCGTCAACAACTTCCGGTTCAACGAGAGCCCGCTTGACCTGTTGCGACGGGCCACCGAGGCCGGCGCGACCGATCGCACCCTGCCACGGGAGTGGGGCGACTGGGTGACCCGGGTGACCATGCCGTCGCTGCGGATCCCCGACTTTCACATGTCGTCGGTCAGCCAGGCGCAATAATCCAAAGGTGAGCGACGAAAATCTGGCCGAGCGGATCGGCGGTCTGGTGGCGATGTCGTCGGGGGACGGACGGCTCGACACCCTGATGCGGCTGACCTGCGGGAGGGCGCTGTCGTTGCCACCGCTGCCCATGGAGGTCGATCTGATCGACGGGGGGGCCGAGCACGAACCGCTGGTGTGCACGTTCACCGAGCAATTCGCCACCGACGTGTCGGGCATCGGTGACAACCAGCGCAAGCTGCTGGCGCAGGCGCTGGGCGACAACGTGTTTCGGACCGTGGTGATGATGTTCGTCGCCGATCTCGTGCCCAGGGTGTGGGCGGGCTTCGAGGCGCTGGGGCTGCGCAGGCACGGCAACGGCGGCGACATCGCGTGGGACCACGACTCCGACCCGACCGACGCACTGCTCAACGGATTCCTGCCCGCGGTCGCGCGGTTGCGCGGGCTGGACCCGGTGACCACCGAGGTGGTGCGGCTGCGGGGAGCGGCGCAGCACAACTGCAGGCTGTGCAAGTCGAGGCGCGAGACCAACGCCCTCGACGCCGGCGGGTCGGAAGACCTCTACGGCGAGATCGAGCGGTACGAGACCTCGGAGAAGCTGACCGACGCGCACAAGGCGGCACTGCAGTATGTCGACGCGATGATCTGGACGCCGTCGCAGATCAGCCCCGAGCTCGCGACGGGGGTGCGCAAGCACTTCTCGGAGGATCAGGCGTTCGAGCTGACGCTGGACATCATGCGCAACGCGGCCAACAAGATCATGGTGTCGCTCGGGGTGGACGCCCCGCTGGTGACCGATGGCACGGAGTTGTTCTCCGTCGACGAGGACGGGCAGACGGTCTCCGCGAGTAAGTAGTGGGCCCATTCGAGACCAAATTCGTGGCGCCGTCGCGCGGAAACGGCCGCCGCACATCCCAGACGCCTTAAGCGTCCTTTCAGTTGCTCTGTGCCATCGTTGTGCACGTAGTCGGACACGTTCCGACCTCCCTAGGGTTGGCGCCCTGGGCCTCGGCTCGGCCTGTCGAACTCATCGTTGACACCGATCGACAGTTTGCTTCGCTGGGGCCCAGGGAGCCGACCGCCTGACGCGGTAGTTCGACGCGTCGTGATCAGGAGTTGAGCAACGCTGCGACTCTCGGCGTTTCTTAAGCTTCCGCTTGGCACACTCACACACCTCACTCACCGACGAGCGAGCAGTCGTCCTGCCGCGGGTACTGCCGAGCATTAAGGAAGAGATTTGAAATTCATCGCCCGAGGTGTTGTAGCTATCGGTGTCACCTTGTCCGCACTCGTCGCGCCGTCGGCGACGTCTCACGCGGGCCTCGACAACGAACTCAGCTTGGTGGACGGCCAAGATCGCACACTGACTGTTCAGCAGTGGGATACGTTCCTCAACGGGGTGTTCCCGTTGGATCGCAACCGGTTGACCCGCGAGTGGTTCCATAGTGGCCGCGCGAAGTACATCGTGGCGGGTCCGGGCGCCGACAAGTTTGAGGGCACCCTCGAATTGGGATACCAGATTGGCTTTCCGTGGTCGCTGGGAGTAGGTATCAACTTCAGCTACACTACGCCGAACCTCCTCATCGACGACGCGTCGATCGCCCCGAACCTCACGCCGGGAAGCCCGTTTGGTCCCACGGTCGGTACCGGGTTCGCTCCGCTAGGTTCGATCATTACGCCGAATCTGTTTCCTGGCGTGTCCATCAGCGCTGACCTCGGCAATGGTCCAGGTATTCAGGAAGTCGCAACATTTTCGGTTGATGTCGCCGGCCCGCAGGGCGGTGTGGCGGTTTCCAATGCCCATGGCACGGTCACGGGTGCGGCTGGTGGCGTGCTGCTGCGTCCCTTCGCCCGTCTGATCTCCAAGTCCGGCGACTCCGTCACGACCTATGGCGAACCCTGGAACATGAACTAGTCGACCGTCAACTGCCGACGAATCGGTAGCCGACACCGCGAACGGTTTCGATGCTCTGCCCGGAAAACGGTAAGTCGATCTTCCGGCGCAGATACCGGATGTAGACCTCGACGATGTTTTCGTCGCCGCCGTAATGGTTGTCCCACACGGCGTTGACGATTTCAGTCTTGCTGACCACCCGATCGCGATGTCGCATGAGAAACTCCAGGACGGAGTATTCCCTTGGCGTCAAGGACAGCTCGATTCCCGCGCGACTCACCTTGTGTCGCGCCGGGTCGAGCTCGACATCACCGGCAGTCAACACCGGGGGACGTTCGGGCGCCCCACGCCGAATCAGAGCTCGAAGTCTGGCGAACAGGACGACGAAGGAGAACGGTTTGACCAGGTAGTCGTCTGCGCCCAAATCAAACGCATCGGCCAGGTCGTATTCACCGTCCTTCGCCGACAACATCAACACCGGAGTCCAGACATTCTGATCGCGCAGATCGCGCACGAAGTCGTAGCCGTTCTTGCCGGGCAACATGATGTCCAGAATGATCGCGTCGAATGTTCCCGACACGGCGGTGTGAAATCCGTCGTCGCCGCGATGCTCGACGTCGACGACGAAGCCCTCTGATTCCAGGCCTCGCCGGATCGTCTCGGCGAGGCGAACCTCGTCTTCGACCACCAGCACTCGCACAGGTTCATCCATCCACTAGGCCGACCTCACCAGTAGAGCCGAATGACGGCTGCTGCCGCGAAGCGTCTTCAGCGTCCGTTCAGCCGGCGCTCGCGAGGCTGTCCCGGTGAGTGGGGAACGACGCACTGGCACAATCAACCGAGACTCGTCTCCGAACTGGGGCTGGGCCGCACAAGCCGCAGTCACACTGGGATGATGAGGACAGTCGTGTCGGCGGTTTCGCGGCCTTCTCAGTGGACGGTGCGCATGCGCACGACTGTCGCGGCAACTCTCGTTGTCCTGATGTGTCTGCTGCTGGCCGGTGCAGCGTTGCTGATGGTGTTGTATCACTCGCTGGCAAGTTCGGCACAGTCGACAGCCGACGCACGGGCGGCCCAGGTGGCTGATCAGCTTCAGACAGAGCCGCCGCCCGACCTGGATCGCGCCATGCTGGCCACGGATAGTCAGGTCGGTGTGGTGCAGGTCATCGATCGGCAAGGAGACGTCGTCGTAGCCTCTGCAGCCAGTCCCGAGACCGCGCTTTCGTCGACGTTTCTCGAGCCGGGTGCCCGGCGCTTTTTTGGAAGAGTCGAGATCGATCCCAGCAACGACTTCTGGGTCACGGGAGTCGGAGCGCAAACGCCGACCGGGCCGGTGACGGTCTTGGTAGCTGCGGATCGAGAACCGGTTGAATCCGTCGTCGCTACCGTGGCTGGTCTACTGGCCGTCGGTGTCCCGATCGTGATTTGTCTCGTGGCGTATGGGACGCATCGGCTCGTGGGTGCGGCGTTGCAACCCGTCGAGCGTATTCGTGCGAAAGTGTCGTTAGTGACCAGCGGCAAACTTGCCGAACGTATTCCGGTTCCCCTGGCTGAGGACGAGGTCACCAGGCTGGCGGTGACGATGAATGAGATGCTGGATCGTCTCGAGGCCGGTCAGGCCGCACAACAGCGGTTCATCAGCGATGCGTCCCACGAACTCCGCAGTCCTCTCGCGACGATCACCACCGCGCTCGAACTTGCGCACGACCAACCGGAGATGCTCGATGACGCACTCATCGAGGAGTCGTTACTCCCGGAAGCCAACCGGATGCAGCGCCTCGTGGCGGATCTGCTCCTATTGGCGCGCACGGACGAGGATTCCGCGCTGCGAAGTTATGCCGACGTCGATGTGGACGACTTGCTGATCATCGAGGCCGAGCGTGTAAAGACGATCACCGGGTTGTCTGTGGCCACCCATATCAGTCACGTTCGCGTCGTCGGAGACCCGAGAGCACTTGCCCGGCTAGTGCGCAACCTCGTAGACAACGCGACCCGGCACGCCCGTAGTTGTATTGCCCTTCAATGCCGCCGCGTGGGCGACCACGCACAGATCGTGATCCAGGATGACGGGCCAGGTGTTCCGGTGGCCGAGCGTGCCCGAGTGTTCGATCGCTTCGTCAGGTTGGATTCGCCGCGTACGAGAGAGTCTGGCGGGGCGGGGCTCGGCCTCTCCATCGTCGCGCAGATCGTGGAGACACACCGCGGTCGTGTCACGCTTGACGAATCACCCAGTGGAGGAGCGCGATTCGTCGTTGAGCTTCCGCTATTCGTCGACCAGCCGGTAGCCGACACCGCGGACGGTCTCGATTTGATGCCCGGACGAGGCTGAGTCGATCTTGCGCCGCAGATAGCCAATGTACACCTCGACGATGTTGTCGTCGCCGCTGTAATTGGTGTCCCACACCGATCGGAGGATCTCATCCTTCGTGACGACGGCGTCACGGTGCCGCATCAAGAATTCCAGCACGCTGTATTCCCGCGGGGTCAGGGCCAATTCGGCGCCGGCACAGAGGACTCGGTGGCGGGAGGGGTCGAGCTCGAGCTCGCCGACCGTCAGGACGGCCGGGCGTTCCGGTGCGCCGCGACGCATGAGAGCACGCAGTCGCGCGATGAGTACGACGAATGAGAACGGTTTGATCAGATAGTCGTCGGCGCCCAGGTCGAACGCATCGGCGAGGTCGTACTCGCCGTCCTTGGCCGACAGCATCAGCACCGGTGTCCACACGCCACGCGAGCGCACTCCGCGAACGATTTCATAACCGTTCATTCCGGGCAACATGATGTCCAGGACGATCGCGTCGAAGGTATCGCTGATTATAGTCTCAAAGCCTGCATCGCCGCGATGCTCGACTTCGACGACGAAGCCCTGAGCAACCAGTCCGCGGCGAATCAGTTCGGCGAGTTGAACTTCATCTTCAACCACCAGAACACGCATGGCGGCACCGCCTCCCTTCGTCTGACGCCAGTACATCAGCAACGCTGCCCCGGTGCGACACGCCTTCAGCGTCTCTTCAGAATGGACTCAGAAGAATGTGCCAGTGAAACATTCTCAGCACCTACTGCGCGAGGCGGCCGGCACCTTCCTTGCAGTGCATGCGGGCAGTGAGATTGCCGTCGGCGGACTACTCGTCTCGACAGTCGCGGTCGCCGCGGGATGGGGCCTTCGCAATCGAATGCCGGGTTGGGCGGCAGCAAGTTTGCGGGTGGCTGGCCTCGTATCGGCGATCGTCGTGCTGGCCTGTCAGGCCCGAGGTGCCGGGTGGTTGACCGGAGTCGACCGCTCAGTGACGATGTGGCTGGCCGACCACCGTAACCCGACGGTCGACGCACTGGCCCTGACAGTTACAAACGGCTTCGGGCCGATTGTCACCACCGGCCTCACTGCAGCCTTCGGGCTACTTGTCGGCATGCGGTCGCGATCGATTCTCAACGGACTGGTGATTGTCTGCACCGTTGGCGGTGCGTCGCTGCTGTGCTGGCTGATCAAACTCGTGGTCGAACGACCTCGACCACCACTTCTCATTCAAGTGACACCCGAGACCGATTTCTCGTTTCCCTCTGGCCACGTCACTGGTGCCGCGGCGCTGTTCGGAATCTTGGCAGTGATCGTCGGCATGGTCGGCAGCCGGCTGGCAACGCTGGTGATCGGCGCTGTTGGAGTGCTCACCGTGTCGGCGGTGGCCCTGAGTCGGCTGTACCTCGGCGTGCACTGGCTCACCGACGTGCTGGCAAGCGTGCTCCTTGCCGCAGTAGTGCTCATGTTCGCTGCAGCGCTTCTGCCGACCATGCGAGTCCTGCCGTCAGCTTTGAGTCCTGCGAATAATGCTGCAGAGAAACCATATTGAGACAGATGGGCGGCACACGGGCGTCGCGAAGTGCCGCCCTCTGCCAGCATTGCCGACCGCAATGTCACGTCATTTCAGGGAAGTCAGCAACTCGGTCAACGCTTGCGTTTCGGTGGCGGAATCGGGATTGCCGGCCCGAACAGCGGTCAACGCGCTGTCGATCTGCCCGTCGAGCACCGTCCAACCCGTGTCGTCCATGGGCTGCAGCGTGGGTTGATCATTGTCCCAGGCGGTTTCGAGGTCCGTTATCCGTGCGCGTGCACCGGTCTGGTCACCGGCCTGCACCTTCGTCAGCGTATCGCTGACGATGGTGCGGAACGTCGCGACCTCTGCGGGCGGCCACTTCTCGGTGGCGGACTGACCGGGGGCAAGCGTGACCGCTGCCGAGGCGCCGGATTCCTCTTCGCTGGCAGGTGCGGCCGCGTGTGGTTGTTCGGCTGCCCAGGTGAGGAAGGTCGCCGCAACCAGGCCGATGACGGCGTAATAGCCCAACATCAGTCGTTCTCGTGTCAGGCTCTTCGGCCGGGCGAAGGCCTCGGCGCTGGTGGTTTTCTCGATGACGTCGGCGCGCGTAATGGTGAGGTATACGACAGTCGCGAGGATCGCGGCGAGGAAGATGACGCTGGTGAGCGCCGTACCCAGCCCCAACCCCTGCTGTTCGGGCGGGAATGCGAGCCAGTCCCCGAGATTCGCACCCAGCGGCCGGGTCAGGACGTAAGCGAGCCAGAACGACAGCACTGGGTTGGCGCCCAGTCGCCAGCCGATCACGACCGCGACGATCAGTGCTGCGGGCAAGAGAACCGACGTACCTGGTCCCCACCCCGTGAGCTCGAGGGTCCAGTCGCCGGCTGCTGTTCCCAGAGCGAAGGTGACCAGAATCGCCAGCCAGTAGAACAATTCGCGAGGCAACGTGGTGATGCTGTGAATCGACAGGGTGCGTTCGCGTGCCCACCAGACGCCGAAGACGACCACCAAAATCGCCGCGAAAACGCTGGTGCTCAGCGCAAGTGGTACCCCGAGGTCGTCGGTGAGGATATCGGTGTAGAGCGTGCCCGTGACGCTGACGACGACAACGGTCAGCCAGTAGACGAAGGGCACGTAGCGACTCAGGCACAACTGCCAGACGAGTACCACGGCAAGGACCGCTGTGAAGATTAGGGCGGTCGCGTTGAGACCGAGTCCCAATGTCATGTTGATCCAGTCGGCGAAGCTCTCGCCGACAGTGGTGCACAGGATCTTGATGATCCAGAACCACACCGTGATCTCGGGAACCTTGCTCAGCATGCCGCGGGGCGACAAGACGTCCGCGGAATGTGTCGAATTCGTCATAGCGGCTGACCGTACGGAGGTTTGGTTGAACGAAAGCTGAGGAAGGCGCGACAGAGCACCAACGTGGCTGTGCGTCAGGACCTTCAGCACTTCTTCAGCGGCGTTCGGCAACCGTGGCAGACCACGCGTCGCACTGCGTCGTTGCGACGTGGCCCTCCGATGTACGACACCGAAGGAAGAGACATGTCTGCGCACACGGCGAATTCGGAAATGCCTGTTTCCGCCACGCCCGTGAGGATGGTGGTTCGTAAACTACCGCTCGTCACGGTGTTGTTCTGGATCCTCAAGGTCGTCGCCACGACCCTCGGCGAGACCGGTGGCGATCTGCTGGCCCAAACCCTCCATGTGGGATACCTCCACAGCACGGTGATCTTCTTCGGCCTGCTCGTCGTAGCGCTGGTGGTCCAACTGAGGGCACGTCGGTTCCGGCCCGCGATCTTCTGGACGGTCATCGCACTGACGAGCACGGCGGGAACAACTCTGTCGGACTTGATGAACCGGACAGGTGGAATCGGCTACACGGGCGGGGCAGTCCTCCTCTCCACCGGCCTGGCGATTGTGTTCTTAGCGTGGTGGCGAAGTGGTCAGACCCTCGACGTAGAGAACATCGCGACGTTCCGCGGCGAAATGCTGTACTGGGTCGCCATCCTGTTCTCCAACAGCTTGGGTACATCAAGCGGTGACTTTCTTTCTGACAGCCTGGGATTCGGTTTCGGCACCAGCGCGCTGGTGCTGTCGGTGGTCATGGGAGTGCTACTGCCGCTGCACTATCTGACCCGGGTGAACGGAATGGTGCTGTTCTGGATCGCGTTCGTTCTCACTCGGCCCCTCGGGGCGACAGTCGGGGACTACCTGAGCAAGCCGTTGGACCACGGAGGCTTGGCGTGGGGGACGATGTGGACCTCTGCCGCGCTGCTTGCGGCATTGGTCGCCCTGGTGGCCTATCAGACGGCCGCAGATCGTCGACATCCGTTGCAGCTGCTCCCCGAGCCTCGGCACCGACGCACTGGGAAGCCGCAGCGTCTGAACGGAGAGCTCGTCACTGTCACTGTGCCGGTCGGGAATTCTCTTGAGAAGGATCTAGGATTCCCGCGAATTGTCCGCTGATGCAACGGCTTACGTGCATTGCGCGGTGATTCAGCTTCTTCAGCGATTTCACAGCAGCTGTTGCCCATGGTGAAGACACAGCCAGATCGGCTGGGAAAGGATGACCGATGAACGACAGCCGAAAGAAAATGGGAGCGGCGATTGCGGCAGCTCTGGCCGCGGGAGCCATAGGAGCCGGTATTGGAATCGCGAATGCGCAGCCGGCGCCGCCGCCACCTCCCCCCGCACCGACCGTGACCGATATGCCGGATGTGCCAGGTGTTTCGGATACTCCAGAGCCGGGTGACACGCCAGACGTACCCGGTGCGGTGGACACGCCAGAGCCCGGTGATACACCGGACACGCCTGGCGTTCCTGATATCCCGGAACCTGGCGATACACCGGACGCTCCGCCGCCGCCGGGACGGTGACCGTGAGGGTGGCATGCAACGCGTTGCATGCCACCCTCATCGGCCTCAGCGTCCTTTCAGCTTGCTGGTGACACCGTGGGGTCATGGAAGAAACGCCAGAGTCGGTGCCCGACGGCATCCTGGCCGACCGCTCGGCCGCTGATAATCGGGCTGAAGATACCCCGGGGCGGCCCCGGCGGAGGGTGTTGACTCAATCCACTGGTGTGCTGGCCGCGGTGGTGGCGGGTCTCGCTGCAGGTGTCGTCACTGTGCTGCTCTTCGGCGCGGGCGTAGTGGTCGGGTCGGAGTTCGGACACGCCGAAGGATATCGACATATGTCGGACGGCTACGGCGACAGCGAAGGTGAACATGCCGCTGACGACGATCCCGGCGATCAACGACGCGGCGGGGATGAGCGTCGCGATGACGGTGGATCATCCGAAGGCGGCGATTCGCATGATGAGAGCGATTCTGCGCCGCAAGCCCCCTCGCGACCCTGATCTTGCGCGATGAGGTGATCGGGATAGGCGGATCGATGCAGGAGCGGACGTTGGTGAAAGCTGCGGGCGCCTCGCTGTCAATCGTTGCTGTCGCAGTCGTTGCCATCCACGTGCCGACGATGACCGAGCCTCGCGACGAATGGTCCTTCCGGGTCGGCTACGCCGCGGTGTCGAGTCCTTCACACGTCCGATCGGTGGTGTCAGGCGATGGCCTCGGCCGCGAAACTTTCTGCGCCGAGGTTCTGACTCGCACCATCGCGGAGGGCCAGCTTCTGGGTCTTCGCACCGGTGAGTTTCTTCGGGGGTGCAAGAGCGCCGTCGGCGACGCCATGGAGTAGCCGACCGAGACGGTCTCTGCGGCTCAGTAGTCGTGGAAGACGACGTTGTCCGCGATCGGATTACGCGCGATGTGTAGTTGGTTGGCGGGCAAATCCGCGTCCGGATAGCCGATCGCGAGCCCGTACAGGATGCGGTACTCGGGCGCAATCCCCAACTGCGCGTGCAGGATATGCGGGTAACCCGCAATCGATACCTGCACACACGTGCCCACGCCGCGTGCGGTCAGCGACAGGAAGGACGTCTGCAGGAACATCCCAACGCCGAGACTGTCGACGTACTCCAGGTCGCGGTGCATGCAGACGATGCCGGCGAGCGGCGCCCGGAAGAACTCCCAGTTGCGCAGCACCGCCTCGCGCTGGCCATCGATGTCGTCGTGGGTGACGCCCCTCGACCCGTACACGACGGCGCGGGCGGCTGGGGGACGACGGGCGGCTTACTGCGCGCCTGGTGCAGCAGCGCGGCGACCGGGCGTTGCAGGGTTCGACCGAGACAAGCTACAGATGCCAGAGCTGGATGTTGGAGTTGGACGGCCCGCACCGCCAGGTGCAGAGCTTCGTCGACGATCTCGCGGGCACGGGCCGGTCGGGTGCAAACATGCGAATCGATCGCCGGTCGGTGATGGCCTGGTCGAGGTTGTACATGGTGTTCCTCCTGCTTAACAGCCGCAGGTGGAGCGTATGCGACCATTGGTGCCGCAAAACTGATGAGCAGGGGCGGTAGCTCAGTTGGTTAGAGCCGCGGACTCATAATCCGTTGGTCGCGGGTTCGAGCCCCGCCCGCCCCACCAAGGTCACGTCGAGGATTCCAGTCTTCAGCTTTTCGTGATTGACGATTAAGCATTGTCCGTGGCTGACGTTGTGGCCTTAGTCGTCTCGGACTATTTCCCCTCAGGGCGCCGGAGGCGACGTCCGGTTTTGCAGGTCGTTCAGTCTCTTCTTATATTCTTCCAGGACAATTTCGCGCACGCCCGGCAGGCTCTGCTTATACATGTCTTCGAGCTGGCGCATCTCCCTCCGCTCCTGCGCGGTCGCATTGTCTTGCCAACGCTGTGAGATGGAGCCGCCGGAACTGCTCACGCTCGATGTGGGTTCTGAGCCCACTTTGGAGCTCGGGCTGCTCGTGGACGTGGTGGATTCCGCTGCCGAAGTGGTCGTGTCTGCGGCACCATTCCCGTCCGATGTCGACGCGCTGCCCGTCGCGCTGTTGGTGCCAGCCGATGTGGACGATGCGCTGTTGGTGCCAGCCGATGTCGACGATGCGCTGTTGGTGCCAGCCGACGTGGACGATGCGCTGTTGGTGCCAGCCGACGTGGACGACGTCGGTTCTGCGTGGGCGAAGCCGCTGCCCAGGCTCAGTGCTGCTAGGCCGAGGAAGCCTGCCATCGCGCTCGCCGCTGTGAGTTTCTTGATGGTTTCGAGGTTGTTCATGGTGGTGGCCTTTCGTTGTCTTCTCTTGTCCAATAGAGAATCGGGCCAGAACCTCAATGAAAGCTCAATGGGCTGCGAGCTGGCGCGTGGTTGCCTGGTGATGGGGGACGTTCTGGCTTCGGGTGAAGCGTCCTCACGCAGGGCCTTCGCCATCGCTTTGGTGCTACAGCACCGTCCGCCGGCCGAGTTGAGAGCCGCGGACTCATAATCCGTTGGTCGCGGTTCGAGCCCCGCCCGCCCCACTTCGGAGGCCTGGTAGAGGCGTGTTGGCCCTAGCGACACGGTCTCGTAGTCGCCGACGCGCGCGCGCGGAAGCGCACGTGGTCGGGTCACGCAGGGTCGCGGTGAACAGGTAGACCGCGCGCAGTCCCTCGGTGTAGGCCTTCTGCAAGCCAGGAAGTGGCGCCCAGCGGGGTGGTGAATCAGCGTCACGGGCGCCGCCGCGCGTGTCCTCGTCAGGCGGGGATCATCTGCCGCGCAGGCAGGTATGACGCCGACCATGCGATGAAGTCGCCGCGAGGCTCGCGGGGAGCCCCGATCCGCACGTCGGCAACGGTCTCTCCCGCCCGGCGGGCAAGCATGTGAATCTCGGCGGTGACGAAACTATTGATGTGCACGGGATGCATGTTGACCGGTATCGCGACCTCGACGGCCTTCCAATAACCACTCATGACGATGCCCTCTCGCCTCGGTGAGCGGCGATCGGAATTCCGTGACACCGCTGCTCGTACTTTGGGTGGCTCCCCTGCGGGAACCGTTACGAGCAGCGTTGGTCGATGACCTTGGAAGTTTCTAAACGCGACGGGTTGTCAGGGCGGCGTCGGTGACGATCTCGTCTCGTCGCCGGTATCCCAGGCGGCCAGGAAGGTGTCGACCGGGACCTGTTCGTCGGCGCCTCGAGATGAACCGGGTTGCACTCAGGCATCCTGCATCTGGGATCCTGACCGTGACGCCAGGGGCAGCGCTCCTCCGTCGGCCTCCCACCGTTGCAGCGCGATCGGGGACAGTAGCCGATCATCGGCGCGCCGCGTGATACCGAGCAATTGGTCGGGCGTGGATGCGTCGTTGACACTGGCCGCTCTTTTCACCACGTCGTAGGCGTGAGTGGGCTCGGTATAAGGGGGTACGACCAGCAGGTCGAGCCTTCCGAAGCGCGGCCCGAACAGCGAGACGACGTTCGGCCACTCCTGGCGGCCGCTGACGATCACTTGATCGCCCTCATGCTCGATGCTGAGCGGTCCTGGGGACCAGTCATTTTCGTGGTAGAGCACACTGTCGATGGCACCGACACGCAGGGACAGCGCTGCCAGGAGCGAGGGCAGTTCGCGGTCGAGTTGGGCTGATCGGGGCCACCAGGCGCCCTGGACGAAGCCGCAAGAGCGGTGCGCGGGTTTAAGTTGCATGCGCAGGTTTGCGATGGCGGGCCGGCGAGTCGAACCGTTGGTGATGTTCTCGGTGATCGTCAACATGTGCTGCCTTCCGTTCGTGTGCGCCGCGTCGAGACGCGTTCTCGCCGCGTCATCGGGTACGGGTTGTCATATTCCATGGTGGTGGGGGTTTGGCTGATCTGCTTGCCGCCGTACGACAATCGCAACGCTCGGCTTTGTCGCGGTAGAACAGCGCCTTGCGAGGCGGGTGGCATTTCTTTTTTTCTCACGTATGGTCGGGACAGGTGATTGCCACTTCGAATTAAGGAGCGACAATGGCTGACAAATCTCCGGGCAAGAGTCGTCGCAAGCCCACACTGTCGATCAAGGAACGCCGAGCTGCCAAGCGGGCCAGGGTTCTAGAGACGGCATCGGTTGTGCGCAAGCGCAAAGGCTGACCCTTCAACCAGCTGATCAATCAGCTGGCTTGCCGGCACCCAACAAGGACGCCGCCTTGCGTTGTCGAGTTTGGACAGCGCAGGCGCGGCGGTCCTCATGTTGAATGAAATGGCCTCGGTCGAATCCGTCTCTGGGCGACCACTACCCGACAGCAGGATGTACCCGATCATCAGGCCCGACGACAATTCGTCGGGCCTGGTTCTCGTCGTGCACAGGCAAGTCAATCGGTGGCGACCGAAAGGCGCAACGAAACAGAAACGTATAGAGGGAGATTGAGATGTTGAATATAGCCGTCACAGTTGGAACACTCGCCGCGACCACCGCGCTCGGTCTGAGCGCCGCCGCCGCGGCCAGTGCCGCTCCCAGCGGCGTCAGCGCGGTCGACCAGACCATCGGCGACCTTCGGTCCGAGGGCTACAACGTGATCGTCAGCCGGACCGGTACGGGCTCACCTGATCAGTGCACGGTGACCGGAGTGCGCCCCGGCCAGACATACTCACGCACCGACTCCGGTGTGCCTGGAAACCTTCTCGGCACGCCCGGACCCAACATCGCCACGACCGTGCTGAACAAGACGGCGTACGTGACGCTCAGCTGCTGATGAGCAGGCAGGCCCTTTGCTGGGGCCTGCCGTTCACGGTGTGTTCCGCGCCGCGAAGTGCCGCAGGCGCGATCCGATGGCGGCGGCGCGTTCGGCCTCGGTGACCCGCTGCTTCGCGTCGAAGTGGTCGCCGATCTCGTTGGTCTTGATGACCGTGAGAGCCGGGGCCGCGGGCTGTTCGGGTGTACTCGCACGCCACGTCACGATGCCGCTCCGGTAGCCCCGCGCGTCGAGCCAGTTCTGCACTCCGAAGTCATTCGTGGACAGCAGAATCCGCACTCGCCCGTCGTCTACGACGGACTGCCCCAGGTTGAGACTGGTCTGCCTGGTCTCGATGTCGATCATTTCGCTCCACGCGTTGGTCAGGCAGATGCCGACGTAGGGAGCGCCCGGCGGCACCTCGTATTCGATGACGGCGGCTTCGTCGTCCCGCAGTTCCCAGGCGATCGGGACGAACCATGCGCCGGCCATCGCCGACGGCGGCTGCATCGGCGCGATGACGAAGTTCTTCGGCAGTGAACCGAACACCCGCGCGGGAATGTCCTTGACCCACATGGTGAACAGGTCGCGCGAGGCCGTGAGGTGCGCATCGAAGCTCGCCACGGACTGCTCGACCGAATTCGGGCCGGCAGGCGTGCCAGGATTCAGGCACTCGATGCGGATGGCGCCCTTCAGCTGTGCGTCCCAGTCACCGAACGTCTGATAGCAGCAGAACGAGTCGGCACCGGGTGGAAGCTGAAACCAGTTGGCCGCCTTGCCCATCTTCTCTCTGCTGAAGAAGATCTCGAACGAGCCGTCCGGCTCGACGACGAGATCATCGGCAAGCGCCTTCACCGCGTGCGCCTGGTCGTCCTTGCCCGCGTAGACACCGAAGGTCGTCTGGGCGGCGGAGCCGAGCCGGCCGTACACCCGGTAGTCGTGTGCGTCGTTTATGCGCGCGGACAGGTAGAGCGTGTCCGGGTTGGAATGGCCCCAATTCCACGGCGAGTACTGCGCGTTGATCAACGTCGGATGTGCCGGATCGCTGCGCAGTTGCAGACCCATGTATTGAATGTGGCCGACCATGTGACCGAGCAACGCGGCGACCGTACCGTCGTCGAGATCACCCTGCCCCAAAGCCAGGTCGAGCAGCTCGTCGTGCAGTTCGCGGAAGCGCCCCCAGGCGGCGCGAATCGCGCTACTGCTGTGGTCGGTCACGGGTGTCCTCGATTCCGTAGAAGTCCCTGTAGTACTGGAACTGGGGCCATAATTCGTCGACGTCCAGCCCGTAGTCGGCAGCGTCGTAGATGTTGGGCTTGCGGGCCGACTGGCCGCGCTTCGCCATGAACCGGACCATCTTGCGGCGTGTCTGCTCCGTGAGTTCGATTCCGAAGTGCGAGTAGATCTCCTCGACGCAGGCCATCGGTTCTCCCACCATGCGGTCCATGGGGAAATCGAGGAACTGGTCGGACCGCGCGGCGAACTGCTCACGCAGCTCGACGTTGCGCTCGAGCATTCCGCCGGTGCGCCAGCGCATGTATCGGCCGTGATCGTGCCAGTCGACATTGTCGTCGACCATCGCGAAGACCGTCCCAGTCAGCTTGCAACTCGATGCGACGACCTCGGTCGGTTCGCGATACGTCGTCACCAACCGGGCATCGGGAAAGACAGTGAGGATCTTGTCGATGTTGTTCATGTGCGGCGGAGTCTTCAACAACCAACTCTCCGCCGGGCGCAGGCCGCCGCTCTGCATGTACTGCAGCAGCAGGCGCTGCTCCTCGTAGACCCATGTGCGGTCCTGCTCGGCCAACCACCGGTCGTAGCTCTGACAGTTGAACATCACATGGAAGGTCTCGCTGTGGAAGGCGTAGGCGTGCAACAGTGCGCACTCCTGGGCCTCCCACGCGCCCATGGGGTGCGCGGCGTCGAGATCCGGTGCCAGCGACAGACTCCGGTCGATCAGCTTCTGACTGCGCTTGATCCGAGGATCGGTCTGCATCGTCGCGGGATCCAGCGGCGGGTGCAGTTCGTCGCACTCCCAGGTAAGGGGATAACGGAAGCGGTCGTCCTGGCTCAGCAGGTGATGGGTGATCGTCGTTCCCGTTCGCGGCGCACCGACGAGGAAGATGGGTTTCTCGATGACTTCGAGGCGGATCTCGGGGTGGGTGCGTAGGTGCTCGGTCAACAGGAGTCGTTGGCGGAGCAGGTTGGTGATGTGTGATGTGGCGATGATCCGACCGATGCCGTTCAGACGATCCTCGGACTCGAGGGCGTCGATGAGTCGGTCCAAGCCTTCTTCGAACCGCGGATCGCCAAAGTCTTTGAGGCCGTTGGCCTGTCGGCTGGCCCGGTCCATCAGGGCACGCTTGCGCAACTTCATGGGGCGGGCCCCGAACCGGCGGGCGGTGCGGTAACCGAGGTTCAGCACCCGAATGGGCAGCGGCCGCGGCGGCGCGTCGATGGCGATGTGGATCACCCCTCTGCTGCGTAGGCGCCGCTGCACGACGCGCGAGGATGCCCTTTGTCTTCCAGCCCGAATAACATTACGATCTTAACGTAATGCAGTCAATCAGAGGTCGGCCACGTGATCGGCGGATCGACGACGCCGTGTTGCGCGCGACGATCGAGCTGCTGGAGGAGGTCGGCTACACACGGCTGACCATCCCGCTCGTGGCGGCACGCGCCGGTGCGACGCCGCCCGCGGTCTACCGGCGCTGGCCGACGAAGGTCGAACTCGTCTACGAGGCCGTGTTCCCGACGCCACCGAACGCGGAGTTGCCGCTGACCGGAAGCATCGACGACGCGGTCCGCACGCTCGTTCGGTCGTCGGTCGCGTTGTTCAGCGCGCCCGCGGTGCATACGGCGTGGTCGGGACTGATGGCCGAGTTGCCTTCTGAGCCAGGACTATCGGCTCGACTGCTCGGCCAGCAGCAGGACAGCACCTACCGACGGTTGCAGGGTTTCCTCGATGAGGCGGCGTCGGAAGGACGTGCCGCTCCGGGAGTCGACGCCCGCGTCCTGGTCGACATGATCGGTGGCACCGTGCTGATGGCACTTGCCAACGAACGGATGATCGACGACGCATGGATCGAGCAGACCTCGGCGCTGATCGTTGACGGGTTGGCGCGATAACCGGCGGAGAGTCCGGCTCAACCGCCTGATTTGATCTAAATTTGACGCCGTCATCCCCGACGACAAGGCAGGGTGCGCATGGCGCCACAGCAACCGCGGTTCGGTGTATCGAAGGTGTTGGACGGCTTCCTCGATTCCCCGCTGTCGGGCATCGCGCCGTGGATCCTGCTGTCGGTCGTGGGCAGTCCGGGCCACTACGAGGCCGCCATCGCGATCGCCTTCGGGTTTTCACTCGTCGTGCTGTGGGCCGGCCGCCGGCGCGGCGACCGGCTGCATTCACTGACGCTGTTCGGCGTCGTCTTCTTCGGCATGCTGCTGGTGGTCCGGGTGCTCGTCGGATCCGGCGTCGAAGCCTGGCTCAGCACATGGACAGGCGAGATGTCGAATATCGCGCTCACCCTGTTCGCGCTGACCACGCTGGCAACAGGCAGACCGTTCACCTTGTCCTATGCCAAGGACATGACGCCCGAGGAGTTATGGGACACACCGGTATTCCTGCGGACCAACTTCGTCATCTCAGCAGTGTGGGCCGCCGCGTTCGCGTTCTGCGCGGCCATGGGCTTCATCGGGATCATCTGGCTGCACGACTCCGACAACTTCTGGACCGGATGGATCCTTCAACTCGGAGCGACGTTCTTCGCGGTGGCGTTCACCGATGTCTACCCCGATTACGTCGGCGCCAAGCTGGACCGAATGGCGGGGGAGTCGACTGAACCCGTGCCGTCACTGCTTCCCATCGTGGACTGGATACCGATGTACGTCCTCATTGTCGGCGTCATCGGTTGGGTCATCGACGCGGTACCTGACTGGTTGGCGATCACCATGATCGCCGTCGGCGCAACGGGATCGGCGCTCGTGCGACGCTTCGCGCCGTCGACCGACAGCGAACCGTAAGAACGCGATCACACCTCCGTCAGAGTCACACTGGCCGCAGACCGCGCCGGCACGTGCCCGAGGTAGCGCCAGCGCACACCGGTCTCTCCGAGTTCGACGTTGTCGGGCACCTCGAGGGGCGACCCACTCCTCGGGCAGACCTTCGAAGCTGTCGAACCCGTACAGTCGGGAGTCGGCCGCTCTGGCGCATTCGGCCAACGTGGCGGTGGACGTCCCGATGCTCACGCCGAATTCGAGCCACAGGCCGGGTATCTGGATGTGGGTGGTCGCGTCACGAAGGTGGCGGGCCCTGGCGAGATCGCTGGGCTCGTCGCTGAATGCCAATGAATCCGAGAGCAGTAGGACTTCATCGCGTGCGATGGACTCCACCGACAACGTGGTTCGACATGATGGCCTCTTACTCCACCGATCGGGGGACAGGCGTGTCCCCAGCCCGTGGGGCCGATCAGCGGATTCCGGCGCAGCACCAGCTTTCGTAGCGTTTGCCACAACGTACAAGACGGGCTACCGAGCCCTACGAAAGGCAGACATGACCGGTCATAACATCGACGTCATCTTCACCCCGCCGCCGACACCTGACGGCGGTCTCCACGTCGGCCACATCGCGGGGCCCTATCTGCGCGCGGACCTCAATCGACGGCTGCTGGAGGCAGTCGGCAGTCCGGCAGCGCACGTCTCGCACATCGACAACTACCAGACGTACGTGACCAAGAAGGCGCAGCAGCTGGGCAAGGAGACCAATCAGTTCCGCGACGAGATGACCGCACAGATCGGCTCCGACTTCGACGGCTTCGGAATACATTTCGATCAGAGCATCGACAACACCGCCGATGCTTACCGCGTCTACCTGGCCTCCGGTCTGGCCGAACTCTTCGACAACGAGCGGGCGATCCGGCAGCCGGAGATCGTCGGGCAGGACACCCGGTACGGAGCCGTCGAGTCTTTCGTCTCCGGGACCTGTCCGAACTGCCTGCAGCGTGCCTTCATCAACGTGTGCGAGAACTGCGGCAGCCCCATGGATTTGGCGCGGGCTCTGAGCCCCGTCGAAGAATCCACCGGACGCTGCGAATTCGTTCAGGTGAACGACTCGCGGGTTCCGACGGCGTTCATGATCGACTACCAGGACATCGCCTGGCTGCAGGGATGGCACCTGGAAATCGACTCGGACAGCCCGTCGTTGATCCGGTTGATCCGTGAGCTGGAGCCCAGTCGCATCGCGCTGACATTCCGCAGCGACTACGGATACATGGTGACACCGGGCAGGGTCGTCAATCCGTGGTTCGAGATCTTCTTCGCGCACTGCTATGCGCTGGGACAACTGTTGGGTCTCCCCGCCGACCTCAGCTTCGGCCAGCTGAGGACAGAACTGTCGAAGGCCGACCTCCGACCCTGGGTCACCTACTACTTCGGGTTCGACAACAGCTTTTACTACGGCGTCCTGTTCCCCTTGCTCGCCCACATACTCGATGTTCCGACGATGATGCCAGACACCTTGAAGGCCAACAGGTTTCTGAAGATCAACGGAGCCAAAGTGTCGTCGAGCCGGGGCAACGCGATCTGGGCACGCGACCTGGCATCGCGCCATCCTGTGGCGACACTGCGCGGGGCACTGGCGGCCGTGACGCCCGAGGTCGCCGAGCTCGACTTTCACGAAGACATGCTGACCGCGATTTCGTCGTGGCCGGATCCGAGCGACTCTGCGCGGCCCATCTTCGACAGCCCGGCCACGCTGACGGGAAAGAACCTTCGCTCGACCCTCGAACTGCTGTCCTGCCCTGAACGGTTCTCTGTCGCTGAACTCCTCAACCGGATCGGCAACGCCGTGGCGTTCGCAGAATCACCTCACGCGTTCGACGCCGAGCGCGTCGAACTGATCGGAATGGTTGCCCATTTGCGCAACGTCCTCGACATCTAGCCCAAGCATCCACTCACACCCAAGCTTCTGCTCATCGGCATCGGCGAGTGGGCGTGCAGGTCGCTGTCGCGGCCGGTCTCCGCGTGTACTGGTACCAGCCATGCTCCATCGGTGACTCGTGTTGGGCCGGCCCGGTGCGGGTCTTTCGCCAGATGACCGCGATACCAGCCATGCTCGATGAGGATCTGAGCCCGGTTCGGTCAGTTGTGCACTGCTAGGACGGGCCAGCGGTCGGGTACGCCTTTGAGCTCGTAACTGCCGCGCTCGTCGAATGCGAGTCCCGATCCCAGCACCAGCGGGGGGACCGCACCCGATACCAGAACCTCATCGGGTCCCGCGATTCCCATGATGCGCGCCGCGATGTGCACGGCGATGCCGTGGACGTCATCGTCCTCGATCTCGACCTCCCCGGTGTGCAGGCCGGCGCGAATGTGCAGTCCGAATTTGCCGACCGCATCGCGGATTGCGCACGCGCAGTTGATCGCCCGTGCCGGCCCGTCGAAAGTGGCGAGCGCTCCGTCGCCGGTGAATTTGACGACCTTGCCCCTGGCGTCGATGGCCTCCCGCTCGACCGCCTGGTTGTGCGCGGCGAGGATCGAACCCCATGCGTGGTCACCCAGAGCCGTTGCCCGCTCGGTCGATCCGACGATGTCGGTGAACAGCACCGTCGACAGCACACGGTTGGTCGGTCTGGCTCGTCGACCTCCGGTGAGGAACGCTCCTATTTCGTCGAGCACCCGATCGGAGTCACCCGCGAACCATTCATGGTCGTTACCGTCGAGCGTCACCCGCCGCGCATTGGGAATCCGATCGGCTACGTACTTGGCGTGACCGGCGACGACGAACGGGTCGTCGCGTCGATGCAGAACAAGCGTGGGCGCCTGGATGCTCTCCAACACCGGCCGCATGTCGGTGTGCTGGAACAAGTCGCTGACCGCCTTGAAATATCCGCGCCCGCCGGCCAGTCGTTCGCCGCGCCCATACCAGCGTCGTTTCGCCGCATCCTTGCGCCAGCTCGGCGCGAGCACCTCGATTGCCGCACCGCTTCCCGCGGTCTGGCCGACGAGGTCGGACAACTTGTCCAGCGACTGTTCAGGAATGGCGAACGGCTGATCCGGCGTCCGCAGGAAGTACGCGTAGGGGCTCCACAGCACGAGCGATCTCACCCGTTCGGGATGGGTCGCCGCCAAAAGCATTGCCGGAAGCGCGGATCCCGCCATCGCGAACACCGAAGCCCGTTCGCTGCCCGCGGCGTCGAGCACTGCGATGAGTCCGTCCGTCCACCCCTGCATCGCCGGACGTTCGTAGATCGGCACCGCATCCGAGCTGCCCACTCCCAGCAGGTCGGTCAGGATCAGCCGACCGAACGAGGCGAGACGTCGCAGTTGGTCGGCCACCGTGTAGTCGTCCCAGATCAGGTCGATGGGAAACCTGGGTGTGGGTACGAACAACAGATCGGGGCCTGCGTTGTCCACGACTTGGTATGCGAGGTGGGCGTCGGCATCTCGCGCATAGACGGTTTCGGGTATCGCCGACATGTCAGGATCATGACAGCCAACCGGGTCGCCCGCCTGCTAAACGCGCCGCTACTGCGGATGATCGGCCAGGTAGGTCGCCACCGGGATCGGCGTTGTCGACATGTAGCCGACGGGCAGCAACACATCGCCGGCGGTGGTGCGGTAGTAGACCTCCCAGCGGTAATAACCGGCGAAGGCAGCCGGATCGGCCGCCAGCACACCGGCGTAGTCATGGACCGCGCGGACGTACCGGTCCGAGTTGTTGTACCGGAATATCGCGTTGTCGCGATTGTTGGCAAAGTCATTTGCGGCGAGATACCGCCCCGCCGCCATGATGCTGTCCCGGAGCGAGTGAATATCGCCACCGTCGCCGTACGCCTCGAATGTGGACGGCAGGAACTGCATTGGACCCTGTGCTCCCGCTGTGCTGGTGCCTTCGATGCTGCCGAAGCGGGTCTCGATGAGGTGGATCGCCGCCAGATAGTTCCAACCGACGCCGGTAGCAGCCTCGGCCTCGCGATAGTGCGCCAGCAATGCGTCCGCCGGGGCAGGAGCCACGATCCGCCACGCCGGGACCGTGTCCTTCACCTCCGTCATCGGATACAGCTGTCGCCGAGCGTCGACGTTGAGGTCGTAGGTCGCGATGAGCCACGGTGGAATTCGAGGGCGGATGATCGGGTCCCACTCGGGGGTGCGTCCGATGGCCCGGTAGGCCGCCTGCTGACGCCGTGCCGCTGAAGTGAGCGCCGGTTCCGGTGTCGACGGGGCTCGTAGCGCTTGCTCGTCGGCGACGAGATCGTCGGCGAGCTGAGCGGGGTCGGAAGCGATCGCGGGCTGCGCACCCAGCGGAATGGTGGCCGGACCGGGAGAGGTCGGCTGGTCCAACGTCTGGGCGGGGATGCTGCTGGGCGCTACCGTGGGTTCTGGTGGCGCAGCGGGCGGCGCACTGTGCGTGCAGCCCGCCAACAGGCAGGCTCCGGCGACGAAGATCAGGAGCTGATGCCGAGCACCTTTGCGACACCGTTGTTCACGCACCGTCCGAGTGTGTCTCATCGGCGCCCACTCCGTGACGGACCCTGTCAATTCGAGCTTTCTGGGCGTCTACTGGGAGCGTGGATCGACAGCCGTCCGGGATCACGCACATCGTGGCGTTCAGGTACCGACCGAGCACTACGGACGAGCAACGAGCCGAAGTCTTGAACAGGTTCTTGGCGCTGAAGGAAGGGTGCAAGCGTGCGGGGGAGAACTACATTGTCTCGCTGACAGGTGGGGATTGCACCGGAAGCCCGGAGGGGCTCACAGCGGGCTTTCAGCAGGCCTTCATCGTGACGTTCAAGGATCGCGGCGATTTCGAGTACTACCTGGGCGCACCATTTGCGTCGCCCTTCGATCCCGCCCACGACAAGTTCAAGAAGTTCGCAATTCCGCTGCTGTCTGTCGATGAGCAGGGAAACACGAACGGCGCCATGGTGTTCGACTTCTGTCACACCAACGGCCTGATGTCAGCGGGCGGGTATCGATAGGCGCGGCGCTAGAACCAGACTTTTCGACCGCCGACCGGGCGGCCGACGGCGCCGAGAATCCACAGCACAACGCCGACCACGATGAGGATCGCGCCGATGGTGTACAGAATCGACAAGCTGGTGAAATAGCCGATCAGCAACAGGATGATGCCGAGGATGATCATGGTCAGACTCTTCTCTTGTGCGGGCTGCGTTGAAACCAACGACGATGTACTTACCGAAAATTGACGGTCTGAAACATTTGCACCACCAGCCCCGTGCCACACTGACTGCGGCGCCATCGGACCGTCGCCGAGGAGATTCGAATGGCTTGGGATTTCAGCACCGAACCGGAGTTTCAGCGCAAACTCGACTGGGTCAAGCAATTCTGCGAGGAGAAGGTCGAGCCACTCGACCACGTTTTTCCGCATGCCGTGCGCTTGCCCGACCCCGCAGTGAAAGCCTATGTGCGCGAACTGCAACAGGAAGTCAAGGATCAGGGCCTATGGGCGATCTTCCTCGACGAGGAACTCGGCGGGCCAGGGTTCGGTCAACTGAAGCTCGGTTTGCTCAACGAGGTGATCGGACGCTACGCCGGGGCCCCGCACATGTTCGGCGCGTCTGCACCCGATACGGGGAACATGGAGATGCTCGCCGCCTACGGGACCGAGGAGCAGAAGGAGCGGTGGCTGAAGCCGCTGCTCAACCAGGACATCTTCTCGGCCTACTCGATGACCGAACCGCAGGGCGGCAGCGATCCCAACCTCTTCAGGACGACCGCCGTGCGCTACGGCGACGAGTGGGTGATCAACGGCGAGAAGTGGTTCACCTCCGCGGGCCGCGTCGCCGACATCCTTTTCGTGATGTGCACCAACGGCATGTTCGTGGTGCCGCGGGACACGCCGGGTGTGGAGATCATGCCCGAGCCGCGCAACCACAACCACATCATCTACCGCGATGTGCGGGTGCCGCTCGACCATCTCCTCGGCCCGGAGGACGGCGCAAAGACGTTGGCGCAGAGGCGTCTTGGTGGCGGCCGCATCCATCACGCGATGCGTACCATCGCGCAGTGCAACCTCGCGTTCGACATGATGTGCGAGCGGGCGCTGTCGCGTGAGTCGCACGGCAGGCTCATCTCCGATCACCAGATGGTGCAGGAGAAGATCGCCGAGTCCTACGCGATGATCAAGATGCTGCGCCTGTTCGTCCTCGAGACGGCGTGGAAGATCGACAACACCTCCACCCAGGAGGCCCGCACCGAGATCGCGGCCGTCAAGTTCACGATGTCCAAAACGCTGCGCGAGGTCTCGTTCAACGCACTGCACATCCTCGGATCGCTGGGTACCACCGACCTGACCCCGATCCAGGCGATGTACGCGGCTGCGCCGACGATGGGCATCGCCGACGGTGTCGACGAGGTGCACAAAGCCACCGTGGCCCGGCGCGTCCTCGGTAACTACACACGCCACGAGGGCAACTTCCCGACCGAATTCCTGCCCTACAAGAGGGAGGAGGCGCGGAAGAAGATGCAGCCGCTGCTCGACGCGCGCCCCGAACTGGCCGCCGCGGCCGAGGCGTACCAGAAGTATCTCGGTCGCCGTCGCTAGTTGGGCGAATCCGGCGCGCCAACCGACCGCAGCGGTGCGTCAGCGCGCCGAATCCGCCGAGCCGGCGCAAGCCACCGATAGACCATCGGTGAAACCGTAGGGTGACACCATGCGGATCGCCATCGTTGTGCTGGGCCTGCTCGTCGCGTTCTTCGGGATCGTGTTCACCCTGCAAGGATTCGGTGTCATCGTGAGCGACAGCCCGATGACCAACACCACCACGTGGTCCATCCTCGGCCCGATCATCGCGGTGGTCGGCATCGTTCTGGCCGTGGGCGCGTCGCGCCGCCGCGGCTAACGGCTGCGCGCTGAACCGGTCAGCTGTCGGCCGTCGCGGGCCTGCAGTAGGCAGATGACGGTGCTCGGGAGCGGGTTGGCCGACGTCCGATCCTGATTCGAGTCGATCAGGTACGTCACCGTGAACGCGTCGTCGCCGGGGCGCCCGGTGTAGTCGACGACCCCGGCAGCGCACTGGCTGTCGGCGACATCGGCGATCGCCGCGTTCACCTCCGTCGGAGCGCGCAGGAAGACCTCTCCGGCGTGTGGGCGGGTGCAGTCGACGAGGTCGACCGACACCTCGCCGGCCTCGACGTGGGGGAGCGCGACGAGGCAGTCTCCGACGTCGAGATCGAACCAGTCCTTGGCGCGCGGTTCAGGCGTGGCCGGTGGGGCGGATGTGAAGGTCGATTCTGGTGTGGTGTAGGTCTCAGCGGTCGATGTCGAAATCGGCTTTTCGGTGGCAGAACCGCAGGCCACCAGGGTCGTCGCGGCGATCGCCACGCACGAGATCGCCACGCCCGGGTGCCACATCGGCCGCCTCCTCGGTCTGTGTGTAACACCTCGGTCGGGCCGGCGATGAATGTTGTGAGACTGGAGCATGCGAGGCGCTTCTGTTTCCAGGCAGGCATCGGGGGCGATGGCATGGCAGCCCTGGCAGCAGTGGTGATCCGCATACCGCTCCTCGACCGAAGGAGTTAACCGTGGGTGCACCCCTCGAATTTTGCTCGAAGCGCGGCGTGGTCGCCGTGCTGGCGTCCGGCGTCGTGATCTCCCTGACGGCGCTCACCGGGGGGATCGCCCCGGCCTTCGCGCAGCCTGGCGATGACAGCGGCGCGACGACCACCGTCGTCGCACCCGAGCCCGAAGCCACCGCCCCCGAGCCCGAAGCGACCCAGGCCCCCGCCGAGGTGCCGCAGGCGCCGGTGGAGACGCAAGCGCCACAGATCCCGACGCAGGTCCAGCTGCCTGAGACGCAGGCGACCGCGGAGGTCGAGGCAACCGCGACGGCAGAGGCGCCCGCGACGACGGTCGCTCCGTCGAGCACAGTCGCGCCGGCAGAGCCCAGCGAGACCGCGGTGACGACGACTGCGCAGGCCCCGGTCACAACCACCGCGCCGGCCACCACTTCGGCCGAGACGCCGTCCACCACCGCGAGCGCGGAATCGTCGACGGCGGCCACCACGACGTCGGCCGCGCCCACGTCGGAGACAAGCGCGACCACTGCCACGTCGTCGCCTAGCGCCACCGCGTCTTCGACGACCGAGTCGGCGTCCAACAGTGATGACTCCGAGACGCCGACGGTGTCCATCGAGCAGGCCGCCAAGATCGAGACGGTCCTGCCTCAGACGCTGGAAGCTCCGGCGGCGGACGTCGAACTCGCCAGCAAGGCAGCGATTGTCGACGAGACGATCCCTGCCGCGGCGCCCGAGCAGGATCTCGCATCGTTCTCGAACTCGATCCAAACCAGCCTGAAGCTTCCGGGTCTCGACGTGAACACCAGCGCCACCACGAACTTCGCCGTGGACCCGCCGCTCGAGCTGGTCAGCCCGGTCAAGCAGTGGCGGCCGGAGTGGGTGCAGTACGACGAGTACTACCGCCCGATCATCATCAACCCGTATCGCGATCCGGTGCGCATCGTTTACATGTACGAGATGCAGCCGCGGATCATGATCGTCCCGCCGATGGGCAGGATGATGTTCGAGGCGGCCCAGTACGCGGCGTACAGCTTCACCGCGGCCGTGCTCTCGCCGGTCGTTGCGGCCGCCAACGTCGCGCAGACCCTCACCAACATCGCGGTCGGCAGCTTCTTCGGTGGCGGCTACTACCCAGGCGTCGGAATGCCTCCGCCGCCGCCCCCGCCGCCGGTGCTGCGGTACGACAACGTGCCGGTGCTCGTGAACTACAGCAACGCCAGGTACGAGCCGTTCCGGGTGCGCCAGATCGTCGACGTCGGCACTGACGCCCAGTTCGGTGAGAACAAGGTTCTGCTCGACGGCGTCACCCCCGCGTGGGGTGTGTGGTCCCAGGGTCCCGGCGGCGAGCGGACCTTCGAGGTACACCGCACGCAGCAGTTCCCCGGTCTCGGGGCGCCCGCCGAGGGTCCGCTGCCGGGTGACTACAAGCTGAAGCTGGCATCGGATGAAGCCTCGACCGGCGGTTTGACCGGCAGGGACATCTTCCTGATGGTGTCGGCCGGTGTCATCGGCACGCTGGGCTTCGGTGCCATCGGATTGGCGTTCTTCCTGGGGCGCAGGCGAAACCAGGGAATCTGAGTCCGCTCGGAAGGGCGCCGGCAGCTAGCCGGCGCCCTTTCCGTTGTCCACCCGATAGACGGCGCCGTGGATAGCCGCGGCGTCGTCACTGGCAAGGAACGCAACGGATTTGGCGACGTCGACGGGATCCATGAATCCACGCGGCGACGCGATCCGCAGGATCAGGTCCCAGTCGGCGTTCGCGGGCGCGGTGAACTCGGTGGCCTGCGGGGTTGGCATGCCGCCCGGACAGATCGCGTTCACCCGGATCTTCTCCTTGGTGAACTCGATCGCCAGGGCGCGGGTCAGCCCGACCAGACCGTGCTTGGCCGCGCAGTATCCCGCCGAGTACACCTCACCCTCCACGCCCGCGATCGACGTGACGTTGACGATGTTGCCCGCGGTCTCCAACAGATGGGGCAGCGCGGCGCGGCAGAGGTAGAACGGCCCGTTGAGGTTTACCGCGAGATCGCGGTCCCACTCCTCGTCGGTCATCGTCGTGGTGTGGCGCATCTGGTGGTACCCCGCGACGTTCACCAGGATGTCGAGGCGCCCGAACGCATCGACGGTCTGCGCGACGGCGTCGCGGCAGGCGTCAGGTGACGAGATGTCCACCGACGCGTACTTGCCGCCCGGCACGTCGGTGAAGACCGCCGCCATCTCGTCGGCCCTGCGGGCGATGCCGAAGACCTTCGCGCCCCGCTCCGCGAAAACCTGCGCCACGACGGCGCCCAATCCTGACGAGACGCCGGTGATCAACGCGACCTTGTCGCTGAGCTGAGTCATGGCGATCACCTTAGGTGGTGACGGCTATGTCGAAACGCGTGGCCGCTCCGGCGGAACAGCGGCGAGAAGCCCGCGGGTGTAGTCGTGTTCAGGGGCGGCGAACAACTCGGCGGCCGGACGATGCTCGACCGCCGCGCCGTCGCGCATCACCAGGACGTCGTGGCTCACCTGCTGAACCACCGCGAGATCGTGCGCGATGAACAAATACGTCAACCCCATTTCTCGCTGCAGGGCGCCGAGCAGTTCGAGCACCCGTGCCTGCACCGAAACATCCAGCGACGCAGTGGCTTCGTCCAGGATGAGCAACTCGGGTTCGCCTGCCAGCGCACGCGCGATGCTGACCCGCTGGCGCTCGCCTCCGGACAGCTCGTGTGGATAGCGTTGCGCGAACGACGTTGGGAGCCCGACGAGTTCGAGCAGCTCGTCGACTCGGGCCTTGCGTGCTTGCTTGCCGTCGACCACGCGATGTACCCGCAGCGGTTCGTTGATCGCCGTTCCGACGCGGGCGCGGGGATTGAGCGTCGAGAAGGGATCTTGGAAGACCAGGCTGATTCGCCTGCGTAGCGACTTCTCTGCGGAGCCGCGCACACCGATGACGTCGTCACCATCCAGCGTCGCCACGCCCGCGTCGGGTTTCACCAGGCCGGTGAGTGCGGCGGCCACCGTCGACTTGCCGGACCCCGATTCGCCGACGAGGCCGAGTGTGGTTCCCCGGCGGATCGCGAACGACAGGTCCTTCACCGCATGCACCGTCGACTTGCCGACAGGTGTCCGCACGTCGAAACGTACGTCGAGGCCATCGACGTCGAGCACAGCCTCGGCGTCGGCCGGCGGCGGTGGGGGACCGCTGGCGCCGACGACGGGGCGCGCCTGCAAGAGCTCGCGTGTGTAGGGCTGCTGTGGTCGATCGAAGATGTCGATGACCGGCGCCTGCTCGACCGGGTCGCCGTTCTGCAGGACGGTGACCTCGTCGGCGACCTGGCCGATGACGCCGAGGTCGTGGCTGATCCACACCACCGCGGTGCCGAAGTCGCGCTGTAGCTCGCGCACGAGTTCGATGATCTGCGCCTGGGTCGTGACGTCCAGAGCGGTGGTGGGCTCGTCGGCGATCAACACCTCCGGGTCGCACGCCATCGCGATCGCGATCATCACGCGCTGCTTCTGTCCGCCGGAGAGCTGATGCGGATATGCATGCAGTCGCGTCTCCGGATCGGGTAGGCCCACCGCCTCCAACAACTCGAGCGCCCGGCTGTTCGCCTGTCTGCGCGTCATACGGCGATGCGCCTCAAGGGATTCCGTGATCTGACGTTCGAGTGTCAACAGCGGGTTCAGCGATGTTCCCGGATCTTGGAAGACGAAGCCGATCCGGCCGCCGTGCACAGAGCGCAGCACGCGGTCGGAGGCGCCGACGAGCTGCACGTCACCCTGCCCGCCGGCCAGTGTGCTCGTACCGGTGACCGCTGCTCCTGGCGCGTCGAGCAACCCGGTCGCCGCCAGCACCGTCATCGACTTGCCGGATCCCGACTCGCCGACGATGCCCAGCGTCTGCTCGCGCTCCACGTCGAACGAGATGCCGTGCACGATCTCGCGTGTGCCGATGCGCACCCGCAGGTCGCGCACACTCAAAGCCGAGGCGCTCACTTTGCTCTCTCCAGCGATTTTCGCTCCTTGCGTGCGCGGGCTTCGATCATCGTGCGCTGCTTGGGATCCAGGACGTCACGCAGGCCGTCGCCCAGCAGGTTGAACGCCAGCACCGTCACGAAGATGGCGGCACCGGGGAACACCGCCATCCACCACGCCATCGTCACGAAGCCCTGCGAGTCGAAGATCATCCGACCCAACGAAGGTTGCGGCGGTTGAATTCCCAGACCGAGAAACGACAGTGCGGCTTCGGACAGGATCGCGAACGCCAACGACAAAGAGGTCTGAACCACCAGCGGCCCTGCGATGTTCGGCAGGATATGCCGTCCGAGGATGTACAGGTGGCCCGTGCCCATGCTGCGCGAGACGGAGACATACGGCTCGACACGCACACCCAGCGTGCTCGCACGCGCGACGCGGGCGAAGATCGGCGTGTAGACGACGCCGATTGCCAGGATCGTGGTCGTCACCCCGGGGCCGAGGACGGCGACCACCGCCAATGCCAGGAGCAGGACCGGGAACGCGAACATGACGTCGACGATCCGCATGAAGATCGTGTCCAGCCATCCGCCGCGATATCCGGAGACGACGCCGATCGTCACACCAGCGACGGCCGCGAACGCGACGCTGATGACCGCCACTCGCATGGACGCCTGTGTCGCGACGAGCACACGCGAGAACACGTCGCGTCCCAACTCGTCGGTTCCGAACCAATGCGCACCGCTTGGCGCCTGCAGCGCATCGGGCACGTTGACGTCGTTGATGCCATACGGCGCAATCCAATTCGCTGTCACCGCGGCGAACGAGACGACGAGCAGTATCGCGACGCTGACGACCGTGACCGGGTTGCCCAGCAGCAGGCGCCACGAGGACATCCTGGAGCTGGTGTCGGCGGCGGAGCTCATGACAGCCGGATTCTCGGGTCGACGACCGCGTAGAGCACGTCCACGATCAGGTTGATGAGCAGAAACAGGGCGGCGATCAGCAGTACCGCGCCCTGGATGACCGGATAGTCCCTGGCTGCTACCGCGTTGTACACGAGGCGGCCCAGTCCCGGCCAGGCGAACACCACCTCGACCACGATGACGCCGCCCAGGATTGTCGCCAATTGGATGCCGGTGATGGTCAGCACCGGGATCAGCGCGTTGCGGACGGTGTGGCGGAACGTCACGACGCGCGGGGGCAGTCCCTTCGACCTGGCGGTGCGCACGTAGCCCATCGACGCGACCTCCAGCACGGCAGAGCGCACGTACCGCGTCATGATCGCTCCCGCGACGAGGCCGACCGTCAGTGCGGGCAGCGCGATGTGGCGCAACCACCCACCCGGATTGTCAAGCAGCGGTTGGTATCCCGACGTCGGCAACCAGCCGAGCGTGGTCGCGAACAGCGCGATCAGCAGGATGCCCATCCAGAAGTCCGGTACCGAAACACCGAACTGACTGGCGACCCTGATGAGCGCGTCGCTGACACGGCCCTCGCGCAGCGCCGACCAGATGCCGGCAGGCAGCGCGATCAGTAGCGCAATGACGATGCCGGCCAACGCAAGTGAGATCGTCGCAGGCAGTCGCTCGAGCAGAATCACCGTCACCGGATCACCGTTGCGGAAGCTCACGCCGAGGTCTCCGGTCAATGCCGACCCGATGTAGCTGAAGAACTGTTCGACGATCGGCTTGTCGAGCCCGCTCGCCGAGCGCAGTGCGTCGTAGGCCTGCGGCGAGTAGCGGGTGCCCAACGCGATACGCACGGGATCGCCCGGCACCAGATGCACAAGCGCGAACACCACGACGAGGACGCCGATCAACACGACCGCGGAGTACAGCAGCCGGCGCGCCAGGAAGCGAGTGACGGGGTGAGTGATGAACCGACTCATGACGTCTGGCCGCGGTCGAGCGTGGTGGTGCGGAACCGGATCGCGCCGTCGCGGCGAGACTCGAAGCCTGTGAGGCCGGTCGACCACGCCTGGATGACCGACGGGTTGTAGAGGTAGATGTAGCTGATCTGATCGGCGATGATCGTGGCTGCTCTGGCGTAAAGGTCCGCGCGCGCTTGACGATTCGTCTCGACCCGTCCGCCGTCGAGCAGTTGGTCGACCTCGGGGTCGGTGAACTTCTGCGCGTTGCTGGTGCCGTCGGTGTGGTGCTGCGCGTAGTAGAAGTCGTCAGGGTCGATGTTGCCGAGCCAGCCCATCATGAGCATGTCGAAGTGTCCGGTGTTCTGTTCGTCCAGCCAGGTGGCGAAGTCGACGGTGCGGATGTTCACCGTGATGCCGAGGGGCGCGAGGTTATCTGCGATGACCTGAGCGGCCGTCACCGTCTCCGGGTACTCACTGGTGACCAGCATGTCGAGATCGGTGTCGGTCACCCCCGCTTCCCGCAGCAGGCCCCCGGCCTTGTCGATGTCGTAGCTGTAGCGGTCGTACGCGGTATACCAGGGATTGCCCTTGGGGATCGCGAGTTGATTGGCCGCGGCGGTCCCGTAGCTCGTGGCCGCCACGATCGCGTCACGGTCGATGCCGTACGCGATGGCCTGGCGCACCCGCACGTCGTTCCACGGCGTGCGTGCCTCGTTGAGCGCGAGATACCAGTAGTCGTTGCTCGGGGTGACCGCGAGGTGTATCGAATCGTCGTCGCGCAGTTGTGCGACGCGTTGCGGCGGAATCGAGTCGGTCCAGTCGACTTCGCCGGCCTGCAGGGCCGACAGCGCCGTGGTCGGCTCGGAGATGAACCGAAACGTCACACCCGAAATCTTCGGTGCGGTTCCCCAGTACGACGGGTTCGCCTTGAGCGTGATCGAATCCCCACTCTTCTGGCCGCTGAACGAGAACGGTCCCGTGCCGATTGGATGTGTGGAGATCTGGCCGTCCTCGACGTTGCGCCGCGAAACGATCGCCATGCCCTTGAAGCCGCCGATGTTGGTCAGCAGATTCGGGGTTGGCTGCTTGAGCCGGATGACGACGGTGTCGGCGTTCGGTGCACTGACATCGGTGACGGCGCTGAACTTGTCGACGTTCGTCAGCTGCTCGTCGATGATGCGGCGATACGAGTACACGACGTCGTCGGCGGTGAACGGGCTCCCGTCGTGGAAGGTGACGCCACGTCGCAGGTGGAACGTCCATGTCAGTTGATCGGGGCTGACCTCCCACGATTGGGCCAGCGCCGGTTTCATCTCGAGGTTGGCGTCGGGCTCGACCAGCGTGTCGAAGACGTTCTCCAGCACCTCGAACGAGAAGTACGCGCTGGTCTTGTGGGGATCGAGCTGATCCGGTTCCCCGGCGATCGCGGCGATGAGGTTGCCCGAGGAGTCGCCGCCGAGGTCCACCCGTTCACCGGTGGAGCACGCGGTCAGGCCGGACAACAGGACGACGACAGCGACCAGCGCCGCCAGTCGTCTCATCGCCATCACCCTCATCGCCTCTACCCACCGGCGGCGGTACTTGAAACGCCGGACGGGGGCCAAAGGGCTTACGCACCAGCCTGCGCACTGGAATACTCGTCGGGATTGATCGTCTGCCGGGTAGAGGGGTGCGCATCGTGAGGTTCATCAAGGGGCTGGTCGTGGCCTCCCTCGGTGTCGCCGCCGCGCTCGGGCTCGCCGGGCCGACTCATGCGCAGGGGCCGGCTGCGCAGGCGCCGGGTGTGCTGGAAGGCGTCTACGACGTCAACATCGGCGGCCAGGCATCCACCACCTGGACGGTCTCACCGATTTGCGTGCCGACCGTCGGCGACCTGCGCGAACCGCTGCTGTTGCCCGTTGCCTGCCGGCTGAAGGTGGCGCCGTTCCGTGCGGCCGGGGGCGAGGCGGTGATGATCCGCGGTCAGTGGCAGTACACCATCGACGACGCGAACGGCCGGACCTGTCCCGACGGGAGCACGGCGCCTCAAACGACCATCTACCGGTTCGACGGCTACACCCTGAAGGGCGAGATGAAGGTGCTGACCGGCGCTGACTGCGGCCAGCAGCCCGCCATGGTGGTCGCGCCGATGACCATGTCGCTCAGGGAGCCGCTGTCGACACCGGTCACCCAGTATCCGCTGATCTGCGAGCCGGGCGGCCTGCGTCGCTGCTTCTGATCTGTCCGTGACGACTAGACGGTGAACCCGCCGTCGACGTTCCAGTGCGCGCCGGTGATGTATCCGGTGTCCGGACCGGCCAGATAGCTGACCACGCCCGCGACATCGCTTGGCTGGCCGTACTTTCCGCCGGCCATGACCTTCTTGGCCAGTTCGGCGAACGGGCCTTGGTCCGGGTTCATGTCGGTGTTGATGGGACCGGGCTGAACATTGTTGACCGTGATGCCGCTGGGCCCGAGATCGCGGGCCAGGCCACGGGTCAAGCCCGCGACGGCGGCCTTGGTCATCGCGTACACCGCGAGTCCGGGGCCGGGAACCTGGTCGGCGTTGATGCTGCCGATGTTGATGATGCGACCGCCTTCGCCGAGGTGCGCCAGCGCCGCCTGGATCGCGACGAACACGCCGCGGATGTTGATCGCCACGATCTTCTCGAACTGGTCGGCCGGGAACGTCGCGGCGTCGCCCAGAATCGCGATGCCCGCGTTGTTGACAAGAATGTCGAGCCCGCCGAGTTCGGCGACCGTCTGCTCGACCGATCGCCGCACCTGCTCGGGGTTCGCGGCGTCGGCCTGGATCGCGACGACCGTCGCACCCTCGGCGGCTACCTCGGCCGCCAGTTTCTCGGCCTCGGCCTTGGACGCGCCATAGGTGAAGGCGACCGCGGCACCGTCGGCGGCCAGCCGTCGCACGATTTCCGCCCCGATGCCACGCGACGCTCCGGTGACCAATGCCCGTCGTCCGGCCAACCGCTGGACGCTTCCGCTCGCTGATGTCATGGCCTGGATAATGCCGCAGCAGCGTCAAACATTCCCGGGCTGTCTTGTCGTAGCGGGCAGGCAGGCTCTTCCCATGGATAGTGCCGACAAATCCGCGTCATCAAATGATGACGCGGCGGTGTGGGGTGGGGTTGGTCCGAAGCCGTGGTGGTTCGACGATCCGGAGATTGTGGCGGCGCGCCGGAAGGTGCTCGAGGAGTTCGGGGGTGAGCCCGACGAATCGGCTGTGAGTGATGAGCCCGAGCCGGAGGTGTCTGACATCGCCGCGTCATCAAATGATGACGCGGATTTGTCGGATGGTGTCTGGGGTGGGGTTGGTCCGAAGCCGTGGTGGTTCGACGATCCGGAACCTGATGCGATCCTGAACGACATGCTTTCCGGCGCGAGCGTGCGAGAGCTCTGCCAAGCCCGCGACGACCTGGCCCGCGCGCAGGCGCGCTACGACGAGGCAATCCGATCGGCACGCATCTGCGGGCTGTCCTGGGGCGAAATCGGGGCCGCGCTCGGTGTAGCGAGACAGCTCTTGCACCGTCGCTATGCCAGGCGGCTAGGGTCTCGTCGGGGGCCGATTGAAAGGTAGCGAAACCGCGTGACTGTTGACTCGCAGAAGAAGCGCATCGTCATCTGGGGCACCGGCTTCGTCGGCAAGATGGTGATCGCCGAGATCGTCAAGCATCCGCTGTTCGAGTTGGTCGGCGTCGGCGTGAGCAATCCCGACAAGGTGGGCCGTGATGTCGGTGAGGTGTGCGGTCTCGGCACGACCCTCGGTCTGACCGCCACCGACGACGTCGACGCGCTGATCGCCCTCAAACCCGACGCCCTGGTGCACTACGGACCCACCGCCGCGCACGCCGACGACAACATCTCGCTGATCACCCGCTTCCTGCGCGCGGGCATCGACGTCTGCTCCACGGCCATGACGCCGTGGGTGTGGCCGACGATGCATCTCAACCCCCCGAACTGGATCGAACCCATCACCGAGGCCTGCGAGCTCGGCGAATCGTCATGCTTCACCACCGGCATCGACCCCGGATTCGCCAACGACCTGTTCCCCATGACGCTGATGGGCCTGTGTTCGGAGGTCCGCACGGTGCGCGCATCCGAACTGCTCGACTACACCAACTACACCGGCGACTACGAACGCGAGATGGGCATTGGAAGGCCGCCCGAGAAGAAGGCCATGCTCGAGAACACCGACGTCCTGGTATTCGCTTGGGGCGGAACGGTTCCGATGATCGCGCACGCCGCGGGCATCATGCTCGACGAGATCACCACGACCTACGAGAAGTGGGTGACGCCCACCGAGCGCAAGTCCGCCAAGGGTGTCATCCCCGCGGGCCACGTCGCCGCCGTCCGGTTCACCATCAACGGTGTCTACCAGGGTGAGACGCGCATCCAGCTCGAGCACGTCAACAGAATCGGCGACGACGCGGCACCGGACTGGCCGACCGGCAACCAGAACGACGTCTACCTCGTCGACATCGAGGGCACGCCGAGCATCTTCCAGGAGACCGCTTTCAGGTTCACCGACGGCTCGGGACGCGACGCCGCCGCCGCCGGCTGCCTGGCGACCGGTCTGCGCGCGCTCAACGCGGTTCCCGCCGTCAACGAGCTGTCCCCAGGCTGGGTGACCGCACTCGATCTACCACTGGTTCCAGGCGCCGGGACCATCCGCTGAGTAACGCTGACACGGTGAAATCAGATTGATAACTCCGATAGCGCTGTAGAACGAGACGGGAAACGATGTCTGACGGGGTAGGGCTTTCGGTAGGGGCCTCGAACCTGGCCGCTGTGGTCGTCGGCCGGGCGGCGCTGTCGCGTACCTCCGTGCTGACCCGCTTTCCCCACCGGCCGCCCGAGGTCGGGGTGCCTAGCGAGAACCCCAACCTCAACGAACGCGGACTGATCCTCACCGACTTCGTCGACCGCGTCGGTGACCCGGTCGGCATCGTGGCCGCCGACGGTTCGACACACCAGGCGGACGTCGTGCTCGCCGACGCGCTGCGTGCGCTGCTGCTCGCACTGACGGGTGGCAGACCACCAGCCGGGGAGATCGTCGTCACCCACCCGGCGCACTGGCCTCGGGCCGCGATCGACGGTCTTCGGGGTGCGCTGGCCACGGTGCCCGAACTGGGTCAGCCCAACCCCGCACCCCTCGTCTCGGATGCCGTCGCGGCATTGACTGCCCTGCAGGACGAGGCCGGGGTGCCGACCCGCGGCGTCATCGCGCTGTGCGATTTCGGCGGTACCGGTACCAGCATCACGCTCGTCGACGCCGGAGCGGGATACGCCCAACTCGCCCCGACCGTGCGCCACACCGACCTCTCCGGCGATCTCGTCGACCAGGCGCTGCTGACCCACGTGATCAACGAACTCTCAGCGGCCGGAAGCATCGACCTGTCCGGGACATCGGCGATCGGTTCGTTGAGCCAGCTGCGGATGCAGTGCCGCGGCGCCAAGGAGCGACTGTCGACGGCGAGCGTCACCTCGCTGGTGGCCGACCTCCCTGGACATCACGGTGAGGTGCGGTTGACGCGCAACGAGCTTGACGACGCGATACGACAGCCCGTCGCCGACTTCGCCGCTGTGCTGCGAGACACCCTGGAGCGCAACGGTGTTCGTGAGATGGCGGCTGTCGCATCCGTCGGCGGGGGAGCGCGAATCCCCATCGTCACGACGACGCTGTCCGAACAGTTCCGGGTACCGATCATCACCAGTGCGCAACCCGAGTTGGCCGCCGCGATCGGCGGCGGAATCGCGGCCGTGCGCGGAACGATCGAGGACGGCAACACGTCCATGGCCGCGGCGGCACCGGCGGCTGCGGCCGCCGCGGCGGCGCTGGCCGCAACGTCGATGGCGCCGGAAGTGCCTGCGCCCGACGATGCGCCACCATCGGGCACGTTCGGCGCATTGGCGTGGTCCGACGCTACTGACGTGCCGGACGTCGCGCCGACCGACCCCTACGACTACGACTCGCCGGCCGAACCCGTCGGCACCGGCGAGATCCGGCCGCAGATCGACTTCCAGCGCGACCCGTATCAGGACACCCGCGCCGCGGCCCCGCTGCCGTGGTACCGCCGGCCCGAGGTCGCGATGGGTGCCGGGGTCCTCGGCGTGCTGGTTGCGCTGGCCGCGGCCGTTCTGTTCGTCATGCGCACCGGCGACACGCCCCCGGCGCCTGCGTCCACCACCGCACCGCCGACCACCAGCGCTGCGCCACCGCCGGCGTCGGAGACGCAGGAGCCGACCCAGGAGAGCGTCACGCAGGAGGCGCCGCCGCCACCGGTGACGGAGACGGTCACGGCGTCGTCGTCCGAACCGCCGCCCAGTCCGCCGCCGCCGTCGACGACGACCGAGCCCCCGCCACCACCGACGACCACACCACCGCCGCCGACGACGACCCAACCGCCGCCGTCGACACCGCCACCGCCACCGACCATCCCGACGCTGCCGTACGAGACCATTCCCGGTCTGCCGTTCGTGCCGAATCCGATACAGCCTCCGCAACCGGCGCCGTAGCCACCGGGCGCCGTCCTAGGCTGACGCCATGACTGACTCGACCCCCGGTCGCTTCGCTCCTGCCCGCCGGACCGACGGCCTGCTGTTCGACCCCAACACCTACGACCCGACGCAGTTCGATGCGGAGACGCGCCGGCTGTTGCGCGCGACCATCGACTGGTTCGAAGGTCAGGGCAAGAAGCGCATTCTCGACGACGATCTGGCGGCGCAATGGCCCGGTGACTTCGTCGACTTCGTCAAGCGCGAGAAGCTGTTCGCGACGTTCCTCACCCCGTCGGAGTTCGCCGACGGCAACCCCGACAAGCGCTGGGACGCGGCACGCAACGCCGCGCTGTCGGAAATCCTCGGGTTCTACGGCCTGACCTACTGGTACACCGAGCAGGTCACCATCCTCGGCCTCGGGCCCATCTGGCAGAGCGAGAACAAGGACGCCAAGCTGCGCGCCGCCGACGACCTCGACGCCGGCGAGGTGATGGCCTTCGGGCTGTCCGAACGCGCCCGCGGTGCCGATGTCTACAACACCGACATGGTGCTCACGCCGGCCAGCGAGGAGGATCGCGCCGACGGCATCCTGTACCGGGCGACGGGGGAGAAGTACTACATCGGCAACGGCAACGTCGCCAGCATGGTGTCGGTGTTCGGCCGGCGCGGGGACATCGAGGGCCAGGACGCGTATGTGTGGTTCGTCGCCGACAGCCAGCACGACAACTACCACCTGATCGACAACGTCGTGCACATGCAGATCTATGTCAGCACGTTCCGGCTGGAGAACTATCCCGTGCGCGAGGAAGACATCCTGGACACCGGCGTGGAAGCCTTTGCCGCGGCGCTGAATACGGTCAACGTCGGCAAGTTCAACCTGTGCTCGTGCTCGGTCGGCATGGCTGAGCACGCGTTCTACGAGGCGATCACCCACGCGCAGAACCGCATCCTGTACGGGAACCCGGTCACCGAATTCACCCATGTGCGAACCAACTTCGTCGACGCCTACACCCGGCTGATCGCCATGAAACTGTTCAGTCAGCGTTCGGTCGACTACTTCCGCAGCGCGAGCCTGGACGACCGGCGCTATCTGTTGTTCAACCCGATGACCAAGGCCAAGGTCACGATGGAGGGCGAGACCGTGCTGCGGTCACTGCACGACGTGATCGCCGCCAAGGGCTATGAGAAGAACACGATGTTCCGCGAGGTCTCACAGCTGATCGGCACGCTGCCGCGGCTGGAGGGCACCGTCCATGTGAACGTCGGCCTGGTGCTGAAGTTCATGCCGAACTACATGCTCAACCCGAAGGAGTATCCGGAGATCCCGACGCGCAACGACGCGGCGGACGACACGTTCTTCTGGAACCAGGGACCCACGCGCGGCGCGGGCAAAGTGCAGTTCGCCGACTGGACGCCGGTGTACGAGCAACATTCGGGCATACCGAATGTGGCCGTGTTCTACGAGCAGGCCAAGGCGTTCCGGGACCTGCTGCTCACCGCCGCACCGGACGCCGAACAGCAACAGGACCTGGACTTCCTGCTCACCGTCGGTCATCTCTTCTCGCTGATCGTGTACGGCCAGCTGATTCTCGAGCAGGCGGCGCTGACCGGGCTGGACATCGACATGCTCGACCAGATCTTCGACTTCCAGGTTCGCGACTTCAACACGTATGCCGTTGCGCTGCACGGCAAGCCGACCGCAACTGCCGCGCAGCAGGACTGGGCGCTGAGCGCGATCCGCAAACCGGTGCCCGATGCGCAGCGGTTCCTCCGGATCTGGGAGCGCGTCAAGGCCTACGACGGCGCCTACGAAATGGCGCCCTAGATCCGGCGAATTCCAGCCACCGCCGAACGGGGCAGACGGCCCGCCCGGGAATGTCCGGCGAGCAGGTCACCGTCGACGGTGACGTCGAAGTCGAGGTTCAGCCGCATGGGCCTGGTCACTGACTGTCGCCACGTGATCCGTTGCCCGTCAACGGCGATGTCCTGCAGCGGGACCTCCTCGTCCTTCGCGGTCGCCGTGCCGGCAAGGGCGCCGTCGTGTTCGGTGAACGTATAGACCACGGCGAGCGATCCGATCGGCGTCTTGATCGTGACGTCCCAGTCTCCAGCGACACTCATGTTGCTCATCGCGTCCACACCGTTCCTCGTCGTTCGTATGCGAACAATTCCTCGACCTCCAGTGCGACCTGTGCTCCGTACGTGCGGTCGAGAAGGTGTAGGGCAAGGTCGAGGCCCGACGTGACCGCACCCGACGTCACGAGATCGCCGTCGTCGACGACCCGGGCGTTGACTCCGGTGACGCCGGTGGCCTCGAGCAGGTCCATACCGAGATGGTGCGTGACCGCGGTGCGGCCCTCCAGCAGGCCGGCCATCGCCAACGCGAGTGAACCTCCGCAGACCGTGGCAACGGTGACGTCGGGATTCTCCATCGCCTTGCGCAGCAGCGGGATCGCCGCCGATGCGGCGAACCGCGCGAGCAGGACAGGGATGGTGTCGACCTCGTCGGGGTCACCCTCGATCGGACCCGAGGCGCCCGGCACCACGATGAAGCCGGGCTTCGCCGGATCGAGGTGTGCGGTGGCCCGCAACGCCATGCGCAGGGTTCCGCTCACCACCTCCCGCGGCCCCTCGGCTGACACCAGTTCGACCGTGAGATCGCCGCGTGCCGCCTCGCTGCCCGCGGCGAGGACCTCGAACGGTGCCGTGGCATCGAGCGGATCGAAGCCGTCGAACAGCACTATCTGCGCGTACACATCGTCATCGTCGGGGAATCGAAGGTCCCAGCACAGTGGCAAGATCGCCAACTACCGACTAGATATTGCCAGCCGGTGCTATCGTCCGTCCATGCATGTGGTCGCTGTCCTGGCACTTCCCGACACCATCGCCTTCGATCTGGCGACGCCGATCGAGGCATTCGGCCGAATCCGATTGCCCTCGGGCGCACCGGGATACCGCGTTGTCGTGTGTGGGTCGCAGCCGGAGGTCTCGGCCGGTCTGTTCCGCATCGCCACCGACCACGGCCTGGACACCCTGGCCGAGGCCGACACCATCATCGTTCCGGGCCTCAACGACGTGTCGGTGGACGCACCCGAGGAGGTGCTGGTCGCGTTGACCGCCGCCCACAGTCGCGGTGTGCGGATCGCGTCGATCTGCTCAGGGGCCTTCGTCCTGGCGGCCACGGGACTGTTGGACGGAAAGCGCGCGACGACACACTGGATTGCCGCCGAGTCCTTTCGCGCGCGTTTTCCCGCCGTCGATCTCGACGCCGACGTCCTCTACGTCGACGAGGGGCAGGTGTTGACCTCGGCGGGCGCATCGGCCGGACTGGATCTGTGCCTGCACATGATCGCCCGTGACTACGGTGCCGCGGTGGCCGCCGACGCGGCCCGCCTCGCCGTCGCACCCCTGCACCGCAGCGGGGGACAAGCGCAGTTCATCCTCCGAAATCGAGCTGCCGTCAAGCACATTGCGGAGCGCACCGAACTCGACGACGTGCTCGCATGGATCGAACAAGAGGCGCACCGGGACGTGACGCTGCACGATATCGCTGCACGCGCGTCGGTGAGCATACGAACCCTCAACCGCCGCTTCCAGGCCGAGACCGGGCAAACGCCGATGCAATGGCTGACGGGGGTGCGTGTCCGCCATGCCCAGCAGTTGCTCGAGAGCACGTCTTACGGTGTCGAAAGGGTCGGACGTGAGGTCGGATTCGCCTCAGCGGCGAACTTCCGCGAGCAGTTCAGGCGGCTGACCGGCGTCGCGCCGATGAACTACCGCAACACGTTTCGTGAGCGGATGGCGGGGTGATCGCTACTTCAACTGCTTCTTGACCAGGACCACGTGGGCCATCGGGATCTGCGTCTGCTGTGGCGCTGCCGCCAATCTGCTGGCGACGCCGGCCTCGAGCTGATCGAACAGCGCTGACCTGCGTGGGTCGTCATGGCCCCCTTCGAGCGCGCTCGCGAAGCTGGGAAAGGCCGCCGCCCGACAGAATGACGCCCACTGAGCACCGAAAGTGTCTGCGTCGCCATCGATCTGGTACTGCTTGAAGAAACGGTCCTCGGCGTCGAACACCTCGAGTTGCTCGATCTCAAGACTCTCGAATCGCCCTGAGGGCGCAAAGCAGGCGCGGAAGTCGGCCGCGCTTCGTCCGACGATCGGTAGCGACATCCCGCGTTTTTCGTCCTCGGTGATCACCCCGGCCGCGGTGAGTTCACAGACCGCGTCGTACATGCTGTCGAGCAGCGGGTGATATCCGATCTGGCCCGCCTCGTCGACACCGGGCGTCATCACGACGATGCGCCCGCCCGGCGCCAACTCCCTGCCGCGAAACGCGACGAACTCGTGCCAGTCGTGCGCGGCCTGGCGTGCGTACTCGGCTCGAATGCGTTCGTCGGTGCTGTAGGCGACGTGTAGATGATCGGTGATCGGCGAGGGCACGCGGCTGAGCCATTGGATCGCCCATGAACTCCAGCCCAGATTGATGCTGTTGGACGGCAGAATCTGCGCGTAGAACGAGCGGCCCACGGCCGAGGCGAAGGTCGCCGCGTCTTTCTGCAGGTAACTGTCCGGGTCGTCGGACAGCGTCTGGAACGTCACCGTGAAGTCGTTTTCCGGCAAGTCGGTGTGTACGACGAGGATCGAATGGTCGTGTCGGGTTCGCTTGCGCAGCACGGAGATTGCCGCACACATCGGCAGTAGGGAGTTGTGGCCGGTGGACGCGCCGTAGTCGGCGATGACGATTGGCTGCGGCTGTTTGGGAAGCGGAACCGCGCCAGCCGCCTTCTCGAAGAGGGCCATCGCGGCGGGGAGTCCGGCAGCCTGAAGCCGGGAAGCGGCCGTGTAGGAACCGCTGTCCATGGGCTCAGGCCGCACCACGATGCTTGATTCGGGCATCGCGACCTCCTCCGATGTAGGGCAGCTGGCGACAACCCCGACCGTAGTCCCCTTACTGCGGATAGGTCACCGAGGTTAATCGCTCTGAGATCTCCCAGAGTCTGCGGCCGTCGGCCTCGTCGCTGGCTCGCGGAAGGATCTTGGCATCGGTGACGCCACCACCTGCGAGCTCGAGGAATCCCCGCGGTCCGTAGAAGGCACCGCCCTTCGCGTCGGGGGACGTCGCGCCGTACAGCGAGGGCAGGATTCCCTCGTCGATCTCCTGCCACATGAACGGCATGACCTGCCGGCTGACCCGGTAGAAGCGCTCCAGCAGAGTCGGACTCGCCTGGCCGTGCGAGGGTCCGCTCAGCTGCAGATTGGTCTTGCACAAACCGGGATGCGACGCGTTCGAGAGGATGCCCCATCCGTGGTGCCGGCTCCTGCGGTCCAACTCGATCGCGAACATCAGGTTCGCCGATTTGGACTGTGCGTACGCGAGGCTGGCGTTGTACTTCTTCTCCCACTGCAGATCGTCGAACCTGACGCCGCCGAAACGCGCGGCAGAGCTGCTCAACGAATGCACTCGTGCGTCGCCCGCCGCGCGCAGCAGCGGCAGCAGGTGGCCGGTGAGCGCGAAGTGGCCCAGATGGTTGCAGCCGAACTGCAATTCGAATCCGTCGGCGGTGGTTTCCCGCTTCGGCGGCTGCATGATGCCGGCGTTGTTGACCAGCAGGTCGATCGGTCTGCCCTCGGCATTGAGTTCGTCACCGAGTGCTTTGACGCTGGCCAGCGACGACAAGTCGAGCGGCTTGATACTCAGCTTCGCGTCGGGAACCGTGGCACGGATCTGCGCGATGGCCTCTTCGCCCTTGGTGCGGTTACGGATCGCCATGACGACGTCGGCGCCCGCTGCGGCCAGACGGGTCGCGATGCCGAGACCGAGGCCTGAGTTCGCGCCCGTGACGACCGCGAGCTTTCCGGTCTGATCGGGCACCGTCACGTCAGCCGCACGGACCATGAATTTCTCCTCTGCCTCGGGGTTGATGTCCGAACGATAACGGACCATCGGTCCGATAACAAGAGCCCGTTGGTCTGATAATCTCGACGTCTTGTGACGTCCTTCCAGCGCGCTCGCCGGCCCGAACAGATGGCGGCCCGGCGCGTGGCGATCAAGACCGTCGCCCGCGAGATGCTCGCGGAGAAGAGCGTCGCCGAGATCAGCCTGCGCGAACTCTCGGACCGCGTCGGGCTGGCCAAGTCGAACGTGCTGCGGTACTACGACAGTCGCGAGGCAATCTTCCTCGAGGTACTGGACGAAGAATTCGTGATGTGGCTCAGCGACGTCGAGGAGCGGCTGGGTCGCCCACGCGCCAGAAAGCCGGCATACGCCAACGAGATTCGAGTTGCGACGGTGATCGCGGATTCGCTTCTGACCCGTCCGCTGTTCGGGGAGTTGCTCGGATCGATGGCTTCGGTTCTGGAACGAAACATCTCGCACGACTTCGCCCGCGATTTCAAGGCACGAACGATGGCGCGGATGGCCTCGCTGGCCGAACTCGTGGGCCGTCACCTGCCCTGGCTGCCCGCGGAGTTCACCGCCTTCTTCGCCGAGGGATCGCTGATGCTGACCGCGGGCGGGTATCCGTTCTCGGTGCCCACCGAACCGGTGCGCGCCGCGATCGAGCAGATCGGACTTCCCGATCCGGGGCAGCGGTTCGGCGAAGGACTGCGCGTGGGCCTCCAGACGTGGCTGATCGGCGCGGCAGCTCAAACCAACCCATAGCCGTTTTTTTCGTCCTTGGCGTGACACACTTTCGGCCATGAGGCTCGCGCCGCGAATCGCGATCGTCGTTTCCGTTCTCACGCTGATCGCATCGGTTCTGGGGTTCATTGCGGTACTCGTCCTCAACACCTTCGTACTCGACGAATACGACGCCTACGGTGAAGTGGCAATCCCCGGCTCGACGAGTCTGCAGCTTCCCGAAGGCGAGATGACCGTCAGCTTCCACACCATGACCACCGGAAGGCCGACGAGCGGATTCCCCATCCCGGACCTGAGTTTCAGCATCACGCCGACCGCGGGCCTGCCGGAACCGAAGGTCACCGAGAACATCGGCGGAACCACGGCGGTCAACAGCGATGTGCGAGTGCGGATCTGGACGGTCGACATTCCAAAGGCCGGTACCTACAACGTCCAAGCCGACGGAGCGGTCGCCGGATACATCAACCCCCACCTCGCGTTCGGGCACGACAGCTCCCGAAACTGGTTGCTGTGGCTCTTCGGCGGCCTGTTCGGCCTCGGTTTACTGGAGTTGTTCGTCGCGGTGACGTGGTCGTTGCGCGCGAAAAAGAAGGCGCGACTGCTCGAACCGGACGAGCTGGTGACCACCGATCCGCCGATATCAACTCTGGCGCCCGACGGCCCCTCCAGCTTCACGCCGACCGACCAGGGCGTGCGCCTCGAGCAGATCAGACAGCTGGCCGCGCTGCGGGACTCGGGAGCGCTGACCGAGGCGGAGTACACCGCCGAGAAGCGCCGCATCCTGGGTAACAGCTAGCTGCCGTGCTTGATTGGCAGCTCAGCTGCCGTGTTTGATTGGCAGCTCAGCTGCCGTGCTTGACTGGCAGCTCAGCTGCCGCGCTTGACCCACTCGTCGTAATTGACGAGCTCACCACCAATGGTCGTGGTGTCGCCGTGTCCGGTGTAGACGACGGTGTCACCGGGCAGCTTTCCGAGCCGCTCGGAGATCGACGAGAGGATCGTCGGAAAGTCGGAGTATGACCGTCCGGTGGCGCCCGGGCCGCCCTGGAACAGGGTGTCGCCGCTGAAGACCGCGTTCAGCTCCGGCGCATGCCAGCACACCGAGCCCGGTGAGTGCCCCGGTGTGTGCAGCGCATGCAGCTCGATACCTCCGACGCGCAGCGTCTCGCCGTCGTCGACGGTCCGAAAGTCCCTGTCCGGATGCGTCATTCGCCACAGCACATCGTCGGCCGGATGCAGCAGGATGGGCGCGTCGAGCGCATCCGACAATTCGGGGGCAACGGTGATGTGGTCGTTGTGGCCGTGAGTGCAGACGACGGCGACGACGTTGCGGCCGCCGACGGCCATGACGATCGGTCCTGCGTCGTGGGCGGCGTCGAAGACGATGACGTCGTCGTCGTCGCCGACGAGCCAGATGTTGTTGTCGACCTCCCAGGAGCCGCCGTCGAGTTCGAAGGTGCCTGAGGTGACGACGCGGTCGATGTTGATGGCCATCAGTGTTCTCCGTTCTTCGCGCAAGCGCTCATCAGAAGATCTCCACTCTTCGCGCAAGCGCTCATCACAAGATCACCACCGAACGCAGCACCTCACCGGCGTGCATCTTGTGGAAGGCGTCTTCGATGTCGCCGAGGCCGATGCGTTCGGAGACGAACTTGTCCAACGGCAACCGGCCCTGCAGGTACAGGCTGATCAGGGTGGGGAAGTCACGTTCGGGAAGACAGTCGCCATACCAGGACGATTTCAGTGAGCCGCCGCGGGAGAAGAAGTCGATCAACGGCATCTCCAGTGTCATATCCGGAGTCGGTACCCCCACCAACACGACCGTGCCGGCCAGATCGCGCGCGTAGAACGCCTGCTTCCAGGTCTCGGGGCGCCCGACGGCGTCGATGACCACGTCGGCGCCGAAACCGTCGGTCAGATCCTGAATGGTCTCGACCGCATCGAGCTCTTTGGCATTGATCGTGTGCGTGGCGCCGAAGCCGCGCGCCCAGTCCAGCTTCTTGTTGTCGGTGTCGACCGCGATGATTCGGCGCGCCCCGACCAGGGCGGCGCCGGCGATCGCGGCATCACCCACGCCGCCGCAGCCGATGACCGCCACAGTGTCGTCGCGATTGACCGCACCTGTGTTGATCGCGGCGCCGATGCCGGCCATCACCCCGCAGCCCAGCAGTCCGGCGACGGCGGGGTCGGCGGCCGGGTCGACCTTGGTGCACTGCCCTTCGTGGACGAGGGTTTTGTCCGCGAACGCGCCGATCCCCAACGCCGGCGTCAGCGCGGTGCCGTCGGTCAGGGTCATCGGTTGTTCGGCGTTGAACGTGTCGAAGCACAGGTGCGGGCGGCCGCGTTTGCAGGCTCGGCACTGCCCGCACACCGCGCGCCAGTTCAGGATCACGAAATCGCCGGGTTCGACGTTGGTGACGCCCGCGCCGACCGATTCCACGGTGCCTGCGGCCTCATGCCCGAGCAGGAAGGGGAACTCGTCGTTGATGCCGCCCTCGCGGTAGGTCAGATCGGTATGGCAGACCCCGCAGGCGATGACGTCGACGACCACCTCACCGGGACCCGGATCGGGGATCACCACCTCGACCACCTCGACCGGCTCACCCTTCTTCCGCGAAATCACGCCACGCACCGTCTGAGTCATGGACAACAAGATAGCGTTCTCAATCAATTGAGGACCGATCGAACTCTCGGCGGGGGATATACCGTTGATCCCAGTGACATGGACACGCGCGTAGACATCCACACCGATCTGCTGCTGGCAGCGCGAACGGCGCACGATCAGCGGGACTGGCATGCCTCCTACGCGGCGTTCGTCCGCGCGGGTGAGAACACGCCGCTGTCCACCGACGACCTCGACGCGATGGCGGTGGCGGCGTGGCGACTCGGCCGCGGCAAAGAGTCCTTGCGCGTCGCGGAGCGGGTGTACACGCAGCTGGCCCGCACCGACCCGCCCGCTGCGGCGATGAAGGCCGTCGAACTCGGTCTCGCGTGGATCACGCGCGGCGACGTCAACATCGGTCGTGGCTGGATCAATCGTGCGCGACGTCTGCTCGACGGTGAGTCCGAAGGCCCGACTCACGGCTACCTGATGTACCTCGAAGCTCTTGTCGCAATGATCAGCAGCGAGCCCGAGACGCTGGCTGCGCGGGTGACGACGCTGCGGAACATCTGCGGGCGGCTGGAAACTCCGGCGCTGACCGCACTGTGCCGAGTGGCGGAAGCCCTGGCGGCCATCGGTGAAAGCCGGATCGCCGACGCGTACGCACTGATCGACGAGGCGATGCTGCCCATCCTCGCCGACGAGGTGCCCATCGACTGGGCCGGTGACATCTACTGCGTCGTGCTGAACCAGTGCCACCGGCTCGCCGACCTGCCGCGCATGCGCGAGTGGACCCGATCGATGGAGCAGTGGTGCACCGACTTCGCCGCGTCGGCCAACTACGGCGGGGTCTGCGATGTGCACCGCCTGCAGCTGCAGGCCGCAGGCGACGACTACCTGATGCTCGAGGAGCGCCTGGTCGCCGCGAGCAGCGCGCTCGAAGAGGTCAACGGCTACGCCGCTGCCGAGGGTTACTACCAACTCGGCGAAGTCCGCCGGCTACGAGGCAACGCCGCCGGGGCACTCGGCGCTTTCGCCCGCGCCCGAGCACTCGGTAAAGATCCCCAGCCCGGCGAGGCGTTACTGCGCTGCGGACAAGGGGACAGCGACCGGGCATGGACGGACCTGCGCGTCGCACTCGCGGGGGAGGACCGATCGGGCCGGATGCGGTTGTTGCACGCGGCGGTCGGCGTCGCACTGGCTCGGGATGATCTCGACGAAGCCGAAAGGTATTGCGCTGAGCTCGAATCCGGCGCTGCGTCATTTGGCACACCAGGTTTTCGGGCGTGGGCGTCGCACTCGTGGGGCGCCGTGTTGGTGCGGCGCGAACAGCACGCCGAAGCGATCGATGTCCTGCAGGCGGCGCTGCGCGAGTATCGGACCCAGCAGTCGAGATTCGAGACGGCCCAGGTCTACGAGTGGATGGCCGTCGCGCACAAGGGCCTTGGCAACCACGAGCTGGCCGCGGCCGACGCGGCCACCGCCGAGAACATCTACCTGCAGCTCGGTGTCGAACCCGCGCGGGTCTGCGGCGCCACCGGTGCGGGGCTGACCAAGCGAGAGACCGAGATCCTGCGACGCGTGGCCGCCGGAGCGACCAACAAACAGATCGCCGAGCAGATCTTCATCAGCGAGAAGACCGTCGCGCGACATCTGGCGAACCTGTACGCGAAGCTGGGGGTGTCATCGCGGACCGCGGCGGTGGCGTGGGCGCACGAGAACAACGTGCTGAACTAGAACTGCACGATTCTGACCACAGTGTGCAGATGTGAAATTGCATAGTTCTGTGGATACCCCTGCCGCGCTGCGCGACATACCGTTTGAGCCATGATGACCTTGAACGAAAACCCGGCGACCGACACCACCGAGGAGTTCGCCGGCCGCATCGCAGCAGCCATCGACAGCGCCAGTCTGGCCATTCTGTTGTCGATCGGTCACCAGACCAAACTGTTCGACACCCTGGCCGAACTCCCGCCGGCGACCAGTGCGCAGATCGCCGACGCCGCCGGACTCGACGAACGCTACGTGCGGGAGTGGCTGGGCGGGGTGGCGTCGGGCCGGGTCGTCGAATTTCACCCGCAGACGCAGACGTATTCGCTTCCGCGGCACCGCGCTGCGGTACTGACGCACGCTGCGGGCCCGGACAATCTGGCCCGCGTCGCGCAGTTCGTCTCGCTGCTCGGCGAAGTGGAGCAGCAGATCATCGGCTGCTTTCGGCGTGGCGGCGGATTGTCGTACGCCGCGTACCCTCGCTTCCACACGCTGATGGCCGAGATGAGCGGTGAGGTGTTCGACGCCGCACTGATCGAGGGCATCCTGCCGATGGCCGACGGTCTGCCTGAACTGCTCCGCGCAGGCGCCGACGTGGCCGACATCGGCACCGGCAGCGGGCACGCCGTCAACGTGATGGCCCAGGCCTTTCCGGCCAGCCGGTTCACCGGAATCGACTTCTCCGACGAGGGCCTGGCCACCGGCCGGGTCGAAGCCGAGCGGCTCGGCCTGACCAACGCGACGTTCGTCGCCAAGGATGTGGCCACTCTCGAGCTGTCCGAAACCTTCGACGTCATCACGGTTTTCGATGCGATTCACGACCAGGCACACCCCGCGACGGTGCTCGAGAACATCCATCGCGCGTTGCGGCCCGGTGGGATCTTCCTGATGATCGACATCAAAGCGTCGACGCAGCTGGAGGACAACGTCGGCGTGCCACTGGCGACATATCTGTACACCGTGTCGACGATGCACTGCATGAGTGTTTCGCTGGGCCTCGGCGGGGAGGGGCTCGGCACGTGCTGGGGTCGCCAGCTCGCGACATCGATGCTCGCCGACGCCGGCTTCGCTGAGGTCGCCGTTCGCGAAATCGAATCCGACGCGTTCAACTACTACTACATTGCCCGCAAGTAGAACTGGGTCAGGAGAACACCATGACGCGAGAGCGGTTGCCCGAACTGACCGGCGACGACTTGTTTGTCGCCGACGGAGGACTCGAGACCGAGCTGATCTTTCACCACGGCATCGACCTGCCCGCCTTCGCGGCGTTTCCCCTGCTCGACCACCCGTCTACGCGGGACCTGCTGCGTCGCTACTACGACGGATACCTGGCCGTCGCCCGCCGGCATGGCGCCGGTTTCGTCGTTTCGACACCGACGTGGCGCGCCAACCCGGACTGGGCGGCGCAGCTGGGGTACTCGCCGGAGCGCCTCGACGCGGTCAACCGTGCGGCGGTGCAACTCGCGGAGGAGGTCCGTGCCGCCGCAGCGGCCGACGGCCTCACGGCGGTGGTCAGCGGCTGCATGGGTCCGCGCGGCGACGGCTACGACCCGTCTGATGCGATGACGGTCGAGGACGCCGAGCGCTACCACGCGGTCCAGATCGCGACGTTCGCCGATACGACCGCTGACCAGGTCGCCGCAATGACGATCACCAACGCTCCGGAGGCGATCGGCATCGTGCGGGCCGCCGCCGCGGCCGATATCCCGGCGGTGATCTCGTTCACCGTCGAGACCGATGGCCGACTGCCGACGGGGCAGCCGTTGCACGACGCCATTGACCAGGTAGATGCCGAGACAGGAGGCAGCGCAGCGTATTTCATGGTGAACTGCGCGCACCCGACGCACTTCTCGGATGCCCTCGAGCACGACGGCCCGTGGCGGCAGCGGCTCGTCGGGTTGCGTGCGAACGCGTCGTCGAAGAGCCACGCCGAACTCGATGAGTCCACCGAACTCGACGAGGGTGATCCCGAGGACCTCGGGGCACGGCACGCGGCGCTGCGGGACCGGTTGCCGAATGTGACGGTGCTCGGCGGATGTTGCGGCACCGACGCGCGCCACGTGGCGGCCATCTGCGCGGCATGGAGTGCCCAATAGGCTGCATGGTGTGGCAGCGCTTGACGCGATCGAAGACTGGCCCGTACCGACCGTCGCCGCCGCGGTGATCGGTCCGTCCGGAGTTCTGGCCCAGCACGGCGACCTCGGACACCGCTTCGAGTTGGCGTCGGTCACCAAGCCGCTGGCCGCCCGCGCCGCCCAGATCGCTGTCGAGGAGGGCGTGGTCGACCTCGACACCCAGGCGGGTCCGCCCGGCTCGACCATCCGACATCTCCTCGCGCACGCGTCGGGATACTCGATGCACTCGGCGGACCTGATGGCCGAACCCGGCAAACGTCGGGTCTATTCGAACTACGGATTCGGCGTTCTCGCCGACACCATCGAGCAGGCGTCCGACATCGAGTTCGGGCGGTACCTGACCGAGGCGGTGTGCGAGCCGCTCGGCATGTCGGACACCGCGCTGCAGGGCGGCGCCGAGGCGGCGGGGTATGGCACCACGTCGACGGTCGCCGACCTGGTCGCGTTCGCCGGTGACCTGCTGCGGCCGGTGACGGTTTCGCAACAGATGCACGCCGAGGCCACCGGCGTGCAGTTTCCCGGGCTCTCCGGGGTGCTGCCCGGGTTCGGGACGCAGCGGCCCAACGACTGGGGACTGGGCTTCGAGATCAGGAACGGCAAGTCGCCGCATTGGACCGGTTCGGCCAACTCGGGCGCGACGTACGGGCATTTCGGCCAGTCAGGGACGTTTTTGTGGGTCGATCCGGACGCTGACCTGGCGCTCGTGGTGCTCACGGACCGCAAGTTCGGTGACTGGGCGTACCCGCGCTGGCCGGAACTCTCTGATGGAGTCCTGAGAGAATTCGACGCACACTAGCGCAACAGGGGCCTCACAGGGCACAATAGACACGCACGACACAGCTGTAATTCGGAACCGCCAGGTCGCTTGGGGAAGACGTCCCTCGTGGAGCCGAAGGAGCAGTAAATGCGTGCATCGAACCAATTCGCCGACGCGGCGTCGGGCGTGGTGTACATCCATGCTTCTCCCGCGGCGGTAGCACCGCATGTCGAGTGGGCGTTGTCGTCCACTCTTTCGGCGCGGGCAAACCTGAAGTGGACGCCGCAGCCGGCCATGCCGGGGCAACTGCGCGCCGTCACCAACTGGATCGGACCGGTCGGCACGGGCGCCGCTTTGGCGAGCGCGTTGCGTTCGTGGTCGGTGCTGCGCTTCGAGGTGACCGAGGATCCCAGCGCGGGCGTCGACGGTCACCGCTGGTGTCACACCCCGCAGCTGGGCATGTGGAGCGGCACGATGAGCGCCAACGGCGACGTGATGGTCGGGGAGATGCGGCTGCGGAGTTTGATGCGGTCGGGGGCGGAGATGCTCGCCGCCGAACTCGACTCGGTGCTCGGCACGGCGTGGGATGAGGCGCTCGAGCCGTATCGCGACGGCGGCGACACCGCAGAGGTGAGCTGGCTGGCGCGCGGAGTCGGTTAGTTCGTCCGCGAGAAGACGTAAAAATGCCCTTTTCGATGCGGAAATAGGCACTTTTGCGTCTGCTCGCGTAAGAAGGCGGGACACTGTCGACATCTCCCAGGAGGCGACATGTTCACGATCCGCTTGCTCACCGCCACTGCATTCGCCGCCGGCGCACTGTGCACCGCAGCGACAGCGTCGGCGTCGCCCGCTACCGACGCGCTCTTCGCCGCGCTGAACGGTCTCGGCTATCCGATCACGCCGCAGGACGCCGTCATGGCAGGTGACCTGGCGTGCGATTCGTCGACCAGCGGCCTGGCCCGCGACCTGATCGCATCCGAGGTCGCCGAGAAGACCGGCTTGGACCCGGCCCAGTCGAGCACGTTCGTCGGGATCGCGATTGCGGTCTATTGCCCGCTGCGCTGATCGGCTGAACGCAACACCTTCAGCGCGCCGGGCACGGCCGACACCTCGACGGGCAGCGGGCATGCGAACTCGCCGTCGGCGTAGGCGTTGATGCCCGGTGAGTCGACGGTGATGGTGCGGGCACGCTCGGTGCGTACCTCGTCGAGGTCGACGTGCGTGCCCTTGAACACGGTGGGGAACAGACGAATCAGCTTCGTGCGTGACGCCGACGAGACCATCGTGACGTCCAGCAGTCCGTCGGTGGGATCGGCGTCCGGACAGATGAGCATGCCGCCGCCGTAACTCTTGGTGTTGCCGAAGGCGGCCAGTGTCAACTCGGTGTCCAATTCGCGACCGTCGAACGTCAGCCTGAAGGGCAGCAGCCGCAACTTCGACAGCTCGGCGACCATCGCGACGTTGTAGCGCATCCGGCCGTGCGGCCACCGCATCCGGTTGGTCCGGTCGGTGACCAACGAGTCGAAGCCCGCAGCCATCACCGTGCCGAACCACTTCTGGGTGCCGTCGGCGCCCTTGATGCGGCCCAAATCGTACGTCTGCGCGACACCGTCGACGACGATGTCGGCCGCCGCCTCGGGATCCTTTGCCGGAATACCGAATTCGCGTGCGTGGTCGTTGCCGGTGCCCGAGGGGATGATGCCGAGCGGGATGTCGGTCTGCGCAAGCACCTGTAGCGCGAGCGAGATGATGCCGTCACCGCCGACGACGACCAGGGCGTCCATGCCACGTTCCAGCGCCCCGTCGACGAGCCGTCGTGCGTGCGCGGCGTCTGTGCCCGCGATGGCGACGACGTCGACGCCGCGCTTGTGCAGCCGCGCGACGGCGCGTTCGGCGGCGTGTGGCGCGCTACCGTGTCCCGATGCCGGATTCGTCAGCATCGTGACGCGGCCGAGCTCGATCACGGAATCAGCTTGCCGGGGTTGAGGATTCCCGCCGGATCCAGCGTGGCCTTGACGGCCCGCAGCACCTCGACGCCGAGGTCGCCGACCTCGTCGCGCATCCACGGGCGGTGGTCCGCGCCGACGGCGTGATGGTGGGTGATCGTGGCGCCGGTGCGCATCATCGCTTCAGACGCGGCGGCTTTCGCTGTGCTCCACTGTTCGATCGGATTTCCGCGTTGCCCCGCGACGACGGTGAAGTACAACGACGCTCCGGTGGGATACACATGCGAAATGTGGCACAGCACCAGTGCGGGTGTGCCCGATTCGGCGAGGGATTTCGTGAGCGCCTCGGTGACCGCCGCCTTGAGCGCGGGCACGTTGGACCAACTCGTCGCGGTCTCCAGCGTCTCGCACAGCGCGCCGGCGGACAGCAGGGAGTCGCGAAGGTAGGGGGCATTGAAGCGGCCGTGCTCCCACGCGCGGGCGGGACCCTCGCCCAGCGATGTGCCACCGGCGGCCTGCATCACCGCGCGGGTCTCGGCATGACGACTCTCGACGTGGGCCTGGCTGCCCTCGAACGCGGTGATCGCGAGGCAGCCGCCGGTGATCTGGTCCTCGCCGATGCTTTCGGTGGTCGCCAGGTTCACGCCGGTTTCGGCCTCGTCGGACAATCGGATGACGGTCGGTCCGGTGCCGGTCTGCACGACGGCGCGCAGCGCGTCGGCGCCGGTCGCGAAGTCGGGAAACGACCACGCCTCGTAGGCGGTGGCCGTCGGCGTCGGGTGGACCTTGACTCGCACGCGGGTGATGATCCCGAACACGCCTTCGGATCCGATCAGCAGTTGCCGCAGGTCAGGGCCCGCCGCGGACTCCGGCGCGCGGCCGAGGTCGAGCACACCCGCCGGAGTCACCGTGCGCAGCCCGCGCACCATGTCGTTGAAGCGGCCGTACCCCGCCGAGTCCTGGCCCGACGACCGGGTGGCGGCGAACCCGCCGATGGTCGCGAATTGGAAGCTCTGCGGGAAATGCCCGAGCGAGTATCCACGCTCGCCGAGCAGGCGCTCGGCCTCCGGCCCGGTGAGCCCGGCACCCAGTTCGGCCTCGCCGGAGACCTCGTCGAGCGAATGCAGCTCGGTCAGGCGGCGCAGATCCAGCGACACCACCGCGCTGAAGTCGCCACGGATCGGGTCGAGGCCGCCGACCACACTCGTGCCGCCGCCGAATGGGACGATCGCAATGCCGTGATCGGAGCAGAACCGGAAGATCTCGGCTATGTCTTCTTCGCTGCCGGGTAGCAGGACCGCGTCGGGCGCATCCTGCACGCCGGAATCCTTGCGGCGTAACAGGTCCAGTGTCGACTTGCCGCCGGCGCGTAGCAACCGGCCCTGGTCGTCGACGCGGCAGTAGTCGACGCCGACGATCGCCGTCAACGCCTCGCGGTCGGCATCGGTCAGCGCGGACGGACGCAGCGTGACGTCGGACGCGTCGAGTTCTTGGGTGGACGGACCGTCGACACCGAGAGCCTGCTTCAGCAGTGCGCGTATTCCGTCGGACAGCGGTTTGGCCGCCGCGGGATCACCCCAGGCGTTCCATTTCATCGGGGGCAGCAGTGCGGTGTGTTGGTCATCCGTACGCGTCATGCGTTACAGTATTACATATGCTGTCAATCAGTAACGATGAGTCGGCGCCGATCGGGGATCGGATTCTCGCCGCCGCAGCGGACTGCGTGCTGGCGTTCGGCGTGGACCGCGTGACGCTGGCCGAGATCGCCCGCCGCGCGGGCGTCAGCAGGCCGACGGTCTATCGGCGCTGGTCGGACACGCGATCGGTGCTCGCGGCGCTGCTGACATCGCGTGTGGTCGGCGTGCTCGACGACGTGCCGAACGAACAGGTCGGTCGTGAGCCGCTGGTCGAGCGCATCGTGAGCGTCGTCGCGCGGTTGCGCCGTGACGACGTGGTGATGTCGGTGCTGCGCAGCGCGCCGGATCTGGCGATGATCTACATCGCCGAGCGGTTGGGCACCAGCCAGCAGGTCCTGCTCGACGCGGTCGCCGCCGACATCAAGCTCGCGCAGGAGGAAGGCAGCGTCCGCCCCGGTGACCCGCGTCAGCTCGCGGCCATGTGCCTGCTGATCAGCCAGTCGACTATCCAATCCGGTCAGATCGTCGCACCGATCCTCGACGCGGACGCGCTGGCCGTCGAACTCGCCCACTCACTGAACGGATACCTGAAACCGTGACGTCCTCAACCGCTCTCAATGAAGCACGCCGCGCCGCCGAACTCACCGCGCTGGCCGACGGCGACACGATCGACGTCGTCGTGATCGGCGGCGGTATCACCGGCGTCGGCATCGCTCTGGACGCCGTCACGCGAGGGTTGAGCGTGGCGCTGGTCGAGAAGCACGACCTGGCCTTCGGCACCAGCCGGTGGAGCAGCAAGCTGGTGCACGGCGGATTGCGATACCTCGCATCGGGGAACGTCGGGATCGCCCGTCGTAGCGCAGTCGAACGCGGAATCCTGATGACGCGCAACGCCCCTCACCTCGTAAGCGCCATGCCGCAGCTGGTTCCCCTGCTGCCGTCGATGAACGCCGCATCGCGGGCGCTGGTGCGGTTCGGGTTCGCGGCGGGCGACGGCCTGCGCAAGCTCGCGGGCACGCCGTCGTCGACGCTGCCGCGCTCTCGGCGCATCGACGCGCGTCGTGCCGTCGAGCTTGCCCCCACGGTGCGCCGCGACGGCCTGGCCGGCGCACTGCTCGCCTACGACGGTCAGCTGATCGACGACGCACGCCTTGTCACTGCCGTGGCGCGCACGGCCGCGCAGCACGGCGCCGTCATTCTCACGCACGTCGCCGCCTCCAACGCGACGGGAACGTCGGTGACGTTGACCGACCAGCGATCCGGTGAGTCGTTCGACGTGTCGGCCCGCGCCGTCATCAACGCCACCGGTGTGTGGGCGGGGGAGGTGGACGCCTCCGTCCGCCTGCGTCCCAGCCGTGGAACACATCTCGTGTTCGACGCGGCGTCGTTCGGGAATCCGGTCGCGGCGCTGACCATCCCGATTCCGGGTGAGATCAACCGCTTCGTGTTCGCGATGCCCGAACAGCTGGGTCGCGTGTACCTCGGGCTCACCGACGAGGATGCGCCCGGCCCGATACCCGATGTCCCGCAACCGACTCCGGAGGAGACCACGTTCCTGTTGGACACGGTCAACACCGCGCTGGACGTCGCGCTCCAACCCGACGACGTGATCGGCGCCTACGCGGGGTTGCGGCCGTTGATCGACGCCGGGGGAGGCCGCACCGCCGACGTGTCGCGCGAGCATCGCGTCGACGAGTCGCCGTCCGGCCTGATCAGTGTCATCGGTGGAAAGCTGACCGAATACCGCTTCATGGCAGAAGACGTGCTCGACCGCGCCGTGGCACTGCGTGGCCTGTCGGCTGCCGGGTGCCGCACCAGGAACCTGCCGTTGGTCGGCGCACCGTCGAATTCCGTTGCGACACTGCGTTCGCCGATCGAGCTGCCCAGTTCGCTGGTGTCGCGCTACGGGGCGGAAGCGCCGAATGTGATCGCCGCGGCGAGCTGTGACCGGCCGACGGACCAGGTGGCCGACGGGATCGATGTCATCCGCGCGGAATTCGAATACGCCGTGACGCACGAGGGCGCACTGACCGTCGATGACATCGTGGACCGCCGCACTCGCATCGGACTGGTCAGCGCGGACCGCGACAGGGTCGTCGATGTCGCCAAGGAGTTCGTCGTTTAGCGTTTTCGGTGCGCTCGCGATTGCTGAGCGACCGTAAGCGCACCGAAATCGCAGATTACAGCGGGATGTTCTTGTGCCGGCCGCGTCGAGCGGGCGCCTCGGCCAGTACCTGCGTCAGCTTGCTACGGGTGTGCGACGGATCGATCTTCTCGTCGACCACGCCGATCTCGATCGCAGAGTCCACACCGCCGGCGATCCGCTCGTGCTCGGCCGCCAGCTCCTCGTGCAGCGCCTCACGCTCGTCATCGGATGCGGCAGCCAGCTTCTTCTTGTGCAGGATGCCGACCGCGGCCTTGGCGCCCATGACGGCCACTTCGGCATCGGGCCAGGCGAAGACCTTGGTGGCGTTCAGCGACCGCGAGTTCATCGCGATGTAGGCGCCGCCGTAGATCTTCCGGGTGACCAGCGTGACGCGAGGCACCGAAGACTCGCCGAACGCGTGCAGCAGTTTCGCGCCGCGACGCACCACGCCGCCCCACTCCTGGTCCACACCGGGCAGGTAGCCGGGCACGTCGACGATTACGACGAGCGGGATGCCGAAGGCGTCACACAGCCGCACGAAACGTGCTGACTTCTCGGCGCTTTCGGAGTTCAGGCAGCCGCCGAGGCGCAGCGGGTTGTTCGCGATCACACCGACGGTGCGCCCGGCCAACCGGCCGAGACCCACGACGATGGACGGCGCCCACTTGCCCTGGAACTCCTCGAACGGCACACCCTCGTCCAGCAGCGCCTCGACGAGCGGGTGCACGTCATAAGCGCGGCGCGGCGACTCCGGCAGCAGCGCGTGCAGGTCGGTATCGCCGGCCTCCGCCTTGCTGCGGTCGAAATGGCCCTGCTGGCAGAACAATCCGACCAGCCGGCGGCCACGCTCATAGGCGTCCAGCTCGTCGTCGGCGACGATGTGGCACACGCCGGACTTCTTGTGGTGCGCGTCGGGGCCGCCGAGGGACACCATGTCGACGTCCTCGCCGGTGACGCTGCGCACGACATCGGGGCCGGTGACGAACACCTTGCTGTCCGGCGCCATCACGATGACGTCGGTCAGTGCGGGTCCGTAGGCGGCACCCCCTGCGGCGAAGCCGACGACGACCGAGATCTGCGGGATGTAGCCCGATGCGCGGATCATGGCCTCGAATACCAATCCGACTGCGTGTAGTGCCTTTACGCCCTCGGCCAACCGCGCGCCACCGGAGTGCCAGATGCCGACGATCGGGCTCTGCTCCTCGATGGCGGTGTCGTAGGCGTTGACGATGTGCGCGCAACCCTCCACACCCATCGCGCCGCCCATGACGGTGCCGTCGGTGCAGAACGCGATCGTGCGTACGCCATTGACGGTGCCGGACGCGGCCAGCACGCCGGAGCGGTCACGCTCGTGCAGGAGTTCGACGCTGTTGTCGTCGAAGAACGCGCTCAGTCGCAGCAGCGGGTCGCGTGGGTCGAGCGATTCGTCGACGGCGTCGGGAGCCATGATGGTCATTCAATCCTCCTGTAGCGCCGAGTGTGTCGGCGGGGACGTCAGTACTTGCCGAATGCGAGCGCGACGTTGTGCCCACCGAATCCGAACGAGTTGTTGATTGCGTATTGGTAGTTGCCGGGTCGCGGCGAACCGGCGACGACGTCGAGGTCGATCTCCGGGTCCAGGTTCTTCAGGTTGAGCGTCGGCGGGATGACCCCGTTCTTCAGCGCCAACACGGTGAGGATGGACTCGACGGCGCCGACCGCGCCGACCGAGTGGCCGAGCGCCCCCTTGGGCGCGTAGACCGCCGCCCGGTGAGTGCCCAACGCGTTGTCGATCGCCTTGCCCTCGGCCACGTCGCCGACGCTGGTGCCGGTGGCATGCGCGTTGACATGGTCGATGTCCGTGGGGGACAGGCCCGCAAGCTGGATCGCCCGCGTCATGGCGTGGCCGGCCTGCTCGCCGTTGGGATCGGGCGCCACGATGTGGAACCCGTCAGAGGTGATGCTGGCGCCCATCAGCCGGGCGTGGATGGTGGCACCGCGAGCCTTGGCGTGTTCCTCGGTCTCGATCACCATCAGCGCGCCGGCCTCACCGAAGACGAAACCGTTGCGGTCCCTGTCGAATGGGCGACAAGCACCGGCGGGATCGTCGTTGGTGGTGGACAGCACGATGCGCATCTGGGCGAAGCCGGCGATCGGCACCGCCTCGATCTTCGTCTCGACGCCACCGCAGATCGCCATGTCTGCCTCGCCGAGAACGATCTGACGCCAGGCCTGAGCGATGCCCTCCGAACCCGAGGCGCAGGCCGAGATCGGGGTGCTCACCCCGGCCCTGGCCTTGCGCTCGAGTCCGACCGCGGCCGCTGCCGCGTTCGGCATGTACATCTGCACAGCAAGTGGGGACACCGCCCGAAGACCCTTCGCGCGCAGGTCTTCATAGGCATAGAGCAGTTGCTCACTGGAACCCATGCCGGTGCCGATCGACACCATCAGGCGACGGGGGTCGACGTCGGGTGTCCCGGCGTGCTCCCAGACCCGTCGACCCAGCACGGTCGACATCCGCTGGAGATAGGACAGCCGACGCAATTCAACCCGCGTCAGCTCGTCCTCGAAATTCTCCAGCAGGTGTCCACCGATGCGGACCGGCAGGTCGTACTGCTCGACGAACGGGTCGTCGAGCAGCCGGATGCCACTCTGTCCATCCAGCAGTCGCTGCCAGGTGGTGTCCGCGTCGGTCGCCAAGGCCGTCGTCATCGCAAAACCGGTGACGACCACGTTGGGGAAACCGCTCCCCGTCGAAAGCTGGGTCAACGCTGCCATTACTGCTCTGAGGGTTCCTTCCTGGCTCAGTAACGTCCGAACGCCAGAGCGACATTGTGTCCGCCGAAGCCGAACGAGTTGTTGATGGCGTACTGGTATTCGCCATAACGTGGCTCGCCCGCGACGACATCGAGATCGATCTCGGGGTCCGGCGTCTCGTAATTCAGTGTCGGCGGGATCACGCCGTCACGCAGCGCGAGCACCGTCAGGATCGACTCCAGTGCCCCGACTGCTCCGATGGAGTGGCCGAGTGCCGACTTCGGCGCATAGACCGCGGCGTGTTCCACACCAGCGGCGCGGATAGCGTTGGCCTCCGCGGTGTCGCCGATGGGTGTGGCAGTGGCATGTGCGTTGATGTGGTCGATGTCCTTGGGGTCCAGGCCCGCGGTCTCCATCGCCCGCTTCATCGCGTGGCCGGCCCGAAGACCGTCCGCCGCCGGGGCGACCATGTGGAAAGCGTCGGACGTGATGCCCGCACCCATCAAACGGGCCAGCGGCTTGGCGCCGCGTGCCTTGGCGTGCTCCTCGGTCTCGATGATCATCATCGCGCCCGCCTCGCCGAAGACGAAGCCGTCTCGGTTCTTGTCGAACGGCCGCGACGCGCCCTCGGGGTTCTCGTTGTTGGTCGACATCGCGCGCATCATCGAGAAACCTGCGATCGGCAGGGCTTCGATCATGCCTTCGACGCCGCCGCAGACGGCGAAGTCCGCGTCACCCATGACGATCTGACGCCACGCGTGGGCGATGGCCTCAGAACCCGAAGAACACGCCGACACCGGGGTGATTACCCCGGCGCGGGCGCCGAGTTCGAGGCCAACGACCGCGGCCGCACCGTTGGGCATGACCATCTGAACGGCGAGTGGGGACACCTTGCGGGGACCGCCCTCGTTCATCGCGTCATACATCTCGACGATCTTCTCGCCGCCGCCCAGACCGGTCCCGATGACGACCGAGAAGCGATCCGGGTCGACCTCGGGTTTACCCGCGTTCTCCCATAACTGATTGCCGACGTACTTGGCCATCCGCTGGACATAGGACATCCGGCGATGTTCCAGCCGCGTCATCAGCGGATCGAGCGGCTCCTTGAGGTGGCCGCCGATCTTGACTGGCAGATCCCATTTCTCGACGAAGTCGTCCTCGAGAATGCGGATGCCACTCTCGCCTGCCAGCAAGCCCTTCCACGTGCTCTCGATGTCCGGTGTGAGGGAAGTTGTCGCCGTAACGGCGGTCACCACAACACTGGGGAAACCGCCGTTAGCAGTGGAAGGTCTGGTCACTGATCTCCCGAGCCCATCTGCGCACGGATGGCCGCGGCGGCCTCGGGGTTCTCTTCCTCGAGCTTCTGGATGTAGGTGACGACGTCACCGACGGTGCGCAGGCCCGCGAGGTCCTCGTCGGGGATCTTCACGCCGTACTTGTCCTCGGTCTGAACGGCGATCTCAACCATCGACAGCGAGTCGATGTCCAGGTCGTCGACGAAGGACTTCTCCGGGGTGACCTCGGAGGGCTCGATGCCGGTGACCTCTTCGATGATCTCGGCGATGCCGGCGATGATTTCGTCCTGGGTGGTTGCCACGATGGCTCCTTCTACTTTGTTGTTACTGCCAACTGGTGTTGGTATGTGGTTGTTGCTTCCCGGCGGACCGGGATTCATTCCCCGTCAGAGCTCGGCGAGCCCGTCCAGGTCAGCGGGGGACTTGACGGCGTGCGTCGGCACCCCCCGAAGTTCGCGTTTGGCGATCCCGGCGAGCGTCCCTGCAGGCGGGAATTCGACGATCGCCGACACATTCGTTGAACGCATGGTTTCGGTGCACAGGTCCCACCGCACCGGCTTGGTCATCTGATTCACGAGCTTGGCCATTGCGTCGGCTGCCGAAGCGACGGGTTGACCGTCGGCGTTCGACAGGAGCGTCGCGGTGGGCTCGGAAGTCGTCACCGCCTCAGCGGCGGCCGCGTACCCCTCGGCTGCGGTCGCCATGAAGTGGGTGTGGAACGCCCCCGCGGTCGCCAGCTGGCGCACCCGCGCCTTGGCCGGCGGATCCTCTGCGAGCTTTTCGAGCGCCGCCACGGCGCCGGCTGCGACGATCTGACCGGCGGCGTTGCGGTTGGCGGGGACCAGGTCCAGCGCCTCGAGGCGAGCCAGCACCTCGGCCTCGTCACCCCCGAGCACCGCCGACATGCCGGTGGGCTCCAGCGCGCACGCCTTGGCCATCTCAGCGCCACGGGTCGCGGCGAGCTTGACGGCGTCGTCCGCGGAGATCACGCCCGCTATGGCATACGCGGCGATCTCACCGACCGAATGGCCGGCCACCACGGTGTTCTTACCGTCGAGCAGCCCACGGCGAGTCAGTTCTTCATGGGCCAGCAGGGTGGCGGCCACGACCAGCGGCTGGGTGACCGCGGTGTCGGTGATCTCCTCAGCCGTCGCGGTGGTTCCCAGCCGGGCCAGGTCCAGCCCACTGATCTGAGACCAGGTGGAAATACGGTCAGCGGCACCCGGCAGCTCTAGCCATGGGGCGAGCATGCCGGGAGTCTGGGAGCCCTGTCCGGGCGCAAGCACCGCGAGCGCAGGTTTAAGTGGCACGTGTTTAAGAGAACACTGTGAAACCTCATTTGCGCGGTGTAAGAGATTATGAACCTCGTCTTATGTTTTTGTAGATACTCCACAAAACCGCATGTGATGCGACTACATCGATACCGGTCCGCGACCTATTCCCACGGGCGATCTTGAAAAACGAGCCGAACGTGACGTCCGTCACCCGTTCGTGACCTTATTTCGTGTGCTGGCTAGGTGTGTTTGCCGACCGAGTCGGCCCAGGCTGGCGGCCACGCGCAGGACATATGCATCGCGTGGAACGGTCGGATCGCGGCCCGTGAAATCGGCGATTCGTTTCAGTCTGTACCGCACGGTATTTGGATGAACGAACAATTTGCGGGCACACGCCTCGATCGCGCCGCCTGAGTCCAGATAAGCGTCCAGTGTTTCGGCGAGCGCTGGGCCCGCGTCGCCGAGCGGCCTCATGACCTCGACCTCCAAGGCGGCGATCGCCGTGGCGTCGCCGAGCAGCGCCCGCTCCGGCAACAGTTCGCGGGCCGCGACCGGCCGCGGCGCGCCGGTCCAGCCGACCACGGCGTTCATACCGGCGATCGCCTCCGTGGCGCTGCGGTGCGCGGCCGCCAAGGTGGGTGCGGTCGGTCCGATCACGACGGGCCCGTCGGCGAAGACCGTCATGAGGGCGCTGAGGAACCGGTCGGTGGGGGACAGCGCGCCCGACACGATCGCGACGAGCCAGGTGCCGTGTACGTCCGACAGCGCAGCGCGGCCATGGCCGGTGACGACATCGCGGACGTCGTCACTGGACATCTCGCTGCGGTCGGGGTGGGGCAGGCCCACGATCACGGTGGCAGGGGCGGTGGCGTCCCAGTTCAGCGCCGCGGCCTGGGACTGCAGTTCGGGTCCGGTGTCCCCGCGCACGACGGCGTCGACGACGTTGGCCTCCATCCGGGTGTCCCACGCGCCGCGCGCCTCAGCCTGGTCGGCGTAGGCGGTGGCGGCGGCGAACGCCAGATCCCGGCTGTAGCGCAGGATTCCGGCGGTCAGCGCGGTCAACTGTTCGTCGGAGCGGGCCAGCAGCGGCACCATCTCCTCGAGGAACTCCATCGTGGTGCGCACCATTTCGACCGACTGCCGCAGCGCGATCCGCCGCCGAAGTTCCTGCGGCACCACATCGAACGCCTGCGCGGTGTAGCTGACATTGCTCTGGGGGTTGCGCATCCATTCGACGAAGTTGACCACCGCGGTCTGCACCACCAACTGCACGCTCGCCCGCTGTGATGCTTCGAGTTCGGCAAAGAACGGCAGCCGTTCCTCAAGCGCGTGCACGGTTTGGGTAGCCAGCTGGCCCGAGAACTGCTTCAACCGCCGAAGGACCGCGTCGGGCACTGTTTCCAGCACCTCGACCGTGGACTTCGGCGGAACGAACCGATTGTCGGGCATTCATAAAGAGTACGCCACCGTTCTGGAGGAAACCTCCAACGACGGTGTTCAGGCCACTCCGGGTCCCGATGTCGTGGCCTAAGCCACTCCCAGGGTCGAATGTCGTGGCCTACGCCACTCCCAGGTCGAATGTCGTGGCCTACGCCACTCCGGGATCCGATGTCTGCTCCGGCGCGGCCAGCACATCGTCGATCTCATACTTACGCGCCGCTTCCACGGCGACGGACTGATCGATGTTGCCGTCACGCGCCAAACCCTCCAGCACGGCCACCGCAACGGACTCGGCGTCGGTGTTGTAATAGCGGCGCGCCGCCGGCCGGGTGTCGGAGAAGCCGAAGCCGTCGGTGCCCAGAGTGACGTACGTGCCGGGCACCCAAGGGCGGATCTGTTCGGGCACCGCGCGCATCCAGTCCGACACGGCAATGACCGGACCTGCCGCGTCGGCCAAGGCCTTGGTGACGAACGGAGTGCCGGCCTCACGGTCGGGGTGGCGCAGCCGCTGTTTCTCGATCTGCACTCCGTCGCGGTTGAGTTCGTTCCAACTGGTCACCGACCACACGTCGGCGGCGACGTCCCATTCGTCAGCCAGTAGCTGGGCGGCCCGCAACGCCTCGGGCATCGCCACGCCGGACGCCAGGATCTGCGCGGTGTGCGTTCGCTTCTCCGGCGCGGGCTTGTACCGGTAGATACCGCGCAGCAGCGCCTCGACGTCAACCCCCTCCGGTTCGGCCGGCTGCACGTAGGGCTCGTTGTAGATGGTGATGTAGAAGTACACGTTCTCCGGCTCTTCGCCGTACATCCTGGCCAGACCGCTCTCCACGATGTAGGCGATCTCATAGGCGAAGGCCGGGTCATAGGCCACCACCGCCGGGTTGGAAGCCGCGAGCAGCATTGAATGCCCATCGGCGTGCTGCAGGCCCTCACCCACCAGGGTGGTGCGTCCCGCGGTGGCGCCGAGCACGAAACCGCGGGCCATCTGGTCGGCCGCGGCCCAGAACCCGTCGCCGGTGCGCTGGAAGCCGAACATCGAGTAGAAGATGTAGAGCGGGATCATCGGCTCGTTATGCGTGGAGTACGACGTGCCCACTGCGGTGAACGACGCCGTCGAGCCGGCTTCGTTGATGCCTTCGTGCAGGATCTGGCCGACTTCACTTTCCTTGTACGCCAACATCAATTCGGCGTCCACGGCGGTGTACAACTGCCCGTTGCGGTTGTAGATCTTCAGGCTCGGAAACCACGAGTCCATACCGAACGTGCGCGCCTCGTCGGGAATGATCGGGACGATCCGCCACCCAATTTCCTTGTCGCGCAGCAGTTCCTTGAAGGTCCGCACGGTCGCCATCGTGGTGGCGACCTCCTGGTTTCCCGAGCCCTTCTTGAGTGCCTTGTAGGTGTCGCGGTCCGGCAACGGCAGGACCTTGGCGTGGGTCCGGCGCTCGGGCAGGAACCCGCCCAGCGCCCGCCGCCGCTCCAGCATGTAGCGGATCTCGGGGGCCTCCGGACCGGGGTGGTAGTACGGCGGGAGGTACGGGTTCTCCTCGAGCTGTTCGTCGCTGATCGGAATGCGGGTGGAGTCGCGGAAGTACTTGAGGTCTTGCAGCGCAAGCTTTTTCATCTGGTGCGTGGCGTTGCGGCCCTGGAAGTGCGCACCCAGCGAGTAGCCCTTGATGGTCTTGGCCAGGATGACCGTCGGTTGGCCCTTGTGATCGGTGGCCGCACGGTAGGCGGCGTACACCTTGCGGTAGTCATGCCCGCCGCGCTTGAGGTTCCAGATCTCGCCGTCCGACATCTTCTCGACCAGCTGCTTGGTACGCGGATCGCGACCGAAGAAGTGGTCGCGGACGTACGCCCCGTCGTTGGCCTTGTACGTCTGATAGTCGCCGTCGGGCGTGGTGTTCATCAGGTTCACCAATGCGCCGTCGCGGTCGGCGTGCAACAGGGTGTCCCACTCGCGGCCCCACACCACCTTGATGACGTTCCAGCCGGCGCCGCGGAAGAAGGACTCCAGTTCCTGGATGATCTTGCCGTTGCCGCGCACCGGCCCGTCGAGGCGCTGCAGGTTGCAGTTGATGACGAACGTCAGGTTGTCAAGACCTTCGTTGGCCGCGACCTGGATCAGGCCGCGTGATTCGGGCTCGTCCATCTCGCCGTCGCCGAGGAACGCCCACACGTGCTGGTCGGAGGTGTCCTTGATGCCGCGGTCGTCCAGGTAGTGGTTGAAGCGGGCCTGGTAGATCGCGTTCATCGGGCCCAGGCCCATCGACACCGTCGGGAACTCCCAGAAGTCCGGCATCAGGCGTGGGTGTGGGTACGACGGCAGCCCGCCGCCGGGGTGGCTGTGCTCCTGCCGGAAGCCGTCGAGGTCATCGGCGGTCAAGCGGCCTTCGAGAAACGCGCGCGCGTAGATGCCGGGCGACGCGTGACCCTGGATGAAGACCTGGTCGCCTCCGCCCGGGTGCGCCTTGCCGCGGAAGAAGTGGTTGAAGCCGACCTCGTACAGCGCAGCTGAGGACGCATACGTCGAGATATGGCCGCCGACACCGACTCCCGGCCGCTGCGCGCGGTGCACCATGATCGCGGCGTTCCATCGGATCCACGCCCGGTAACGACGTTCGACGTCCTCATCGCCGGGGAACCACGGCTCCAGCTCGGTAGGGATGGTGTTCACGTAGTCGGTGGACGTCAGCGCCGGAATCGCGACCCGTTGTTCGCCGGCACGCTCGAGCAGCCGCAACATCAGGTAGCGGGCGCGGGCAGGCCCGGACCGCTCGAGCAGATCGTCGAACGACTCCAGCCATTCGCTGGTCTCTTCGGTGTCGATGTCGGGCAGATACGACGCGACACCCTCACGGATCACCCGGACCCGGTCGGGTTCGGCTGCGTTGGTGGAGTTTTGGGCCAGGTCCTGGCGCGCGAACTCGGTGGTCAACTTTCGCTCCTTGTCAGGCGCTACGTGCTGCGGCGATCGAGGCGGATGTTTTCGCGCCTCGCTCTACCTCTTCATCCTTCTCCAATCCTGCACCACCCGCACCGGTGGGGGTGGCGAGTGAATGAACCCGCGATTGCGGATCGGACCCGGTAACGTCTGCAGACCGTGGTGACCGGTTGGCTGTGTCCGAGACGCCTGCGGTTCGCCGCACTCGTGGTCGGCAGTATCGCCGCGTCGGCGATGATCGTCGTGGGTTGTAGCAACGTCACCGAGGGCAAACCCTCGGTCGATTCCGCTGATGCCCCGGTCTATCGGGCGTCGGTGTCGGCGTCGATTCAGGAGTCGATCGCCAGCTCGAGCGCCCGCGAGTCCGAGCGCCAGGAGTCGCTCACCCAGGAGGCCGTGCACACCTCGTGCGAGTCGCTGAGCACCAGCAGCGTGGATGCGATCACCGCCGTCAACGCCTACGTCGACGCCTTCAACCAAAGCGCTGCTGACGCCGAGGCCAAGGCGGGGCCGGCGATAGACGCCCTCAACCACAGCGCTGACCTGGTCGGGGGCAGTGTGTCCGACCCGCTGACGCCCGAACTGAAGGACGCGATGCGAAGCTGGGTCGACGCCGCACGCCGCCTGGCAGTGGCGATCGCGGGCAATTACGGACCCGACGAATTCAACGCCGCAATCACCAAACTGAACGACACGAAGACCAGCGCGCTGAACCTCTGCGATGCGGCATATTGACTCAGATCGACAAACCTGGCTGCCAGTGAGTGGCTTCAACGCCCCGTCGTGCGACGATAGGGCTGGACGCACATCGCGCCGAGCTGGCTGAAGGAGGACCGACGGTGGTCGCGGCGGACGACGCCCCGAGCTTCGCCCAAAGACTGGGCATCCAAAAAGATCAGGTTGTGCAGGAGTTGGGCTGGGACGAGGACACCGACGACGACATCCGGGCCGACATCGAGGAAGCGTGCGGCGGTGAGCTGCTCGACGAAGACGCCGACGACGTGATCGACGTCGTGCTCCTGTGGTGGCGCGATGACGACGGCGACCTCGTGGACCGGCTGATGGACGCCATCACGCCCCTGGCAGACGACGGCGTGATCTGGGTCGTCACCCCAAAGACGGGTAAACCCGGACATGTGCAGCCCGCTGACATCGCCGAGTCAGCGCCGACGGCGGGACTGATGCAGACCTCTTCGGCGAACCTGGGCGACTGGATCGCGAGTCGGCTGGTCCAGCCGAAATCGAAAGCGGCGGGTCGCAGATGATCGACGTCGGAACCGAGGCGCCGGATTTCACGCTGAAGGACCAGAACGGGCAGCCGGTCACGCTGAGCGACTTCCGGGGCGCAAAGAACGTACTGCTGGTGTTCTTCCCGTTGGCGTTCACCGGGATCTGTCAGGGGGAGCTCGACGAGATCCGCGATCATCTGGCGGATTACGACAACGACGACACCGCGACGCTGACGATTTCGGTCGGTCCACCACCGACCCACAAGGTCTGGGCGACGCAGAGCGGCTTCGAATTTCCGGTGCTGTCGGACTTCTGGCCGCACGGCGCCGTGGCGCAGGCATACGGCGTGTTCAACGACGACGCCGGATTCGCCAACCGCGGGACTTTCGTGGTGGACCGCACCGGTGCGGTGCGATTCGCCGAGATGAAGGGGCCGGGGGAGGCGCGCGACCAGGCGGTGTGGACCGACGCGTTGGCGGCGCTGCGATCCGGCTGACGAATTTCCTGTCTTACGTCGTCAGCGTGTAATTTGCCCTGACGAGGGCGCGTAGCTCAGTGGTAGAGCTCTGGTTTTACACACCAGCGGTCGGCGGTTCGATACCGTCCGCGCCCACCGACGTATCGGCACTGCCCCCGAAGTGCTTCAGGTGCCCATGCTGAAACGCTTGCGTATGAGTTCGACTACCGAAACGACGTGGGCATCGGGCTGTGGATGACTCGGTGTCATCGCCGTTGCCTCATCGGCTTGCGCCGGTATGGAAGGTGGGGGATTTTCGGTCTCGTCGGCAGTCGTCATGGTGGTGGCCTCCTTTTTTGAGCCGTGCGCCCAAGGGTACTGCCCGCATCCGGGAGTTCCCGGCGATAGGTGACACCCACATCGGCATCCGTACCTGCTAGGAAGTCGGCGGCAAGAGCGCGGGACGCAAGTTCATCGCGCGACAGGCGCTCGTCGTGCTGAGATCGATGTCATGACGCAGCACGAATCCCTGACCATGTCGCTCGAAGAGGCGATGCGTACGCAGCGAGCCATCCGAAGGATCAAACCCGACCCGGTCGACGATGCGCTCCTGCTGCACATCCTCGAACTCGCCATGAAGGCGCCCACGGGTTCGAACGCGCAGAATTGGGAGTTCATCGTCGTCAAAGACCGCGAAGTGGTCGCGAAACTCGGCCGCTTGAACCGTACGGCCATCAACCTCGGCGGCGAGATGTACAAGCGCATGCTCGGGAACCGCATGGACGAGAAGATGCTTCGCAACGAGAAGGCGGTTCGTTGGCAGGCCGAGCACTTCGACGAGATTCCGGTCGTGATCGTCGCGTGCCTCAAAGGTGTTGTCCCGCCGTGGCCGCCGGTCGCGGTGACCAGTGCCTACGGGTCCATCTATCCGGCCGTGCAGAACCTCTTGCTGGCCGCGCGTGCCGCCGGATTGGGAGCGGCGCTGATCACCATCCCGTTGTGGAGCAAGCTGCTGGCGAGGCGCGTCCTCGGTCTGCCGTGGAACGTCACTCCCTGCGCGGTCATTCCGATGGGCTGGCCGATCGGCAAGTACGGCCCCACGACGCGTCGTCCTGTCGGAGAACTGGTTTCGCTCGACCGCTATGGCAATCGCCCGTTCATGTGAGGCTGGATACGTGGACTTCGAACTGAATCGCACAGATCTGCACGACACTCGATTCGTCGCAGCCGAGCCGCCGGAACTGGCCGACGGCGAGGCGTTGCTCCGTATCGACTCGTTCGGGCTGACGGCCAACAACATCACCTACGCCGTCTTCGGCGACGCGATGAGGTACTGGGACTTCTTCCCGGCATCCGACCCAGGATGGGGCAAGTTGAACGTCTGGGGGTACGCCCACGTCGAGGACTCCGGCAATTCCGGTGTGCGGGAGGGCATGCGCGTCTACGGCTACCTGCCGTGCGCCAGTCGCCTGGTGGTTGTTCCGTCCCGCATCACCGAGAAGGGGTTCACCGACGCTTCGCCTCACCGGGCCAACCTGCCGTCGGCCTATCAGGGTTACCGCGATATCGAAACCGATCCCGTCTACTCACCCGACCAGGAGAACGAGCACATCCTGTTCTTCCCGCTGTTCTTCACGTCATTCCTCATCGACGACTTCCTGGCCGACGAGAACTTCTTCAGCGCGGACACCGTCGTCATCTCCAGCGCCTCGTCCAAGACGGCGATCATCGCGGCGTACCTGCTCGCCAAGCGTGACGCGATCGAGGTCGTCGGGCTGACGTCGGCGGGCAACCGCGAGTTCGTCGAGGGACTGGACATCTACGACTCGGTGGGCCTGTACGACTCGGTATCTGAGCTTCCCGGGGAGCGGGCCGTCTATGTCGACATCTCCGGCGACGGCGCGGTCCGCTCCGACGTACACGCCCACTACGGCGATCGTCTGACCCACAGCTCGACGGTCGGTGCGACCCACTGGACTCAAATGGCGCCCGGTGCAGGTGAACTCGCGGGGCCCAGCCCGGTGTTCTTTTTTGCGCCGGACCGGATCACCAAGCGCGGCAACGACTGGGGGACTGCCGAGCTCGACCGCAGGGTCGCCGAGTCGTGGGCGCCGTTCGCCCAGTGGGCGGCGGGCTGGCTACGCGTGGAACGGATCTCGACCGAGGAAGAGATCCAAACGGCCTACCTCGAACTGCTCGACGGCAAGGTCGACCCCGCTTCGGGCATCGTCGTGCGCCTCAGCTAGCAAGGGGCCTGCTGGCGTACCGTCACCAGGCTCGAGTGATCGAGGAACCAGCCGTCACTCGGGCCGTTCCGACGTCGAAGACGGACACCGGTGATTAGAGGCGTTTGGCCACCGTCGTTCGGGACCAATGCCTCCATCCCGGACCACTGCCGCCGCCTTAGCGTCACCTAAGGTCGTCAATCGCCAGGAGGATCCGACATGTCCACGCGCAGCTCACATCACGGTGTCGTCGTCGGCACCGACGGGTCGCCCTCGTCGCATGCAGCGCTGAGGTGGGCGGCACGAGAGGCAACGTTGCACCACGTCCCGCTTACCGTCGTTCACGTTGCCGCTCCGCTCGCGGTGGCGTCGTCGACGCTGGCCTGGCCCGCAGGCGGAGTTCCCGAGGAGATTTTCGCGCTTCAGGAGAACGACGCCCGCAGGATCGTCGAGGAGGCCATCGCCGCCATAGCGGACAGCGCCGTTGGCGGTGATCGGCCGGAGGTCGACAGTGAACTGTTGTTCGGACGACCCGTGCCGACCCTTGTCGATCTGTCCAAAGACGCCCAGCTGGTGGTTGTCGGGTGCCGCGGCCGAACCGGCAAGCATCGCCGCCTGCTCGGCTCGGTCAGCACCGGATTGATTCACCACGCCCATTGTCCCGTCGCTGTGGTTCACGACGAGGTTTCGTCTTCGGTCGAGTCGTCCCAGCTTCCGGTGCTGGTGGGCATCGACGGTTCGCCAACATCGGAGCCGGCGATCGCGACGGCATTCGACGAAGCTTCGCGGCGCGGCGTGGACTTGGTGGCTTTGCACGTCTGGAGTGATGCAGACATGACCCTCGATTACGGCATCGAAGACTCCGCGCTGCAACGCGCGGCGGACAAGACGCTTGCCGAAAGCCTCGCCGGCTGGCAGGAGCGCTACCCCGATGTCACAGTGCACCGCGTGGTCGAGCTCGACCGACCGGCCAGCCAGCTTCTGGACCGCGCCGAGAGGGCTCAGCTCGTCGTCGTCGGTAGTCACGGCCGCGGTGGATTCGCCGGGATGATGCTCGGTTCGGTCAGCACAGTCGTGGCGCAGGAGGCCGGCGTGCCGGTCATCGTCACGCGCCAGCGCTAGCCGGAAGACATGAGTCGTCCCGGGTGCGGCCTCGCGCATGGTCGTGAACCTCAGCCAGGCAGCGCGAAGAACTCCAGCGCGACGCCGTCGGGATCGCGGAAACTCAGTCCCGACCCGTAGCTCTCGTCGACGATGCCGCTGTGTTGGACGCCGAGTTCGTCCAGTCGCGTGACCCAGCGTTCGAGTTCGGCGCGGTCAGCGCATCCGAAGCCGACATGGTCGAGTCCGACTCGGAACTCGCTGAAACGTTCGTCAGGGGCCGCCTGATCGTGCTGGTGAATGCCGAACAGGGTGCCGTTGTCGAATGCCCACACCAGATGGTGGAAGCCGGCGTCGGTGTGCTCGTCGATGACCGGCTCCGACTCGAGCAGGGCCCGGTACCAGGGTCCGCTGACCTCGAGGTCGCGCACGGTCACCGCCACATGGTTGAGCGCTGGAAATGGCATCGTGGACTCCTCGCTGTTGGGACTGTAGTGATCATTAACCCGCAACCAACGCAATTCGGCTACACCCGGTTGTGAGACGCTGCCGGGATGCCTGCGCCACGTCGTACCGGTCGCGCCGCCGGGATTGCGACGGGGTGGCTGGCCGACCTGATGTTCGGTGACCCGAGTCGAGGTCATCCGGTCGCGATGTTCGGCCGTGGCGCAGCGCTTTTCGAGCGGCTGACCTACGCCGACACCCGGCGTGCCGGTGTGGTGCACACCGCGGCTCTGATCGGTGCGCTAGGGGCGACGGGCGTACTGGTCGAGCGAGCGACCGGTCGCGCGGGTCAGGTGGGCGTGGCCGCGGTGACGGCCCCTGCGACATTCGTGGCGTTGGGCGGCACATCGCTCGCCCGCACCGGCGATCAGATGGCTGCCCACCTCAACGCCGGCGACCTGGACAGCGCCCGACGTCTGCTCCCGTCGCTGTGCGGACGCGATCCGTCCGTCCTCGACGCCGAGGGCCTCACGCGGGCGGCGCTGGAATCGGTCGCGGAGAACACCTCCGATGCCCATGTCGCGCCGGCGCTGTGGGGAGCCCTCGGCGGCGTTCCCGCGATTCTGGTGTATCGGGGGGCCAACACTCTGGACGCGATGATCGGCCACCGCTCGTCACGGTATACGCGATTCGGTTGGGCCGCAGCGCGTTTGGACGACGCCGCCAACTACCTCGCAGCACGCGTCACGGGAGCCTTGGTCGTGGTGTGCGCACCGGTGGTCGGTGGGTCACCGCTCGGTGCGTGGCGGGCATGGCGCAGTGACGCCGCACGTCACCCCAGCCCGAATGCGGGTGTCGTCGAAGCCGCCTTCGCCGGCGCGCTGGGCGTGCGATTGGGCGGTCCGACGCAGTACGCCCACGAACTGGAGATCCGGCCGACGCTCGGCGACGGCCCGGCGCCGAAGACATCCGACCTCGCGCGGGCCGTGCGACTGTCTCGCGCGGTGCAAGCGGCAGCCGCGATCGTGGCGGTCGTTCTCAGCGTCGCCGTCCGTACCGGTCGGCGAGCTTCGCCTCCGTCGTGACGGGGGCGTCCGGCCGCACCGCCTCCTTCGCGACCTTCTCCCGTCGGCGCTGCTGGATTTCGGCCCGGATGAAGTATCCGAGGCCGATCGGCGCGATGATTCCGAACGCGATCCATTGGATGCCGTACGAGAGGAACGGGCCCGCGTCGAGGTTGGGCAGTCCCATCACGCCGAGTCCGCCGGGCTGATCCTCGACCACCTGCAGGTACGACCCCGTCAGTGGCACTCCGGTGACCGCAGCGATCTGCTCGGTGTTGATCGAGTAGACCTGCTGCGCCCCGTCCTGACGGAACGGCTCCTTGCCCTGCACGAGGCCTTCGGAGTCCCGCAGCCGGGCGGTGATGGTCACCTCTTGCGTCGGCGGCGCGGGAATCGCAGGTACTTTCGAGCCGCCTTCAGGCCGGACGTAGCCACGGTTGACGAGCACGGTCGGACCGTTCTTCACCGCGAACGGCACCAGCACCTCGAAGGCCGGTTCACCCTCGACCGACCGCAACCGCGCCAGCACCTGCGCGTCGGGCAGATACTTGCCGGTGGCGGTGACCCGACGCCACTGCTCATCGGGTGCCGACGAATCTTGTTGCGGTAGAAGCGTTGTCACCGGCACCGGTTCCGCGGTCACCGAGTGGGAGATCTGGTCGTTCTCCCGTGACGTCTTGGTGTTCTTGCCGAGCTGCCAGGGCGCCAGCACGGTGAAGCAGAGGTACGCGAACGCCAGCACCACAACGAACAGCACCAGCCAGGATGGCCGCAGCAGGAACGCCAAGCGCTTCATCAGCTTGCGATGCCCCGCTCGGTGAGCTGCTCGTCGACCCACTGGTGCAGGCCCGGCAGGGACGCGTCGATCACCGCGAAGACGTCCTCGAAATCGTCATGGTTGCCGTAGTAGGGATCCTCGACATCCATCGGGTGGGCTCCGGACCGCGGGTCGAACGACCGGAGCATCCGGACCCTGTCGTCCTCGACGCCCAGGTCCTTCAGCATCCTGACGTGGTTTCGGCCCAGCGCGATCACGAGGTCGGCGGACAGGTGGTCGTCGTCGATCTGCGCTGCTCGATGCGACGTGGGGTAGCCGTGCGCGCGCAGGACGTGGCTGGCCCGCCGGTCCGCGGGTTCGCCCGCATGCCAACCGCCGGTGCCGGCGCTGGTCACCCGCACCGCATCGGCGAGGCCGCGTTCGCTGATCTGGTGGGCGAACATCTTCTCCGCCATCGGCGAGCGGCAGATGTTGCCCGAGCAGATGAAGGTGATGTGCAGCGGCTCGAAAGAAGATCTAGACACCGAGCACCTCCCGCAGTTCGTTCACGGTGGCGACACGGGCATGAGGGACCACCGCATCGGGGCCGTCGAAGTCCGCGCCCCCGTATCCCCATCCGACGACAACCGTGTCGATGCCGTGTTCTGCGGCGCCCTCGACGTCGTGTGACCGGTCGCCGACCATCAGCAGTCGGTCCGGCAACGGTTCCAGCTGGGCCAGCGCGTGCTTGACGACCGCGGACTTCGTCGCGCGAAGGCCGTCGACGCTCGCGCCCGCGATGACCTCGAAATGCTCGTCGAGACCGAAGTGGTCGAGGATCCGATGCGCGGTTGGTTCGGCCTTCGAGGTGGCCACCGCCAGCCGAATCCCCGCGGCCCGCAGGTCGGCGAGCAGGGAAGCGATTCCGTCGAACGGACGGTTCATCGCCCAGCCGCGGGCCAGGTAGTCCGCGCGATACGCGGCAATCGCGTCGTCGGCCTGCTCGCCGAGACCCATCTCCCGCAGCGTGTGGTGCATCGGCGGGCCGACGATCATGGACGCCAGATCGCCGTCGGGGACGTCGGCGCCGATCGTGGCCAGCGCATGACGGAAGCTGGCCACGATGCCCTCTGCCGAATCGGTCAGGGTGCCGTCGAGGTCGAAGATCACCAGCTGTGGGCGGGCCGTCACGATCTCATTGTCCCCGACGGCCCACTACTGTCGTGATGTGGCAAGCCAATCCCGCCCGGGAGCGCGTTACCACGGCGACCAGGCCGCAGCCCCGGGCATGCTGGACTTCGCCGTCAACGTGCGCGCCGACGGGCCGCCGTCATGGCTGGTCGATCGGCTCACCGCCCGGATGGCCGACCTCGGCAGGTACCCGAGCGAAGCCGACGAGACACGTGCGCGAACCGCCGTCGCCGCACGACACGGACGCAGCGTCGATGAGGTGGCGTTGCTCGCCGGGGGAGCCGAGGGGTTCGCACTGCTGCCGAACCTGCGGCCGCGGTCGGCGGCACTGATCGCGCCCTCGTTCACCGAACCCGAGGCCGCACTGGCCGCGGCAGGCGTGCCGTTGCACCATGTGGTGCTCGCCCCGCCCTACCGGCTGGGCGACGGCGTCGTGCCGGAGGACGCCGACCTCGTCGTCGTCGGGAACCCGACCAATCCGACCTCGGTACTACACACCCGTGAACAGCTCGCTGCGCTGCGCAGGCCCGGCCGGATCGTCGTCGTCGACGAGGCGTTCGCAGACGCGGTGCCCGGTGAGCCCGAGTCGCTGGCCGCGCAGTCGCTCCCCGACGTGATCGTGCTGCGCAGCCTCACGAAGACATGGGCACTGGCAGGTCTACGTGTCGGCTACGCGTTCGCGCCCGCCGCGCTGCTCGACCGGTTGACCGCACGACGCCCACACTGGCCGCTCGGGGTGTTGCAGCTGGAAGCGATCACCGCGTGCAGCGCACCCGATGCCGTTGCCGAGGCCGACCGCGGCGCACAACGCCTGCACCAGCTGCGTGCCGAGATGGTCGACGGCCTGACTAGCATCGGAGTAGATGTCGTCGACGGATGTGCGCCCTTTGTCCTCTTCGCGGTCGAGGATGCCGAACTGATGCGAAAGCACCTCGACGGCAAGGGTGTTGCGGTGCGGCGGTGTGACACCTTCGTCGGCTTGGACGGCCAGTTCCTGCGGGCGGCGGTGCGACCGGAGTGGCCGGCGCTGGTCGAGGCGATGGCCGAGGTGATGCCGTGAGCGCCCACCTGTCCGACGTCATCGATGTCCTGGAGGCGGCCTACCCGCCGAGGCTGGCACAGGACTGGGATTCGGTGGGCCTGGTCTGTGGCGACCCGTCGGAGACCGTCGGAAACGTGACGGTCGCTGTCGACGCCACCGCCGCCGTCGTCAACGAGGTGCCCGACGGCGGCCTGCTGCTCGCGCATCATCCGCTGCTACTTCGCGGGGTCGACACCGTCGCCGCCGACACGGCCAAAGGCGCACTGCTGCACCGGATGATCCGCTCCGGACGCGCGCTGTTCACCGCGCACACCAACGCCGACGCGGCATCGCCCGGGGTGTCGGACGCGCTCGCTGCGGCGTTGGGTCTCACGGTGGAGGAGGTCCTCGAGCCGATACCGACCGGAATCGGTCTGGACAAGTGGGTGGTGTTCGTCCCCGCCGAAAACACCGACGCGGTAAGGGAAGCGATGTTCGCCGCGGGTGCCGGACGCATAGGCGACTACTCGCACTGCAGCTGGAGCGCGACGGGCATCGGCCAGTTCCTTCCGCACGACGGTGCCGCGCCCGCCATCGGCACGATCGGGACGGTCGAGAGGGTGCCGGAGGAACGGGTGGAGATGATCGCGCCGTCGCGGGTTCGCGGGCATCTGTTGGCGTCGATGCGCACGGCGCATCCCTATGAGGAACCCGCCTTCGATGTCTTCGAGCTGGCACCGCTGCCCGGCGACGTCGGTCTGGGCCGCGTCGGCTCACTGCCCAGACCGGAATCGTTGTCGGCCTTCGTGTCACGGGTGCATGACGCGCTGCCTGGAACGTCGTGGGGCATCCGTGCCTCCGGCGATCCCGAAGCACAGGTGTCCCGTGTGGCGGTCTGCGGTGGAGCAGGTGATTCGCTGCTCGATACCGTCGCGGCCGCCGGAGTGCAGGCCTACGTGACAGCCGACCTGCGGCACCATCCCGCCGACGAGCACCGGCGGGCATCCGAGGTGGCGCTCGTCGACGTCGCACACTGGGCCAGCGAGTACCCGTGGTGCACGCAGGCGGCGGACCTGCTGCGAGACCATTTTGGAGATGCCTTACCCGTACGTGTGTCAGCGGTTCGTACTGACCCCTGGAACGTCGAGAGAACGAGGCATGAAAGCTGAAGTAATCCAACAACGTTCGTTGCTCGAACTGGCGGAACTCGATGCGGAGCGGGCCCGGATCGAGCATCGGGCTGGCCACCTCGTCGAGCTGCAGCGGCTCGAGGAGATTCAGGCGATGCATCGGGAGGCCAACGATCGGCTGGCTGCCCTGCAGATCGCGCTGGAGGACCTCGACGAGCAGGTGCGCAAGTTCGAAGCCGAGATCGACGCCGTCCGCCAGCGTGAGGATCGCGACCGCGGACTGCTGGATTCGGGAGCCACGGATGCCAAGCAGCTCACCGAGTTACAACACGAGTTGGAGACGCTCGAGCGCAGGCAATCCTCGCTCGAGGACTCGCTGCTCGAGGTGATGGAGCGCCGCGAGGAACTGCAGACCGAGCAGGCCGCCGAGCTCACGAAGATCGATGAGCTGCAGAGAGATCTGGGGGAGGCGCAGCAGGCATACGACGACGCGCGCAGTGAACTCGACCAGCTGCGTGAGCAATCCCTCTCCCGGCGGGACGAACTCGTCGCCGGCCTCGACCCCGATCTGGTGGCGTTGTACGAGCGTCAGCGCACCGGCGGCGGCGCGGGCGCCGGCCTGTTGCAGGGCGGCCGGTGCGGTGCCTGCCGGATCGAGATCGACCGGGGTGAACTGGCGAGGATCTCCGCCGCCGCCGAGGACGACGTGCTCCGCTGCCCCGAGTGCGGCGCAATCCTGCTGCGGGTCAAGGGGTCCGGTAAATGAAGGTGATCGTCGAGGCCGACGGGGGATCGCGCGGCAACCCCGGACCCGCAGGCTACGGCGCTGTGGTGTGGACTGTGGACCGCAGAACTGTGCTCGCCGAGCGCAAGCAGGCCATCGGGCACTCCACCAACAACGTCGCCGAATACAGCGGGCTGATCGCGGGCTTGGAGGAGGCCGCGACGCTGGGCGCCTCCGAAGTCGAGGTCAACATGGACTCCAAGCTCGTGGTGGAGCAGATGTCGGGCCGCTGGAAGGTCAAGCATCCCGACATGGTGCCGCTGCATCAACAGGCCACGGCCCTGTCGACGCGATTCGATCGCGTGACCTACACCTGGGTGCCGCGCGAGAAGAACAGCCACGCCGACCGGCTGGCGAACGAGGCGATGGATGCGGCCGCCGAACTGGACACGCCTCCGACCGAAGTCGCCGAGGAGCAGCGCCCGAATCCCGCGGGGTGGACCGGCGCACGCGGTGCACCCACCCGATTCCTGTTGCTGCGCCATGGCCAGACCGAACTCTCGGTCGAACGGCGGTATTCGGGCCGCGGCAATCCGGCGCTGACAGATCTCGGCCGTCGGCAGGCCGAAGCGGCCGCACAGTTCGTGGCCGAAAAGGGTGGCATCGGGGCCGTCATCACGTCGCCGCTGCAGCGCGCCTACGACACCGCTGAGGCGGCGGCCAAGGCGCTGGGACTCGACGTCAGCGTCGATGCCGATCTGATCGAAACCGACTTCGGCGACTGGGAGGGGCTGACGTTCGGCGAGGCCGCCGAGCGCGACCCGCAGTTGCACAAACGATGGCTGCGCAACACCAGCGTGGCGCCGCCGAACGGGGAGAGCTTCGACGTCGCCGCCGAGCGGGTCGGTAGGGCCCGGGCGCGGATCATCGCGGAACACCCCGGTGAGACAGTGCTCGTGGTGTCGCATGTGACACCGATCAAGACGCTGCTTCGCATCGCGCTCGATGCGGGCGCGAGCATCCTCTATCGGTTGCACCTGGACCTCGCCTCACTGTCGATCGCCGAGTTCTATCCCGACGGCGCGGCCTCGGTACGGCTGGTCAACCAGACGGCCTACCTGGCCTAGCCGTGCAAGTGCAGGCGTTCACCGTGGATGCCGAATATCGTGATCGCTTCCGCGGGGCCGTCCAGCACCCCGAACCAGTGTGGTGTCCACGTCGAGAATTCCACGGCTTCACCGGGTTTGACGATGAAGTCGCGCTCTCCGAGTATCAGCCGCACCTGCCCGGACAGTACGTACATCCACTCCTGACCCTCATGCACCGGTAGTTCGGCGGGCGGTGTGCGGCGTCGGGCACCGATGCGGATCTTGTAGGCGTGCAGCCCGCCGGCGGCCTGCCGGGTCAGCGGCCAGTACGTGATCCCGTGGCGGGTGTGCGAGTTCGCCCGTACCCGCGGGTCTTCCGCCTCGGGGGCACGAAGCAGTTCGTCGGTGCTCACCAACAGTGCGGCGGCGAGGCGGGGAAGATGGTCGAGCGCGAGTCGCCGCTTACCCGACTCGAGGCGACTCAGAGTCGACACGTCGATGCTCGACCGGCTTGCGACTTCTTCGAGCGTGAGACCTCGCTGCATCCGGAGATCACGTAAGCGCTTGCGCACGCGCAGATCGACGCTGTCTTGGTCGTTTGCCTGCATGGCAAGAAAGCTTGGCACTTTCGAGGTGGCGCCTGCAAGGTGGAGCCATGGACAACATCTGGGACTGCATCATCGTCGGCGGCGGTGGCTCACACGCTGCCGCCGCGGTGGTGCAGAGTTTGATGGCCGACGAATATGGTCTGGCCGTTCCTGAAGGGAGACGACATGTCAACGCCTGACGCCAAAGAACACTGGGAACAGCACTACGGCGAACGCGAGCGGGTGTGGAGTGGACGGGTCAATGCCCGCCTCGCCGAGGTGGCCCCTGAACTCCCGGTCGGCCGAGCACTCGATCTCGGCTGCGGCGAAGGTGCGGATTCGGTGTGGCTCGCCGAGCGCGGCTGGGACGTCGTCGGAGTGGATATCTCCGACACCGCGCTACAACGGGCGCGTTCGGCAGCCGAGGCGCGCGGCGTGGGAGACCGGATCGACTTCCAGCAACACGACTTGTCGCAAACATTTCCGGACGGCGAGTTCGACCTGGTGAGTGCCCACTTCTTCCATTCCACCCTGCCGCTGGACCGCACCCGGATCTTCGTGCGGGCCGCCGAGGCCGTGAAGCCGCGCGGCACGATGCTGATCGTCGATCACAGCGGGCCTCCGCCCGGGGAGACGAAACTGGACCACCATCACCACTTGTTCGTGAGGCCGGAGGAAGTAGTCGCGGCGCTGGACCTGCCGGATGCCGAATGGGAGCCGGCGCAGACGAGAGTGGTCGAGCGGGTGGTGACCTGGGCCGACCGGGAGCCCTTCACCTGGCATGACAACGTCATCGTGCTGCGGCGTCGCAGTTTTGGCTAGAGGATGGGTCCTGCTGACGTCCTATGGTCGAGATTGCAGCCAGGGCTGTGAAGGGTCGAGCGACCCTAAGTGCAATCTCGACCATAGGAAGCGCAACCGATTGCGTCGGTCATCCGTCACCGACCTTCCAGTCGCGGTAGCGGTCCGGCAGGCACCGTGCGCAAGGCCGGTATCCGGCGGCGATGGCCGTCGGTTCGTCGGCGAAGTTGTTGATCGCGCGCTGCGCGGCTCGGCGCCGGATACGGTGTGCCCTCAGCGTCGATCAGCCTGTATCGCTGCATGTTTCACGTCGCGTTGTGGAAGACCAGGCCGAGCGTGAACCGCTGGCCCGAGCGAACCGCGGAGACGCCGTGGCGTACCGGTGACGCCGACCAACCGCGCGCCGAGCGCACCGGCCGCTCCCGGGTGGTGAACGCGAACCCGTGTCCGCGCGGCAGCAGCGTCGACGTGCCGCGCGACTGCGCCCGCGGGCGTTGCTCGACGAGCAGGAATTCACCACCGGTGTGGTCGACGTTCGGCTCGCTCAGGTTGATGACGACCTGCAGCGGAAACATCAACTCGCCATACAGATCTCGATGGAGTGCATTCCAGTCGCCAATACCGTACTTGAGCAGGATGGCCGTCGACTTCTGCTGCCGTGCCGCGTGACACATGTCGAGCCAGTCGTCGAGGGTGTCCGGCCAGGGGGACTCCCGGCCGAGCTTCGCCCACCAGTCCCGCGCGATGGGCAGCAGTCGCGGGTACAGCGCCTGCTTGAGCGCTTCGATCGGTTCGGGGTAGGGCTGGTGAAAGTACCGGTACTCACCTTCGCCGAACCGGTACCTGCGCATGTCGACCGTCGACCGGAAGACGCGGTCATCGGGGTAGAGCCGCTTGATCGCGTCGGTTTCGGCATCGGTGAGCAGCCTGGGCAGCAGCGCACCTCCGAAGTCGTTGAGCTCAGCGGTGATTGCGTCCCAGTCGCCCGAGTCCACACGCTCCTGGTGCATCAGAACAGCCTCGCCGCCTTAACGACGTCGGCGGGCTCCTCGAAGTCGAGCAGGAACTGCTTGCGCTTCAGTCCGCCCGCGTAGCCCGTCAGTTGACCGTTGCGGCAGACGGCCTGACCGACCTCCTGCGGTGTCGTTCCGTCGGCGAGCGCGTTGGCGAGTTCGCCGTAGGTGACGGTGGCGCCGTGGGGGATCGCGGCCAGCAGGACATCGGAGTGCGCGTCGATCAGTGTCCTGAAACTGGACTGGTCCGGCCGATGCCAGTGGTGCCGGAAGTAGACGCCGGTGAGTGCATCGCCGTCGGCGACGACGGTCAGCTCGCCCAAGCGGCTGTCGATGATGCAGTGTCGAGTGCTCATATCCGGTAGACGCTCGGCGCCACCCGGATGTGAGATCAGGCCGGGCGCCAGGGCGTCAGCCGCGGAGTCCACGCGGGGACGTTGCGGCGGTACTTCTCGTACTGCTCGCCGTAGGTGCGTACCAGCGTCGGTTCCTCGTACCAGTGCACGAACGACGCCGTCGCGACCCACCCGATGACCGCGTAGATCACCAGCCACGGGCTGTCGAAAAGCAGAGCCTGGCCAAGGATCGCGGTCAGCAGCCCGACGTACATGGGGTTGCGGACGAAGCGGTTGAACCCCGTCACGACGAGCCGCTCGGTGGGCGCGAGGGGCATCGGTGTTCCGCCCGCCCTCGCGAACTGGACGAACGCGTGCACCGGTGGGATCAGTCCGACCACGATGAACACCGTCCCGAGCACCACACGCAGCGGCGGGCTGGACTCTGGGATCTCCCATCCGGTGATCAGCCACGGGCCCAGCCCGACGAACGTCCCCGGCGCGACGACGAAGAACGCCGCCGATCCGAGCGCTGCGGAGGTGGTTCGCACCTAGACAGTATTGGCCGGAGGCGGCGCCAATTGGGTGAGTCGCACGCTGTTTCCCGAGGGATCGCGAAAGCCCGAGTCGATGCCGTAGGGCATCTGATGTGGAGGTTCGGTGAACTCGACGCCGCGGGCGGTCATGTCGTCGTAGTCGGACTGGATGTCTTCCGTGGTGAGAAACACCGTGCCGGCGAAACCCTTTGCGGTCAGCTCCTGCACCTGCTTGCGCGTCACCGCATCCATCACAGGTTCGCCGGGCACCGCCATCAACACGATCGACACGTCATCCTGACCCGGCGGGCCAACGGTCAACCACCGGAACGTGTTGTCCATGTCGGGCAGCGAAACATCTTGGCGCACTTCCATTCCGACGTTCTCGGTCCAGAACTTCAACGCGACGTCTTGGTCGTGTACCCACAGGTGGGCGCTTGCGATTTTGATCATACGAACGACGCTACGGTCGGCTGCCGTCGCTCGTCTTCTCCCCGTGTGCTGTCTTGCGAACGCGGCTGTCGGCAGGTGGCCGGGTATCGCGAGCCAGGATGCAACTCGGCACGCGCGCATAGATCGCGGCCGGCGGCATGCTGGCGCGGTAGGCGGCCGGCGGCATGCCGTAGACCCGCGAGAAACTGGTGGTGAACGACCCCACGCTCTGCAGGCCCACCATGACGCAGATGTCGGCTACCGAGCGATCGGTGTGGCGCAGCAGCGACGCCGCTCGCTCGAGACGCCGCGTCTGCAGATACGCCCGGGGCGACTCGCCGAATGTCCGGGTGAACATGCGGCTGAAATGGGCACGCGACAGCCCCGCCGCGGCGGCCAGGTCGTCGACGGTGATCGGATCGGCGTAGCGCGCGTCGACCAGATCCTTGGCCCGCAGGAGATAACGGGCCGGCGGCACCTGGGACATGAGCTAAGTTTATTGGGCGGATGAGTTGGCTGGGCGGCCGCGGATCGTCGCAAGACGAGTCGAGGAAAGTCCGGACTTCGAAGAGCAGGGTGATTGCTAACAGCAATCCGAGGTGACTCGCGGGACAGTGCCACAGAAAACAGACCGCCACCACTCAGCTTTCGGGCCGGTGGGTGGTAAGGGTGAAACGGTGCGGTAAGAGCGCACCAGCATTCCGGGTGACCGGAGTGGCTCGGCAAACCCCACCCGAAGCAAGGCCAAGAAGGCCGCACCTGGTGCGGCCGCGCCGGCGTTTGAGGGCTGCTCGCCCGAGCCGGCGGGTAGGCCGCTCGAGGCACCCGGCAACGGTGTGTCCAGATGGATGGTCGCCGCCGCGCTGCCGTGATCACTCGCGGCGGTGCGGAACAGAATCCGGCTTACAGGCCAACTCATCCGCACACGGCGCTAGGGGCGGCACCGCCGAGAGCGGCGTCTGCTGCGGCAGCACCGCTACCGACGCTGCGACGACGACGGCGAACGCCTGCTGCTTAGCAACGGTTGCGCTGGCCCCGGCGAGCCCCTCTCGCCGGGTCTGGCGACTCATTCACCTGTTGTTCGTTTGTCGCCTGGTTCGATGTCTGTCAATATCGACGTATGTCAAAGTCAGAGCTACCGCTGAGCGAGGTCGACTCCTGTGGCTACGCCCCGATGGTGCGGGAACCGCTTTCGCCCGAAGCCGCCGTTGACATCGCGATCAAGTTGAAGGCACTCGCTGATCCGGTACGGCTTCGTTTGTTCAGCCTTGTGGCGAGCCACAGCGGCGGTGAAGCGTGTGTGTGTGACATCTCCAGCGACATTGATGTCAGCCAACCGACCGTCTCTCACCACCTCAAGGTGCTCAAGGAAGCTGGCCTTCTGAGTTCCGAACGTCGAGCGTCGTGGGTGTACTACTCGGTGGTGCCGCAGGGGTTGGCAACACTGTCCGCCGTCCTCAGCGTTGTCGCCGACGATGAACTAACAGCAAGGGCGGGCGCGTGACCGCCTCCGTCACCTCAAACAATCACATGAACGTTGTCGAGAAGCTATCAATCCTCGACCGATTCCTGCCGGTGTGGATCGGCATTGCGATGACCGCCGGTCTCCTCCTGGGCCGGCTCGTCCCCGGCTTCAACACCGCCTTGAATCAGGTTCAGGTTGATGGCATTTCCCTTCCCATCGCCATCGGTCTGCTGGTCATGATGTACCCGGTACTCGCCAAGGTGCGCTACGACCGACTCCACACGGTCACCGGCGACCGCAAGCTGCTGATCAGCTCCCTGCTCCTGAACTGGGTGCTCGGCCCGGCGCTGATGTTCACCCTCGCCTGGCTGCTGCTGCCCGATCTGCCTGAGTACCGCACTGGTCTGATCATCGTGGGCCTGGCCCGGTGCATCGCCATGGTGATCATCTGGAACGACCTCGCATGCGGCGACCGTGAAGCCGCCGCCGTGCTCGTCGCTTTCAACTCGGTATTTCAGGTGCTGATGTTCGCCGTGCTCGGCTGGTTCTACCTGTCTGTGTTGCCCGGCTGGCTGGGACTGCCGCAAACCACCATCACGACTTCACCGTGGCAGATCGCCAAGTCAGTACTCATTTTCCTCGGCGTACCGCTGTTGGCTGGATACCTGTCACGACAGCTTGGCGAGAAGATCAGGGGACGCACCTGGTACGAGTCGACGTTCCTCCCCAGAGTGGGGCCGTGGGCGCTTTACGGGCTGCTGTTCACCATCGTCATTCTGTTTGCGCTGCAAGGCAATCAGATCACCAGTCGTCCTCTTGACGTTGTCCGTATCGCATTCCCTCTGCTGGCCTACTTCGCCATCATGTGGGTCGGCGGCTACCTGCTGGGAGCCGCGCTGGGCCTCGGCTACCAGCGCACAACCACCCTCGCGTTCACCGCTGCGGGCAACAACTTTGAGTTGGCTATCGCGGTGGCCATAGCCACCTACGGTGCGACCTCCGGGCAAGCACTGGCCGGTGTAGTCGGCCCCCTGATCGAGGTCCCCGTCCTCGTCGCCCTGGTCTACGTCTCACTGGCCCTGCGTCGCCGCTTCGCCCAACCATCACCCACGACCGTAATCCCAACTGCAACAAAGGATTCCACCCATGAGTGACAGCCCGCTTTCCCTGGCCGCCCATATCCGCCGCGAGCTTTCCATCGACCAACAACTTGCCCTGACAACGGCAGCCACTCGACTCCAAAGCGAGTTCGACGGCACCTTTGGTGTAGCGACAATCGAGCGTTTCCTGCATTCCTCCTATGACCAATTCGCTGGACGCGCCACCATTGCGAACTTCCTTCCTTTGCTCGCTGAACGGTTCGCCCGCCAACGTCTCAACGCATTGGCCCGAGTCGAAGGCAAGGTCAGTGACGGCAAGCCCACCGTGCTGTTCTTGTGCACTCACAATGCGGGCCGCTCTCAAATGGCACTCGGTTACTTCACGTTTCTCGCGGGCGAGAACGGCGTCGCGTGGTCTGGCGGCTCCGAACCTGGCAACGAGATCAACCCATCCGCTGTCCAAGCGATGTCGGAGGTCGGGATCGACATCACCGGTGAGTTCCCCAAGCCGTGGACCGACGAGATCGTGCGTGCCGCTGATGTCGTAGTCACAATGGGATGCGGCGACGCATGCCCGATCTTCCCCGGCAAGCGGTACGAGAACTGGGATTTGCCCGATCCTGCGGGTCAAGGTATCGACGCGGTCCGACCGATCCGCGACGACATCGAAGAACGCATCCGCCGCCTCCTCGCCGATCTGGGAATTACGCCGACCCGCTAGCAGGAGCCCATGAAACCGACATCGAGGCTCGCCGTCCTGTTCGTCTGTGTCAAGAACGGCGGCAAATCTCAAATGGCCGCAGGTTTGATGCGCAAGCTCTCAAGCGGGTCGGTTCACGTCGAGCCGATACCCGGTCCCGTCTTTGAACGTTGGGAGACCGACGAGCCGACTGACCGGGGCATCGGTGGCATCGATCGGATGCGTTTTGTCCGAGACGACATAGCGAGGCGTGTCACTGATCTGATGGCTCGCATATGAACCCGGTCGGTCTGACTGCCGGACTGACCATTCGGGCTTTTCGCTCCCGAGTTCATTTCAGCTTGGCCACGGAGAGTTGGCGGCGATGGTGCTCGTAATGTTTCCCTGGATATTGATACACGTCCGCCAGCGTCATCGACTCGCGAAAGTACGGGTCCCAGCCAGTCGGAAAGTGCATGCTACGACGAAGGGCATTCTCGTGACGTCGGGCAAGTGATCGCTGGAGCCCGTCGATTACCCGATCCATCTTCGCGCCCATGCGCCTGCGGTTGTAGACGAGTGCGGCAGCGCAGGTTCCGAAGTAGTTGATGCGATGGAAGGGCGGTGTTCCTGCATTGAGCAGGGCCGCGAAGCCACGGCTCACTCGACGGGGTGATCGGCTGAATAGTCCGACAAGGACAAGCAGGCGCCGTACAACCATGTAGCCGAACACCATGTGAAACAAGAGTTGCTCATTAGTCCATTGAGTCCCCGACGTCGGCTGCGTCCACTCCTCGTCACCCACAACTTGCAATACCCGGTGAAAGTCGGTGCGGGCGCGTTCGAGATCGTCGGCTATCGCCGCGGTGTCGACTTTCTCCACCATGGCTCGCCCCCATGTGCTCGAGTGTGTCTCGTAGTTCATGATGCGCCGAACGCCGGGCCTTTTGGCGATTAGTGCAACCGTCAATTGAGTAGTGAGCAGCGCTCAAGCGCCGGCTTACCAAGCCGACTCGTGCCCTTTTCACGGCTTCCTCACAGCCAGCGTCTGTATACAAGAAATCGAGGTCGTAGACAGGACATAAATAATGGCATACGAAAGCTCGGCGGCACGCATCGCCTCGCAGCTGCGCACGGAGATCCTGCACGGAGACGTCGCGCCCGGATCCAAGCTGGGTCAGGTCGCCCTCGCCGACCGGTTCGGCGTCAGCCGGATCCCGGTTCGCGACGCGCTGGCGCTCCTCGCCGGCGAAGGGCTGGTCCAGCCGCTGTCCAACGCCACCGCGGTCGTCACCGGCATGTCGATAGAGGAACTGCAGGAGCTCTACGACCTCCGCCTGTCGATCGAGCCACGTACCACCGAGATCGCCGTACCCAACGTCGGCCGCGCCGACATCCTCTACATGCGCAAACAGTTGGCGATCATGGCGTCGCCCATCGATGCGCGCACGTGGCTGGCGGCCAACACCGAGTTCCACGCGGCGGTCTACCGGCGGGCCAACCGACCGCGCACGATCGAGCTGATCGAACAGTTGCGCCGCCTCACCGACCGCTACGTGTTCATGCACCTGCAGGAGGTCGGCACGTCGGGGCTCATCAATTCAGAGCATGAACAGATTCTGGCGGCCGTCGAACGCGGAGACGCCGCCGGGACGGCGCGGCTCACCAGCGTCCACCTCGCCAACGCCCACGACAACATCCTCGGCTATCTCCTAGACCATCCCGCGGTGCTCGACCCGCACGCGGTGTTCACGCCATGACCGACCGCAGGGCCATCGCGCAGGCGATGGCGGCACTGTCGGGTCCACATCGCGCCGTCATCTATCGCGCCTACTACCTCAAACGCAGCACCGCGCAGATCGCCGCCGAGGACCACACAGAAGAATGCGACGTGCGCGCCCGACTGCACGACGCGACACGCGAGCTGCTGCACAGGCTGCGCGACGTGCGCGCACCCGCTTGAGCGGTCACAGCGTCTTGCGGACCGACTTGCGCAGCTGCTTCAGCGCAGCGCCGAGCTCGTCACTCGACCGCCGCGCCAGATCGTCCTCTTGCTGGTAGAGCAGGCCGTACGTGAAGGTGTCCTCACCTGCGGCGTGCGCGGCCTGGGCGACCTTGCTCAGGTGTCCGCGGCTGACGACGCTGTCCTGGTGGTCGCCCAACAGCGACTGAACAGACTTCGCGGCCGACGCCACGTCGTCGGCTCCGGTGGCCGCCGCGGTATAGCGAAGTCTCTTGGCGCGCTTACGAATTCGGTGCAGTGCTTCGTCGTGCTCGGTATCTTCCTCGGCCTGGTCGGCCGCCTTGGCCGCTTTGCGTACCTTCTTGTACGCCGACTCGACCGTCACCGGGCCGCGTCCTTCTTCTCCCGGCAGCGGCGGTGGCGGCTCAGCGGCCACCAGCGCCTCGAGCGCGTCGAGCAGCCTGAAGTAGCGCTGTGAGCGCATCGCGATCAGCGAGCGCCGCAGACCCGACGAATACTGACGTTTGGCGCCGTCGACCAGCCGTTCCCAGATCGGTCCTCGCACCAGTTCTTCCGGCAATTCCTTCAGCGCGTTCTCGTAGCGCTCGGCCAACACTTCCGCATCGCGGGCCACCCCGAGCACCGCGGCGAGCTGCCGCAGCTCGTCGAGAATCCAGGCGTCATCGGTGATGCCGAACGCATCCTCGGACGACTGCAGCAGGCTGCGGATCTTGCGCGTGGTCACCCGCATCTGGTGCACCGAGTCGTAGACGTCGGCCCGCACGGCGCGATCCCATTCCAGCAGTTCCTCGACGTGTCGGGCGACCGCGCGATGAATCGGGTCGTCGGGCGGCTCGGGCCGGCCTGGCTCCTGTGCATCGGTCGCCGACTCCAGCACCCGGGCCAGTTTGGAACCGTGACCGGCAGGCACCGCGCCCGCGTCCAGTAACCGGTGGGACAACCGCTCCAGCAGATCGCGGCTGCCTGCCTCGGTCAGCTCCAGCTCCCACTCGCGCCACTGCTGCTGTGGCCCGTCGGCACCGGCCTGGGCGCTCACCTGGTCGTCGCAGAACTCCGCGAGCGCTGTGCCGTCGGCCGCTCGCAATAAGTCGACGGTCCTACTGGTGGAAATGCGGGCGACCGGCGCCAGCGGCCGGTCTCGGACGATGGCCAGTACGACGTCGCGCAGCGCCTCGGGTACCTCGGCTTCGTCAGTGCCGCCCAGCGGCTCGCGCACTTCGGTGCGAGCGTCCGCACCCGCGGGCAGTTTGAGGTGCCAGCCGGCGTCGGACCCGCCGGTGCGCCTGCGCAAGGTCACCTTGTGGGCCGCCAGATCGCGACCGGGGGTGTCGAAGTAGACGGCGTCTAGTTGCTGCGAGGGGGAGCGCTCCACCCGGGAGACTGCCGACAGCCCGTCGAACGACGGGGTGACCGTCGATTCGACGATGTCGAACTTTCGCTCGACCTCCGTGTACGTCGAGGTGGATTTGCCCATGGTGCGCACAGACTGCCATATACAGGTGAACGCGCAGCCAGGGGAGCGTCCGAGCGCCTGAACCACGGCGATAAGGTCCAAGGGTGAGCGACTACGAGACGATCAAGTTCGAGCAGACCGGTCCCATCGCCCGGATCACCCTCAACCGGCCCGATGCGGCAAACGGAATGAACGACACCATGACTCGCGAGCTCGCAGATGTCGCTCGGCGCTGCGACACCGCGGCGACCAAAGTCGTCGTGCTCACCGGGTCGGGTCGGTTCTTCTGCGCCGGAGGCGATCTGAAGTCCTTCGCATCCGCACCCGACCGCGGACTGCACATCAAGGGCGTCGCCAATGACCTGCACCGCGCGATCTCGAGCTTCTCGCGGATGGGCGCGGTGCTCATCGTCGCGGTCAACGGCACCGCCGCTGGAGCGGGCTTCTCGATCGCGGTGACCGGCGATCTCGTGCTCGCGGCCGAGTCCGCGTCGTTCACGATGGCCTACACCAAGGTGGGGCTGTCGCCCGACGGCAGCTCGTCGTACTTCCTGCCGCGGCTCATCGGCATCACGAAGACGAAGGAGCTGATGCTGACCAACCGGGTTCTCTCGGCGCAGGTGGCCGCCGAGTGGGGTCTGGTCACCGAGGTGGTGCCGGATGAGGAGCTGGCCGCGCGGGCGGACGCGCTCGCCGAGAAGATGGCGGCCACCTGCTCAGGATCCAACGAGACCGTCAAGGCGCTGATGCTGTCCACGTTCAACAGTGGTCTCGAAGAACAGATGGAATTCGAGAGCCGGCTGATCGCCGAGCGAGCCAATTCCGCCGACGGCCGCGAAGGCGTTGACGCCTTCATGGCCAAGCGGAAGCCCAAGTTCTCCTAGCCCGCGAGCGCCGAGCGTTCGCGGGTGAAGAACTAGAAGGAGTGCTCTTCGGCGGGGAACGTCCCGCTGGCCACCTCATTCGCGTATTGCGTTGCAGCGCTGCGCAATTCGGCACCGACATCGGCGAACCGCTTGACGAACTTCGCGGTCTTGCCGCTCGTCATACCCGCCATGTCCTGCCAGACCAGCACCTGCGCGTCGCAGTTCGGTCCGGCCCCGATGCCGACGGTGGAAATTGTCAGCTTGCCGGTGATCTGGGTCGCCAGCTCGGCGGGCACCATCTCCAGCACCACCGCGATCGCACCGGCTTCCTGCACAGCGATCGCATCGTGGACGGTCTGCTCGGCGGCGTCGCCGCGGCCCTGGACCCGGAACCCGCCCAGTCCGTTCACACTCTGCGGAGTGAATCCGATGTGGGCCACCACAGGGATGCCGGCCTGGGTCAACGTCGCGATCTGATCGGCGACGCGCTCACCGCCCTCCAGCTTGACCGCGTGCGCACCCGTCTCCTTCATGAACCTGGTCGCGGTGGCGAGAGCTTGTGCCGGACCCGACTCGTAGCTGCCGAAGGGCAGATCGGCGACCACCAGCGCGTGCGGTGCACCGCGGACGACGCCGCGGACCAACGGAATGAGCTCGTCGACGGTCACCGGCACGGTGGTGTCGTAGCCGTAGATGACATTGGCCGCCGAGTCACCGACGAGCAGTACGGGTATGCCGGCTTCGTCGAATATGCGGGCGGTGGAGAAGTCGTAGGCCGTCAGCATGGCCCACTTGTGGCCTTCGGCCTTCCACTTCTGGAGGTGATGGGTGCGAACTTTCGTCCGCGGTGCGGGCAATTCGGCGGAAGTCCGCGGCTTCGCTTCGGCAGCACCATAGACAGTCTGCTCAGACATCGTTGTCCCTCACGGGTCGGTCCGGTCGATCCTCGAGGCCCATCCGGGTCCCCGGGTTCGTCTGACCTGTACAGTCTGCCACTTTCGGCGCCGAAAGTTAAAAGGGCTGTTAAGTGGATTTCCTCACAGTCGGTCCCACCACGCCTACCATCGGCGACATGCAACGGTTAAGCGGACTCGACGCCAGTTTTCTTTATCTAGAGACCGCGAAGCAGCCACTGCACGTGTGCTCGATCCTGGAGCTCGACACCTCCACGATGCCCGGCGGGTACACCTTCGATCGCTTCCGCGATGCGTTCGACCTGCGAATCAAGGCGATGCCGCAGTTCCGGGAGAAGCTGGCCGACAGCCGGTTCAACCTCGATCACCCAGTGTGGGTGGACGACAAGGACTTCGACATCGACCGGCACCTGCACCGCATCGGTCTGCCGTCACCGGGGGGCCGACGCGAACTGGCCGAGATCTGCGGGCATATCGCGTCGCTGCCGCTGGACCGCAGCAGGCCGCTGTGGGAGAAGTGGGTGATCGAGAACGTCGAAGGCACCGACCCGCAGGAGGGCGGGCGCATCGTGGTGATGACCAAGGTGCACCACGCCGGTGTCGACGGTGTGTCGGGGGCCAACCTGATGTCGCAGTTGTGCAGTACCGAAGCCGACGCGCCGCCGCCGGATCCGGTGGACGGTCCCGGCGACGCGAGCTCGCTGGAGATCGCCGTGTCCGGCGCGGTCAAGTACGCCAGCCGCCCGCTCAAGCTGATCAACACGATTCCCTCGACCTTGTCGACGGTCGTGGACACCGCCAGGCGCGCGGTGGGCGGCAACGCCATGACGGCGCCGTTCGCCGCGCCGAAGACCCCGTGGAACACCAACGTCACCGGGCACCGCAATGTCGCGTTCACCCAGCTCGACCTCGATGACGTCAAGACCGTCAAGAACCACTTCGGGGTGAAGGTCAACGACGTGGTGATGGCGCTCGTGTCGGGTGTGCTGCGCAAATTCCTCGACGACCGCGGCGAGTTGCCGGAGAACTCTCTGGTGGCGATGGTGCCGGTGTCGGTGCACGACAAGTCCGATCGCCCGGGGCGCAATCAGGTGTCGGGCATGTTCTCCACACTGGAGACCAGCATCGACGATCCGGCCGACCGGTTGAAGGCCATCGCTGCCGCGAATTCGGTTGCCAAACAACATAGTTCGGCGATCGGGGCCACCCTGCTGCAGGACTGGACACAGTTTGCGGCACCGGCGGTGTTCGGTGTCGCGATGCGCGTCTACGCCGCGAGCCGGCTCAGTGGGGCCCGGCCGGTGCACAACCTTGTCGTGTCCAACGTCCCCGGGCCCCAGGTTCCGCTCTATTACCTGGGCTGCGAGGTGGATGCGATGTATCCGCTCGGGCCGATCTTCCACGGGTCCGGACTGAACATCACCGTCATGTCGCTGCAGGGCACGTTGAACGTCGGCATCGTGTCGTGCCCGGAGTTGGTGCCCGATCTGTGGGACATGGCCGACGACTTCAAGGCCGCTCTTTCCGAGTTGCTTTCCGCCACGAAACAGGCCACGCGATAGCCGCCTAGCCTGCGTCGATGGGAGGTCATGGCAGCATGTGGTGCCATGAGCCTGAAGATCGGCGTCCTGCTGACCACGTTGCTGCTGTTGGTCGCCGGTTGCACCAAGATGGTCGAGGGACGCGGCATCGTCGCGGTACCCCCTCCGGGGTCGCCGATCGAATGGGGGAAGTGCGAGACCACGTCCTCTGACGGCGAGCCTGCACCGGCCGACGCCGAATGCGGGAAGTTGTCGGTTCCCGTCGATTACGCAAAACCTGACGGCGAGGTCGCTCAGCTTGCGATGGTCCGGTTCGAGGCGACCGGCGACAAGATCGGCTCGCTGATCGTCAACCCGGGTGGTCCCGGCGAGTCGGGCGTTGACGCAGCGGTGAGCATGGTGGGCATGCTGCCGGACTCGGTTCGTGAACGGTTCGACCTGGTCGGATTCGACCCGCGGGGCGTGGCGAATTCCACGCCCGCGCTGTGGTGCAATTCCGACGCCGACAACGATCGGCTGCGTGCCGACCCACAGGTCGACTACACCCCCGAGGGTGTCGAGCACATCGAGAAGGAAACGAAGGATTTCGTCCAGCGCTGTGTGGACAAGATGGGCGACGAGTTCCTGGCCAACATCGGGACCGACAACGTCGTCAAGGATCTCGACGCGATTCGCGAAGCCGTCGGTGACGAGAAGCTGACCTATTTGGGCTATTCGTATGGCACCCGGATCGGCGGGCTGTACGCGGAGGCCTATCCGGACAAGGTGCGCGCGATGATCCTCGACGGAGCCGTCGACCCGAACGCCGACCCGACCGAGGCCAACATCCGCCAGGCCAAGGCATTTCAGACCGCGTTCGACGACTATGCGGCCGACTGTGCGGCCAACGACGCGGCGTGCCCGCTGGGCAACGACCCCAAGAAGGCGGTCGACGTCTACCGCAGCCTGGTCGACCCGCTGGTGGACAAGCCGCTGAAGACCCGGGATCCGCGCGGGCTCAGCTATTCCGACGCGATCGTCGGCACGATCCTGCCGCTGTACTCGCCGAACCTGTGGCGTCATCTCACCCAGGCGCTCACCGAGATGAAGGACGGCGAGGGTGACACGATGCTGGCCCTCTCGGATCTCTACATGGGCCGCGACGAGAACGGTCACTACAACAATTCGACCGACGTGCGGGTGGCGGTCAACTGCGTCGACAAGCCCGCGGTGACCGACCGCGCCAAGGTCGTCGAGGAGGACCGGCGGGCACGCGAGGCGGCGCCGTTCATGAGCTACGGCGAGTTCACCGGGCACGCGCCGCTGGCGACTTGCGCGTTTTGGCCGGTGCCGCCGACCACCGAACCGCACGAGATCAAGGTGGACGGGCTGCCGCCGATACTGGTGATCTCGACGACCAACGACCCCGCGACGCCGTACCAGGCGGGGGTGGACCTGGCGCGTCAGCTCGGTGGCAGCCTGCTCACCTTCGAAGGCACGCAGCACACCGTCGCCTTCCAGGGCGACACCTGCGTGGACAAGATCGCTGCCAAGTACCTGATCGACGTCGTCGTGCCACCGAACGGCGCGCGGTGCGACTGAGCATCGCGGCGGTCACGGCTTCGGACCTCGGCGAGCTGCTCCCGATGCTGCGGGCGTATTGCGACTTCTACCAAGTGGATCCGTCCGATGACCGTCTGCTGGCGCTGGCGACCGCGCTGATCGACGATCCCGACGAGGGTGTGCAGTTGATCGCGCGTGGCGACGACGCACCACTGGGGTTCGCGACGATCTACTGGACGTGGCAGACCTTGTACGCCGCCCGCGTGGGCGTGCTCAACGACCTGTACGTGAACGCGGCGGCGCGGGGTTCGGGCACCGGCCGCAAGCTGATCGAGCGGGGGCTCGAACTGTGCCGCGAACGCGGCGCCGAGAAGCTGGTGTGGGAGACGGCGCCGGACAACGCGACTGCTCAACGGCTCTACGACGGCATCGGCGCGGCGAAGTCGACGTGGCTGAGCTACGAACTCGACGCCTGATCGCGAGCGCTCATCGCCGTGTAACACAGATTTAACAGCCGGTGCATACCCTGCGGACATGGACCGGCAGAAGGAATTCGTGCTGCGCACGCTGGAAGAACGCGACATCCGCTTCGTCCGGTTGTGGTTCACCGATGTGCTCGGGTACCTCAAATCAGTCGCCATCGCGCCCGCCGAGCTGGAGGGCGCGTTCGAAGAGGGCATCGGCTTCGACGGGTCGGCGATCGAGGGCTTCGCCCGCGTCTCGGAGGCCGACATGGTCGCGCGGCCCGATCCGTCCACGTTCCAGGTGTTGCCCTGGACCTCCAGCGCCGGCGACCACCACTCGGCGCGGATGTTCTGCGACATCACGATGCCGGACGGGTCACCGTCGTGGGCCGACTCTCGGCACGTGCTGCGCCGCCAGCTGTCCAAGGCGAGTGACCTCGGCTTTTCGTGCTATGTGCACCCCGAGATCGAGTTTTTCCTCCTCAAGCCCGGCGACTATGACGGGTCGATCCCGGTGCCTGCGGACAACGGCGGCTATTTCGACCAGGCCGTGCACGACGCCGCGCCGAATTTCCGCCGCCACGCCATCGACGCGCTCGAGCAGATGGGCATCTCGGTCGAATTCAGCCACCACGAGGGCGCGCCGGGCCAGCAGGAGATCGACCTGCGCTATGCCGATGCGCTGTCGATGGCCGACAACGTGATGACCTTCCGGTACGTCGTCAAGGAAGTCGCCCTCGGGGATGGCGTGCGGGCGTCGTTCATGCCCAAGCCGTTCTCCGAACATCCCGGGTCGGCCATGCACACCCACATGAGCCTGTTCGAGGGCGAGACCAACGCGTTCCACAGCCCCGATGACGTGCTTCAACTCTCCGATGTCGCCAAATCGTTCATCGCAGGCATCCTCGAGCACGCCAACGAGATCAGTGCCGTCACCAACCAATGGGTGAACTCCTACAAGCGGCTGGTGCACGGTGGCGAGGCGCCGACCGCGGCGTCGTGGGGAGCCGCCAACCGTTCGGCGCTGGTGCGGGTGCCCATGTACACGCCGCGCAAGGCGTCGTCGCGACGCGTCGAGGTGCGCAGCCCCGACTCGGCATGCAACCCCTACCTGACCTTCGCCGTTCTGCTCGCCGCCGGGCTGCGCGGCATCGAGAAGAACTATGTCCTCGGCCCGCAGGCCGAGGACAACGTCTGGAATCTCACCCCCGAGGAACGCCGCGCGATGGGCTACAAGGAGCTGCCCGGCAGCCTCGGTGTGGCGCTTTCGGAGATGGAGAACTCCGAACTCGTCGCGGAAGCGTTGGGGGAGCACGTCTTCGACTACTTCCTGCGTAACAAGCGGGCCGAGTGGGAGAACTACCGCAGCCACGTCACGCCCTTCGAGCTCAAGACCTATCTGTCCCTCTAGGGGACTGAGGCACCGCGGCGGTGCGCTAACGTTCAGCCGTGGCCAAACCTGCGACGCAGCGTCCGAAGCTGCCCAGCGTAGGACGGCTCGGGCTCGTCGAACCCTCCGCGCCCGCCGACCTGAATCGGCTGGGCTGGGACACCGATGCCCACGTCGAGTTGTTGTGGTCGCTGTCGCGCGCCCCGGACGCCGACACCGCGCTGGCGACGATGGTGCGCCTGCTCGACGCCTTGGGCAGCGGCTGGGGCGAACTGAACTCCGAACTCGTCAGCGACCGCGGACTGCGGGGTCGGTTGTTCGGCGTGCTCGGGTCGTCGCTCGCGCTCGGTGACCACCTGGTCGCCCATCCGGACAGCTGGCGGTTGTTGGCGGGCAAGGTGGAGTTGCCGTCGGCGCAGAACCTGCGCACCCAGTTTGCCGAGCTGGCCGAAAAGGCAACGGGCGCAACGGACGCGCTGCAACCGCTGCAGACGCTCTACCGCGACCGGATGTTGGTGCTGGCGGGTCTCGACCTGGCGTCGATCGTGGAGAACGAGCCTGTCCTGCCGTTCACGACGGTCGGCGAGCATCTGTCCGACCTCGCTGACGCCGCGCTCGGTGCCGCGCTGACCGTCGCGCACAAGACGGTGGGAGACGACGGCTCGTCGCGGCTGGCCGTCATCGCGATGGGCAAGTGCGGTGCACGCGAGCTGAACTACGTCAGCGACGTCGACGTGATCTTCGTTGCCGAGGACTCCAAGAACAATCTCGCGACGGCGACCCGGGTGGCCGGCGAGATGATGCGGTTCGCCGCCGACGCGTTCTTCGAAGTGGACGCGGCGCTGCGCCCCGAAGGAAAGCAAGGGCAGCTGGTGCGCACGTTGGAGTCCCACGTCGCCTACTACCAGCGCTGGGCCAAGACGTGGGAGTTCCAGGCGCTGATGAAAGCGCGGCCCGCCGTCGGCGACGCCGAACTCGGCAAGCAGTACATCGATGCGCTGATGCCGATGGTGTGGACGGCGTGCGAACGCGAGGACTTCGTCTCCGAGGTGCAGGCCATGCGCCGCCGCGTCGTCGAGAACGTGCCCGCGGGCGTACGGACCCGCGAGATCAAGCTCGGGAAGGGCGGGCTGCGCGACGTCGAGTTCGCGGTCCAGCTCCTGCAGTTGGTGCACGGCCGCAACGACGAGTCGCTGCATGTGGCGTCGACGGTCGACGCGCTGGCCGCGTTGGGGGCAGGTGGCTACATCGGTCGCGACGACACCGCGAACCTCACCGCGTCCTATGAGTTTCTGCGCCTGCTCGAGCACCGGCTGCAACTGCAGCGGCTCAAGCGCACGCACATGCTGCCCGAAGAAGACGACGAGGAAGCCATGCGCTGGCTGGCGCGGGCCGCGCACATGCGTCCCGACGGCACGCACGACGCCCTCGGGGTGCTGCGTGAAGAACTGAAGCGACAGAACATGCGGGTGTCGCGGCTGCACGCCAAGCTGTTCTATCAGCCGTTGCTGGAATCCTTTGGCGCGTTCGGGATTCCGGATGGCATGAGCTCCGGCGCGGCCGAACGCCAGCTGGCCGCGCTCGGCTACGAGGGGCCGCAGAGCGCCCTCACACATCTGCGGGCGTTGATCGGTGACAGCGGCCGTCGCGGCCAGGTGCAGCGGGTGCTGCTGCCGACGCTTCTGGACTGGCTGTCGGACACACCGGATCCGGATGCGGGTCTGCTGTCGTACCGGCGCATCAGCGAGGCACTTGCTGACGCCCGGTGGTATCTGTCGACGCTGCGCGACGAAGGCGCGGTGGCCAAGCGCCTGATGCATGTGCTGGGCATCTCCGCCTATGTGCCCGAGCTGCTGATGCGGGCACCGGAGGTCATCCAGCTCTACGCCGACGGGCCGGACGGGCCGAAGCTGTGCGACGTCGAACCCGAAGGGGTGGCCCGCGCGCTGGTCGCTTCGGCCGGCAGACACGCCGACCCGGTGCGGGCGATCGCCGCGGCACGCACCCTGCGCAGGAGGGAACTGGCCCGCATCGCATCGGCCGACCTGCTGGGCATGCTCGAGGTGACCGACGTGTGCCGAGCGCTGACGTCGGTGTGGGTGGCGGTGCTGCAGGCTGCGCTCGAAGCGGTGATCCGGGACAACACCGGCGACGACGGCGCGCCGGCCCGCATCGCGGTGATCGGGATGGGGCGCCTCGGCGGCGCCGAGTTGGGCTACGGCTCAGACGCCGATGTCATGTTCGTCTGTGAACCGAACCCCGGTGTCGAGGAGTCGGTCGCGGTGAAGTGGTCGGTCTCGGTCGCGGAGAAGGTGCGCACGCTGGTGGGCACGCCGTCTGCTGATCCGCCGCTGGAGATCGATGCCAACCTGCGGCCGGAAGGCCGCAACGGTCCCTTGGTGCGAACGCTCGCCTCGTATGAGGCGTACTACCAGAAGTATGCGCAGACGTGGGAAGTGCAGGCGCTGCTGCGGGCCCACCGGGTGGCGGGCGACGTCGACCTCGGTGAGCGTTTCCTGCTGATGATCGACAAGACGCGCTACCCCTCGGGCGGAGTGTCACAGGAAGCCGTGCAGGAGATCCGGCGGATCAAGGCGCGAGTGGACGCCGAACGGCTGCCGCGGGGCGCCGATCCGAACACCCACACCAAGCTGGGACGGGGCGGGCTCGCCGACATCGAGTGGACGGTGCAGCTGCTGCAGCTGCGGCACGCGCACAAAGTGCCTGCGCTGCACTGCACCTCGACGCTGGAAGCGCTGAACGCGATCGGTGCCGCCGAGCTGATCGCGGAGGCCGACGTCGAGCTGCTGCGGCAGGCCTGGCTGACCGCGACCCGGGCGCGCAATGCGCTGGTGCTGGTGCGCGGTAAGCCCACCGATCAGCTGCCGGGGCCGGGCCGTCAGCTCAACGCGGTCGCGCTGGCCGCAGGCTGGGACGGCGACGACGGCGGGGAGTTCCTCGACAACTACCTGCGCGTGACGCGCAGGGCAAAAGCAGTGGTACGGAAGGTTTTCGGTGGATAGGTACAGCAGATGAGTATGGACTTCGGGTTCGACCTGATCAGCGACGAGGAGTACGAGCGTCAGCGCGCGCTCTACGGCCCGCTGACGCAAGCGTTGCGCAGGCTCATCGAGGCGGGTCTGCACACCGAGGTCGACGAGGACACCGTGCGCGAAGCCCACGACCGGATCGAGGCGCTGACCCAGTTGCTCGAGAGCAAGCAGCGGGCCGTCACGACGACGCTGCGCCACGAGGCGACCGGGCGGCCACTGGCATGGGCCAATCCCGCTGTCGGACTGCGCAATGCGATCGCACCGCCGATGGTCATCCATCACGAGGACGACGGAAACTGCTGGAGTGAGTTCACGTTGTCGGGCGCCTATGAGGGGCCGCCCGGTTGGGTGCACGGAGGCATCTGTGCCCTGGTGCTGGACCACCTCCTGGGCGAGGCCGCGAGCGAGGGCCTGACCCAGCCGAAGTTCACGGGCACGATCTCACTGCGCTACCTGCGTGGAACGCCGCTGGGCCCGCTGCGCGCGGAGGCCTTCGTGGAGCGCACCGAAGGGGTCAAGACGTTCGCGCGCGGCTACCTCAAGGATGCCGAGGGCCCGACCGTCGAGGCCGAGGGTGTGTTCATCCGTCCGGCGTGGGCGCGTGACGCCGGATGAAGATCTACGTGAGCGCGGCCTTCCTCGATACGGGTGAAGTCGTCGAGATCGCCAGGGCTGCAGATGATCTCGGCTATGACGGCCTTGGCATCCCCGACCATGTGATCAACCTCGAAACGCTGAAGACGCCGTACCCCTACACCAAGGACGGTAAGCGCCGGTGGGAGGCTTTCACCGACTGGCCGGATCCGTGGGTCCTGATCGGCGCCCTCGCGATGGTCACCACGCGGCTGCGGTTCGTCACGACGGTGTACCTGCCCGCGATGCGTGATCCGTACTCGGCGGCGAAATCCATTGGCACGGCTGCGGTATTGGCCGGCGGGCGGCTCGAACTCGGTATCGGCGTGGGCTGGTGCGAGGAAGAGTTCACGTTGATGGGGCAGCAGTTCGCCCGCCGCGGTAAGCGCACCGACGAGATGCTCGAGTTGATGAAGGAGCTCTGGAAGCCGGGCTGGACGGAGTTCGACGGCGAGTTCTACCAGACACCGCGACTGGAAATGGAACCGACACCACCGCACATTCCGGTGTTCGTGGGCGGCCTGTCCGACATCGCCTTACGCCGGGCCGCGCGTCACGACGGCTGGATCGGTGATCTGATCTCCACCGATCAGGCCTTGATACGTGTCGAGAAGCTCCGCGAGATGCGCGCCGACAAGGGCCTGTCGATGGACGGTTTCACCGTCATCACGCCGCTGACCGACGCGTTCACCCCCGAGCACTACGAGCGGGCGCAGGCCGGCGGAATCGACGGCATCATCACGATGCCGTGGATGTTCTACTCGGGACCGCTGGCCACCCTCGACGAGAAGATCGACGGGATGCGCAAGTTCCGCAAGGACATGGCGCTGGATTAGTCAGCGACGGCGGAACCGGCTGAGCAGTCCGCCGCGGCGGACAGGTGCACCGGTCGCGTAGCCCGCCGGCGCCGCGGTTCCGGTGACCACGCGACTCGGCGCCACACCGCCGACCCGTGAGCGCCGGCGGCTGTCGACGGCCCAGACACCGGCACCCGTCGTGGCGAGCAGCAGGAAGCCGAAGCAGTACAGGACCGCCAGTTCGCCGCCGTTGGCGATCGGCCAGAACGGCTGGGTCGCATCGCCCTTGAGGATCGGCCAGTGCGCGTAGAAGTACGCGAAGGCCATCTCGCCGGATGCGATGAACGCCGCGATCCGGGTGAACAGCCCGAGAGTGATCAGGATGCCGAGGACGAGTTCGAGGAGTCCGGCCCACCAGAACGGGAACGAACCGGCTTCGATCGGCGCGGGCGATGCGATCGGCCAGTCGAACAGCTTCTGCGTGCCGTGCATCGTGAACAGCAGGCCGAAGACGATGCGGAAGAGACTCAAGACGGGAGAGTGGTAGCCCGCCAGGCGCGCATCCAGATTGGTCGTCATGTAACTGCACCCTACGTGAGGACGGACAGGATTTTCCCAGCTGAATGCCCAAAGGGCCGGCGGCGCAAACGCCACCGGCCCCTGGAGTCAGAGCTGTCGAGTTACACGTCGTAATAGAGCGCGATCTCGTACGGGTGAGGACGGATCTGCACCGGCATGATCTCGTTCTCACGCTTGTAGGAGATCCACGTCTCGATCAGGTCCTCGGTGAAAACGCCACCCTCGGTGAGGTATTCGTGATCCTCCTCGAGCTTGTCGATCACCGCGGACAACGAGGTCGGTGCCTGCGGAATGCTGGCGGCCTCATCCGGCGGCAACTCGTAGAGGTCCTTGTCGACCGGGCTCTGCGGCTCGATCTTCTTCTTGATGCCGTCCAGGCCGGCCATCATCATCGCCGCGAACGCCAGGTACGGGTTGCCCGAGCTGTCCGGGGCCCGGAACTCGAGGCGCTTGGCCTTCGGGTTGTTGCCCGTGATCGGGATACGCACGGCGGCCGACCGGTTGCGCTGGCTGTACACCAGGTTGATCGGCGCCTCGTAGCCCGGCACCAGACGCTTGTAGGAGTTCACCGTCGGGTTGGTGAACGCCAGCAGCGACGGCGCGTGGTGCAGGATGCCGCCGATGTAGTGGCGCGCGATGTCCGACAGCCCGGCGTAACCGGACTCGTCGTGGAACAGCGGCGAGCCGTCCTTCCACAGCGACTGGTGGGCGTGCATACCCGAGCCGTTGTCACCGAACAGGGGCTTGGGCATGAACGTCACGGTCTTGCCCGCCGCCCATGCGGTGTTCTTCACGATGTACTTGAACAGCAGCAGATCGTCGGCCGCGTGCAACAGCGTGTTGAACTTGTAGTTGATCTCGGCCTGCCCGGCGGTGCCCACCTCATGGTGGCCGCGCTCGATCTCGAAGCCGGCGTTCTGCAGGTTCGTGGTGATCTGGTCGCGCAGGTCCACGTAGTGGTCATACGGCGCGACAGGGAAGTATCCACCCTTGGGGCGCACCTTGTAGCCGCGGTTGGGGGATCCGTCGGCCTCGAACGGCTCGCCGGAGTTCCACCAGCCGGCCTCGGAGTCGATCTCGTAGAAGGTGCCGTTCATCTTCGAGTCGAAGCTCACCGAGTCGAAGATGTAGAACTCGGCCTCGGCGCCGAAGTACGCGGTGTCGGCGATGCCGGTGCTGGCGAGGTAGTTCTCGGCCTTGCGGGCGACGTTGCGCGGGTCGCGCGAGTACGCCTCGCGGGTGAACGGATCGTGCACGAAAAAGTTGAGGTTCACCGTCTTGGCGGCGCGGAACGGATCGATGCGCGCGGTCTCGGGGTCCGGCAGGAGCATCATGTCGGACTCGTGAATCGACTGGAAGCCGCGCACCGACGAGCCGTCGAATGCCAAGCCGTCTTCGAAGACGCTCTCGTCGAATGCAGACGCCGGGATCGAGAAGTGCTGGACAACGCCGGGCAGATCGCAGAACCGGATGTCGACGTACTCGACTTCCTCGTCCTTGATCAACTTGATGACGTCGTCGGCCGTCTTATCTGCCACTGATAACTCTCCTTATATCTGGTAACCCGCGCGTTGACGCTAGGTACACGATGTTGCACCGTCGTCAACCGCATGTTGCGCCGAAGTTACGCAATGCCGCGGCGACAGCGGCCGATCACTGGTCACGCTGCCCGCATATCCTGAACAGTATGGCCCGCCCACTGGGGTCCTGGCTGTCGGGGTCCGCGCCTGGCAGTTATCCCGGACCCAACGACTATCCAGGTCAGCGACTTGGTCTGCCCGAGTCCGGTCCCGGCTCGATCGCCGGGTTCGGACGGCGTATCGCGGCACTGATGATCGACTGGTTCATCGCGTACGGCCTCGTCGGCCTCGTCGTCGCCCTCGGTTTGATGAGCCAGCAGAACTTCCTCTACACCCCGATGGGGTCCACATCCATTGCCGTGGTCTGGGTGGTGCTGGGCATCATTTCGGTGCGACTGTTCGGATTCACCCCAGGTCAGCTGGTGCTCGGTCTGCGGGTTGCGTCCATCGACAACCGGATTCACGTCGGCATCGGCCGTGCGACCGTGCGCGGAATTCTGGTGTTCTTCGTGATCCCGGCGCTGTTCACCGACAGCGACCTGCGCGGCTATCAGGACCGCTTCACCAACACCGCCGTGGTCCGGCGCTGAGAGCTCAAGCCTCGTGGCGGATCTGGCCATTCATCATGGTCAGCATGACCGTCGCCTGGTGGATGTCGTGCGGGTCGACCTCGAGGATGTTGCGGTCCAAAACGATCATGTCCGCGAGCTTGCCCTGCTCCAGCGACCCCACCTTGTCGTCCAGCCGGATCTGATAGGCCGCGCCGAGCGTATTGGCATGCACCGCCTGCGCGACTGACAACCGCTGGTCGGCGGGAGCCAGCACCGGCGCGTCCGGTTGGCCGATCAGCTGCCGGGTCACGCCGAGCTGAATCGAGTCCAGTGGCTTGTAGGTCGAGAAATAGCCAGCTGCCGGCCAGTCCGTGCCGAACGAGATGCGACCCCCCGCTTTCAGGACGTCCTGCGGTCGGTACATCAGGTCCTGACGAGGCCTGCCGTACCGGGCTGCCATGTTCACCACGGTGTCGGGGTCCGCTGATATCCAGTTCGCGGAGAACTGGGCGACCACGCCCAGCTCACCGAATCGCTGATTGTCCGGATCCTGGACATACACGAGATGGGCGATGGTGTGTCTGCGGTCGCGGGGCGGATTCGCCGCGATGGCCCGCTCGACGGCGTCGAGCGCGGTGCGGGTGGTCCGTTCACCGCAGGCATGGACGTGCACGTCGAAACCGGCGGCGTCCACTTCGGCGACGAGTCGCCGCCACTGCTCTTCGGTGAATGGCGATGCGCCGGTGGAGTCGGGTTTGTCGGCATACGGCTCGATCAGCCACGCGGTGTATCCGCCTTGGGTGCCGTCACCGATCACCTTGACCGCGCCGACTCCGATCAGCTCCGTCGAGATCCGATTGCGGATATCGGTCAGCTTGGCCACCGCGTCGTCGACGGGCGCCGACTTCACGCTGTAGGAGGCGACCACCCGGAAGGGCAGCGCGCCCTTGGCCTCGGTGTCGGCGTAAAGCTCGATCAGGGCACCCTGGTCGTCGCCGATTGGCGGCACACCTGCGTCGAACACCGACGTGATGCCCGCGGCCGACGCCTTGGGCAACCACGCCTCCATCAGGGTGCCCATGGTCTCCGGGGAGATCGGTTCGATGGCGTTGACGAGCGCCAGCACGGCGTTGACTTCGAGGACGTATCCGGTGGGCTCGCCGTTCTCGTCGCGTACGTAGTAGCTGAATCCCGGTATGGGGTCCTCGGATTCGCGGGTGACGCCGGCGACTTCCAGGGCCTTGCTGTTGGCCCACAGGCTGTGTCCGTCGATGGCGAAGAAGAAGCCGGGCCGGTCGGGCAGTACCTTGTCGAGATCGGCCCGGGTCGGACCGTTCGGGCCGAACATGTCCACGCGCCAACCGAATCCACGCACCGGACCGTCGGGATTCTCCTTCGCGTACTTCGCGATCGCGGCCAGCGCGTCGGCTCCCGTCGGCACCTGCAGATCCACCCCTGTGGTCAGGAACGCTCCGAGGAACGGATGGATGTGGCCCTCGACGAACCCGGGCATGAGCAGCCGGCCGTCGAGGTCGATGACTCTGGTCTGAGCTCCGGCCAGCGCCATGGCGCCCGCCTCGTCGCCGACGTAGCTGATCGTGGTGCCGGTGACGGCGAGAGCCTGCGCCCACGGTGCTGCGGTGGACACCGTGTAGATCGGGCCGTTGCGGAACACGAAGTCGGCCCGATCGGGATCTGCCCCGGCCGAGGTCTCGCGCTCCCCGGTTCCGGGCTGCACCGAACACGCGTTGGCCGCCGCCACCCCGGCCGTGACTGCGGCGGCGGTCAATAGGGTGCGACGTGTCAGGCGCGCGCGGCGCTTACCGCCGAACGCCGCGAAGTGCGGCGCCCATTCGCACGCAGTGCACACCGAGCGCGACTATTTCCGTCGCACAGTGCGTTGTACGCCGCGCATCTTGGCCTGCGTCGGCAGCGGCCCCTTGGGCATCGCGGCGGGTCCGATCTTGGTGCCGAGTGCGGCCAGCCGCGACTCCAGCGAGTCCATCTGCTTGACGGTGATGTTGGCGGGCAGCTTGTTGAGGTGGCGTTCGAGCTTCGCCAGCGGAACCTGGTCGTCACCGTTGCCGATCACGATGTCGTAGATCGGGACGTCGCCGACCAGTCGGGCGGTGCGCTTCTTCTCCTGCGCCAGCAGCGGCTTGACCCGTGTTGCCGAACCCTCGCCGACGAAGATCACACCGGGACGGCCGATCACGCGGTGCACCGCGTCGAAGTGACCGGTGGCCGCGACGCCGGGAGTGACCCGCCACTTACCGCGTAGGTTGTCCAGCGCCCATGCCGCCGCACCGGTCTGGCCCTCGGCCTTGCGGTACACCGATTTCTGCGCGCGCCGCCCGAAGATGATGAACGCGACAAGCGCGCCGAACACCACGCCGAGCGGAATCATCAAGTAGGTGGTGAACCCGCCGGCGAACAGCCCGAGCGCCACCGAGGCCGCGACGATCAGCACGAACGCGCCGATCATGTACGGCAGCAGCCGCTTGTCCTCTTTGCGCTGAATCTGAAACGCCTGCCACAGCTGACTGCGTCGCTCCTTGGAGGCAGCCTTTCGGGCCGCCTTGGCCTCGGCCTTGGCCGCCTTGTTGGCGGCGGCATTGCGGGTTTTCGCCATTGCTTCAGGATACGGCGGGGTCGGAAGCCCGGGACGCAACCGCCTGTACGTAGAGGCGACCGGCGCGATACGACGACCGGACGAGGGGACCCGCGAGCACACCGGCGAAACCGAGTTCGGCTGCGAAGCGCTCGTGCTCGACGAATTCCTCGGGTTTGACCCAGCGCTCGACGGGGTGATGCCGCACCGACGGCCGCAGGTACTGCGTGATCGTGACGAGGTCGCACCCCGCCCGGTGGAGGTCGGTCAGCGCGTCGCGGACCTCGTCGGGGGTCTCACCCATGCCGAGAATGAGGTTGGACTTGGTGACCAGGCCGTCGGCGCGGGCGGCGGTGAGCACCGAAAGGCTGCGCTCGTAGCGGAACCCCGGTCGAATCCTTTTGAAGATGCGGGGCACCGTTTCGACGTTGTGCGCCAACACTTCTGGACGCGAAGCGAAGACCTGCGCCAGCAGGTCCGGGTCGGCGTTGAAGTCCGGGATCAGCAGCTCCACCCCGGTGTTGGGGTTGAGCTCCTTGATGGCGCGCACGGTCTCGGCATACAGCCAGGCGCCCCCGTCGGGAAGGTCGTCGCGCGCCACACCGGTCACCGTCGAGTAGCGCAGCCCCATCGCCTGCACGCTTTCGGCGACGCGGCGCGGCTCGTCGCGGTCCAGTTCGGCGGGCTTGCCGGTGTCGATCTGGCAGAAGTCGCAGCGGCGGGTGCACTGCTCGCCGCCGATGAGGAAGGTGGCCTCGCGGTCCTCCCAGCATTCGAAGATGTTCGGACAGCCCGCTTCCTCGCAGACGGTGTGCAGGCCTTCGCGCTTCACCAGTGCCTTGAGCTCCTGGTACTCCGGGCCCATCTTGGCTCGGGTCTTGATCCACGGCGGCTTACGCTCGATCGGCGTCTCGGCATTCCTGACCTCGAGACGCAGTAGCTTTCGGCCTTCTGGAGCCGCATGGCCGGCGACATTGGACCCTGGAGCCGCATGGCCGGCGACATTAGACCCTCGAGCGACTGTCACTGGGTCAATGCTACCGACAGTCGGCCGTCGAGTGCGTCTGCGACGGCGTCGGCCACCGGTTCGGCGACGTCCTCGACGCCGATGCGCCGGCCCAGTTCAGCGGTCAACGAGGTCACTCCGGCGTCGGAGATACCGCACGGCACGATCGCGGAGAACGCGCCGAGGTCGCAGTCGCAGTTGAGCGCGAACCCGTGCAGTGTCGTCGACCGCGACACCCGGATGCCGACCGCGGCCACCTTCCGGGCCGGCCCGGTCGACCCGGCCACCCACACCCCGGAGCGGCCCTCGATCCTGCGAGTCTGTAGACCGAGATCCGCACACACCTTGATGAGTGATTCCTCCAGCCGGCGAACGAAATTCACCACATCCAGAGGTTCGGCCAGGCCGATGACGGGATAGCCGACCAACTGCCCGGGGCCGTGCCAGGTGATCTTGCCGCCGCGGTCGGTGTCGATCACCGGAGTGTCATCGGCGGGCCTCTCCTCGGGCAGTGTGCGCCTGCCCGCGGTATAGACCGACGGGTGTTCGAGTAGCAACAGGGTGTCGGGGCCACCGGCGATACGCGCTTCGGCCACGTCGCGCTGTAGATCCCACGCCTGTCGGTAGTCGACGGTGCCCAGTCGTCGCACGTCGATGGGTGTGTTCACCGACCTGATCGACACCGGCGTCATACCGTCGACCGTACGCGCTAGCCGGCCTTCGGCGCGGTGGCGAATGCCAGCGCCTCGCCGATCGTGTTGTGGTGGAACTCGAATCCGGCTCGCTCCAACGCCGCGGGGATGGCACGCTGGCCGCCGAGCAGGCCTTCGTCGGCGAATTCGCCGAACGCGGCCCGCAGCGCGAAGCCGGGCACCATCAGCGGTGTGGGGCGATTCACCGCACGTCCCATGGCTGCGGTGAATTCCGCGTTGGTGACCGGCGCCGGTCCGGTGAGATTCACCGGACCCGACAACGTGTCGTGGGTGATCGCGAAGAGCACCGCGCGCACCTGATCCTCCAGGCTGATCCACGGCATGTACTGGCGTCCCTTGCCGAGCCGCGCGCCCAACCCCAGCGAGAACAGCCGCTTGAGGCGCCCGAGCACTCCGCCCGCCTCGGTCAGCACCAGTCCGGTGCGCAACAGCACCACCCTGGCGCCGTCGTTGTCCGCCACCGCGGTCGCTGCCTCCCAGTCCTGGCAGAGCTGGGACAGGAATCCGCCACCCGCCGGCGCGGTCTCGTCGACGACGCGGCTGCCGGTGTCGCCGTAGTAACCGACTGCGCTGGCATTGATCAGCACCGGCACGCCGGCGTCGACGACCGCCGCGGACAGCACCTCCGTCGGCCCGATGCGACTGTCGCGCAGGCTCTGCTTGAACGCACCTGACCATCGCTTGTCCCCGACGTTGACCCCGCACAGGTTCACCACGGCGTCGACGTCGGCCAGTGAACTCGGGTCGAATTCGCCGGTGTCGGGATTCCAGAACACCTCGTCGGCGCTGGACGGAGCGCGACGCACGATCCGCAGCACCCGCCGATCGGTGGCCCGCAGGGCGTACACCAGTGCGGAACCGATCAGACCGGAGGAACCGGCGATAGCGATGACGGCGGACACAGCAGGCGCAAGTCCTTTCCGGTATTCCGGTTACAGGCTTAGATCGGCCTCGAATGCGCCCTCTTCGAGGCGGCGCTTGATGGTGGTCACGAAGCGTCCGGCGTCCGCGCCGTCGATCAGCCGGTGATCGTAGGTCAGCGGCAGGTAGCAGACCGAGCGCACGCCGATCGACTCGTTGCCCAAGGAGTCGACGATCACCCGCGGCCGCTTCACGATCGCGCCGGTACCGAGCATCGCCGCCTGCGGCGGGACCAGGATCGGGGTGTCGAAGAGTGCGCCCTGACTACCGATGTTCGTGATGGTGAACGTGCCGCCGGACAACTCGTCGGGCTTGAGGTCGCCCGAGCGAGCGCGCTCGGCGATGTCGGCGATCGCGCGTGCCAGCCCGGCCAGCGACAGGTCACCGGCGTTCTTGACCACCGGTGAGAGCAGACCCTGTTCGGTGTCGACGGCGAACCCGAGATGCTCGGCGTCGTAGTAGGTGATCTCCTTGGACTCTTCGTCGTAGCTCGCGTTGACGTTCGGATGCGTCTTCAGCGCGTCGATCACCGCCCGGGCGATGAACGGCAGATACGTCAGGTTGACGCCCTCGCGTTCGGCGAAGTCATTCTTCGCGCGTGCCCGCAGCGCCACGATCTTGGTCATGTCGACCTCGTGCGTCTGCGTCAACTGTGCTGTGGCCTGCAGAGATTCGCGGGTCTTCTTCGCGGTGATCTGACGGATCCGATTGGCCTTCTGCGTCGTGCCGCGCAGGTGCGCCAGAGCCGGCGCGGGTGCGGGCGCCTCCTTGGGAGCCGCGCCCCCCGACGGCGCCTTGGCCGCAGGCTCGGCCGCCGGGGCCTTCTTGGCCTCCGCCGCCGCGACGACGTCCTGCTTGCGGATCCGGCCGCCGACACCGGTTCCCTTCACCGACGCGAGGTCGATGTCGTTCTCCGCTGCCAGCTTTCGCACCAGCGGAGTGACGTACGGCGAGCCGTCACCCGACGGTGCTTGGGCGGCAGGCTCCGATTTCGGCTCGGCCTTGGGTTCTTCTTTGGGCTCAGCCTTGGGTTCGGGCTTCGGCTCTTGCTTCGGCTCTTCCTTCGGCTCGGCCTTGGGTTCTTCGTTGGGCTCGGCTTTCGGCTCCGGCTTCTTTTCTTCCTTCGGCTCTTCTTTGGGTTCCGGCTCGGGTTCCGGCTCGGGCTCTGGTTCGTCGTCGGACGCCGCATCCGCGTCGCCGATCTTGGCCAGCTCCCCGCCGACCTCGACGGTGTCGTCTTCTTCGGCGGTGATCGACACAAGTGTCCCGGCCACCGGCGACGGGATCTCGGTGTCGACCTTGTCCGTCGACACCTCGACGAGCGGCTCATCGACCTCGACCGTGTCGCCGACCTTCTTCAGCCACCGGGTCACCGTGCCCTCGGTCACCGACTCGCCCAGCTCTGGCATCTTCACCGATGTCGCCGAGCCCGACGACTTGGCGGCCGGCTTGGACTCGGGCTCGGATGCAGGCTCCGGCTCGGGTTCGTCCTCCTGCTCTTCGGCGGCGGGTTCCTCCTGAGCGGCAGGCTCTTCGGCCGGCTTCTCTTCTTCGGCGGGTTCCTCGTCGGACGTTTCGTCGGGCTTTTCATCGGACCCGGCGTCGTCGCCGCCGGATTCGCCCTCCTCACCGATCACCGCCAACTCGCCGCCGACCTCGACGGTGTCGTCCTCCTGGGCGACGATCTTCTTCAGCACGCCCGCGGCGGGCGAAGGGATCTCGGTGTCGACCTTGTCGGTGGAGACCTCCAGCAGCGGCTCATCTTGCTCGACTGTGTCGCCCTCTTGCTTGAGCCAGCGGGTGACAGTCCCCTCGGTCACGCTCTCGCCGAGTGCGGGCATCTGAACGGAGATGGCCATGTGTTGGGGCTCCCTCGAACGGTCTGTCGCAGGTGGTCGGATTCTGTGTTCCCATCCTGTCACGTTCGTATCAACAGTTCGCCGCAGACTCGGTGACCCACCGCTCTGGCACTATCGAAGTAGGTGACGAAGGGATTGGACCCGCGGTGGGTTTGTTCGACAGGTTTGGGCGCGGCGGGCGCAAGAGAAAGAGTGGCGGCAGCGACCCGGCCGCGGATCTGAAGTACCTCCGGCAGTGGGTCGCCGAGCACCACGGCGTCGAGGCCTTCGTGGAACCGCGAACCACGGTCACCGACCTCACGGTCGTGCTGGTGGCCGCAGACGGCGAGTGGACCCGGCGGCGTGCCGGGGGAGACGCGGGAGCCCGACGCCTTTCCGATCGACTCAACATCCCGGTGTACGACGTACAGAAGGTCGGCTACCCGCAGCGGATGCGCGATTTCGACGCCCGGCGCCGGATCGAACGCAAACGCGCCGCCCGCGAGGAGCTCGAAGAGCGGTAGGCGTAGTGTCGCCCCATATCGATACCAGCGGTATGAGCTACTGGAAGTAACGCTAAACATCGCGGGAGGTCCGATGCGGTTCGTCGACAGCAGTGGCGATGTCCAGATCGCCGTCTACGAAGAGGGCAATCCCGACGGACCCACTCTGGTTCTCGTGCACGGCTGGCCCGATTCCCATGTGCTGTGGGACGGTGTCGTCCCGTTGCTGGCGGACCGGTTCCGCATCGTGCGCTACGACAACCGCGGGGTCGGGCACTCGTCGGCGCCGAAATCGACGTCCGAGTATCGGATGTCCTGTTATGCAGATGATTTCGCCGCGGTAATCGACAGCGCTGCACCCGGTGAGAAGGTGCACGTGCTGGCGCACGACTGGGGCTCGGTGGGGATCTGGGAGTACCTTTCCCGTTCTGGCGCAAGTGATCACATCGCCTCGTTCACGTCGATATCGGGTCCGAGCGCCGATCACATGAACCGGTTCATCATCGGCAGTCTCAAACGGCCCTATCATCCGCGGCGGTTCCTGCGGGGGCTGAGCCAGCTGCTGCGGCTGTCCTACATGATCTTCTTCTCGATACCCGTGCTGGCGCCGGTGGCGGTGCGTCTTTTCATCGCCGACGGCATCAAGCGCGCTCTCACGCTGCGAGACGGTATCCCCGCCGATCGGTTGCAACATTCGGAAAGCTACGAACGCGATGCCGCTAGCAGCATCAAGGTATACGGCGCCAACTACTTTCGTACACTGCGTTCGGCACGCAAAGACCACTACGTCAATGTGCCGGTTCAGGTCATCGTGACCACGCGCGATCAGTTCGTGCGGCCGTTCATCTACGACGAGATCAACCACTGGGTACCCCGGTTGTGGCGTCGCGACATCAAGTCCGGCCACTGGGCGCCGATGTCGCACGCGCCGATGATCGCAGCGTCGGTGGCCGAGTTCGTCGACCATCTCGAGGGTAAGCAGACGGCCCGCGGACTACTGCGTGCGCAGGTCGGCCGCCGGCGTGACGACTTCGGCGACACGCTGGTCTCCGTCACCGGGGCCGGCAGCGGCATCGGGCGCGCCACTGCGCTCGAATTCGCCAAGCGGGGAGCCGAAGTCGTGATCAGCGACGTCAACGAGGCCGGTGTCAAACAGACCGCCGCGACGATCGCCGAACGCGGCGGCGTCGCGCATGCCTACACCCTCGATGTCGCTGATGCGGACGCCGTCGAACGGTTCGCCGAGCAGATCTGTGAAGAACACGGCGTTCCGGACATCGTCGTCAACAATGCGGGCGTCGGTCACACCGGAATGTTCCTCGACACGCCGGCCGTCGAATACGACAGGGTGCTCGACATCAACTTCGGCGGAGTCGTCAACGGCTGCAGGTCCTTTGGGCGGCGTCTGGTCGACCGGGGCACCGGCGGCCACATCGTGAACGTGTCATCCATGGCGGCGTACTCGCCACAGCAGTCGATGAACGCCTATTCCACCAGCAAGGCCGCGGTCTTCATGTTCGGCGACTGTCTGCGGGCCGAGCTGGACCAGGCGGGCGTCGGGCTGACCACGATCTGTCCGGGGGTGATCGACACCGATATCGTCCGCACCACCCGATTCGATGTGCCCGCCGACAAGGCCGACAGGGTCGACGCACGTCGTGCACAGATCGAAAAGGCCTTCGCCGCAAGGCGATACGGTCCCGAGAAGGTCGCCAAGGCGATCGTGTCATCGGTGCAGAAGAACAAGGCGATCCGGCCGGTCGCGCCAGAGGCGTACGTCCTCTACGGGGTCTCCCGAGTGCTGCCGCAGGTGATGCGCAGCACCGCCCGTGGCAAGGTGCTGTAGACAGCGCGTGGACGCCTGATGCGCGGCCGAGTGTGGGGTTTTTGCACGCCACACCGGCCTGATGTGTGCGGGTAACCCACGTTCGGCAGAGTTCTCCGATCAGCCGTTCACGGCTACTGCCGATCAGCCGTTCACGGCTACTGCCGATCAGCCGTTCACGGCTATGTCCTCCAGGACTGCGAACATCGTCCGCGTCGGCACCCCGGTGCCGCCCTTTCCGGTGTAACCCCATGGGCCGCCGGTGTTGTATGCCGGGGCGGCGACGTCGATATGCGCCCACTGCACACCGTCGGCCACGAACTCGCGCAGGTACGTGCCCGCGACGAGCATTCCGGCGTAGCGCGAACCGCTGACGTTGGCCAGGTCGGCCACCGTCGACTTGAGGTCGTCTTTGAGCTCCTCGGGCAGCGGCATCGGCCAGGCATTCTCGCCGACCTCCTGCGAGCGTTCGGCCACGCGGTCCCGGAACTCGTCGCTGCCCATGACGCCCGGCGTGCGCGCGCCCAGCGCCACGGTCTGCGCTCCGGTCAACGTCGACGTCTCGATCAGGTAATCGGGGTCATCCTCGCAGGCGCGGACGATCGCATCGGCCAGGATCAGCCTGCCCTCGGCGTCGGTGTTGAGCACCTCGACGGTGATGCCGCCGTACTGCGTGAGCACATCGCCTGGCCGCTGTGCGGTCGCCGAGGGCATGTTCTCCGCCATCGGCACCGTGGCGACGACGTCGATCGGCAGCTTCTGCCTGGCGGCCAGCACCACGGTCGCGATGACGGCGGCGGCCCCACCCATGTCCGAGGTCATGTGATGCATGTTGGCGGCGGGCTTGATGGAGATGCCGCCGGTGTCGAACGTGATGCCCTTGCCGACCAGCGCCACCTTCTTGGGCTTACGCCCCTTGCCACCCCTGTGGCTCAGCCGTACCAGGCGCGGCGGACGCGACGATCCCTTGCCGACGCCGACGATTCCGCCGTAGCCGTCCTTGGCCAGCGCCTTGTCGTCGACGACCTCGACCTCGAGTCCGGCGGCCTTGCCCAGAGCCTCTGCGCGCTTGGCGAATTCGGCAGGAAAGAGGTGCGACGGCGGCGTATTGACGAAATCGCGGGCAGTGGCCACCGCGGCCGCGATGTCCGTGGCCCTGGCCGCCGCGTCCTTCGTCTTCGATTTCGTGTCGGCGGTCAGCGCGGTGATGCTCCGCAACCCGTTGTCCTTGGGAGCGGTCTTCTCGCTACGAAAATCGCTGAACCGGTATGCGCCAAGGATCAGCCCCTCGATCGCGGCACTCACATCGATGTCCGACAGCGTGGTGATGACGGTCTCGGTGCCGTTCAGCGACCGCGCGGCAACCCCTGCGGCGCGACGGATCGCGTCGGCGGGCCACGCGTCACGGTTCTTGCCGAGTCCGACCGCCAGCACGCTGGCCACCGGGAGCGACGGGGCGACCACCCGGGTGACCTGCTCGGAACCCCCCTTGGCGCCGAGCGCCTCGAGGGCGACCTCGATCTCGCCCACGCCCTCAGCGTCGAGGAACGGATTGGAAACCACCGTCGCCCTGGAGTCCTCGTCGGTGCCGCTGACCACTGCGACGATCAGGACGGCGTCGTCGACCTTGCGTTTGGGCAGCGACGAACTGACGGTGACGGTGGGGACCTGAAAACCGGTACTGGCGGGGCTCACGAGGGATAACCCTAGCGCTCAGCGCGACAAGTGCAGGTCGTAGGCCGGAACCGGGTCGTCGAAACCCTTGAGTATCAACGGTTCCTGGGGGATCGCAGGCCATTCCGGCAGTCTGTCGCGGACATCGGTGGACGCCAGGATCTGGCCCGGCGCCGCGGCGGCCACCAGGCGTGCGGCGAGGTTGACCGGGGTCCCGAAGTAGTCGCCACCGATGCCCAGCAGCGAGCCGTAGGCCAGACCGGCGCGTACCTGCAGGCCGGTCTCGCGAGCCCGCGGATGCTCGACGAGATCCATCGCCACCTTGACCAGCAGTTCGGGTGTCGAGGTCACCCACATCACCTCGTCGCCGATGAACTTGACCACGCGCCCGCCGTCGGCGTGCACCATGTCGCTGACCGAACCACCGAACTCGGTGAGCAGGTCGAACAAGTCGGTCGGGTCCATCACCTGGGTCAGTTGCGTGAAACCGGTGAGGTCGGCGAATCCGACGCCGCACGTGATGTTCGCCGACGCGTCGGTGATCACCCCTTCGAAATGTGCTCGGGCACTGATGATGTGCTGCCGAAACACCGCGTCGATGAGCACGCCGAACGTCTGGGTGATCTCCGTGATTCCGCGGTAAGCCATCGCCGTCGTGAGCTCGTCGCCACTGATCGCCATCAGCAGGTCAGGCTGCGCCATCCGCACCATCGTCCCGCCCGCCTCGGCGACCCTGGCCATCGCGTTCCCCAGGATCCGCAGGAAGGCCAGTGCCGGCCCGTCGCCGACCAACCCTTTGATGGCCACCCACGTCGCGAGTCCGTCGACGTCGCGCTGGCTCAGCGCGAGCGCGTCCGGGGACGCGATGGTCAGCCCCAGCGCCGTCCACGCGGTCGCCAACTCGTCCAGCGATACGCCCAGCGCGTCGGCGGCCGTCCGCAGGCTGTAGGTCGGCCGGCCGGGCCCCTGCAGCGCATCACCGGCGAGGCCGAACAACCTGCCGCGGCGCTCGGCCTCGACCATGTCGTCGGCGGTGAATCCGAGTTTGTCCAGGTAATCGATCAACCCCGCCCGTGCGCGGGCATTGGCGATTCCGGCTGCCTCCAGGGCTTCGAAATCGACCACGACCCGAGTCTGCCAGCGTCGACGCTGCGATTAGGGTGGATCGGCGTGAGCGAAGTCTTGCAGGGCCCACTCGAGGAACGTCACCGCCAGCTCGGCGCCAGCTTCGCGGAGTTCGGCGGCTGGCTGATGCCCGTCTCCTACGCGGGCACCGTCAGCGAGCACACGGCTACGCGCAACGCGGTCGGGCTCTTCGACGTGAGTCACCTCGGGAAGGCGCTCGTGCGCGGACCCGGCGCCGCCGAGTACATCAACTCGGCGCTGACCAACGACCTGCGGCGCATCGGGCCCGGCAAAGCCCAATACACGTTGTGCTGCACCGATTCCGGTGGCGTCATCGACGACCTGATCGCCTACTACGTTTCCGACGACGAGATCTTTCTGGTGCCCAATGCCGCGAACACGGCCGCGGTCGTCGCCGCGCTTGCCGACCGCGCACCGGCCGGGCTGACCATCACCGACGAGCACCGGTCGTTTGCGGTGCTGGCAGTGCAGGGACCGAAATCGGCGGATGTCGTCGGCGCTTTGGGCTTGTCCACCGACATGGACTACATGGGTTATGTCGACGGTGAATTCGGCGGAGTCCCGGTTCGGGTGTGCCGCACCGGCTACACCGGCGAGCACGGTTACGAGCTGCTGCCCCCGTGGGATCAGGCGCACGTGGTATTCGACGCGCTGGTCGACGCGGTCGGAGCGGCCGGTGGCGAACTCGCCGGACTCGGCGCCCGCGACACCCTGCGCACCGAAATGGGTTATCCGCTGTACGGACACGAACTGTCACTGGAGCTTTCGCCTCTGCAGGCGCGATGCGGCTGGGCCATCGGCTGGAAGAAGGACGCGTTCTGGGGCCGCGACGCATTGCTGGCCGAGAAAGAGGCCGGGCCGCAACGGCTGCTGCGCGGTCTGAAGGCCGTCGGCCGCGGCGTGCTGCGCCCTGACCTCACCGTGCTCGACGGGGACACCCCGGTGGGGGTCACGACGTCGGGCACCTTTTCTCCCACTTTGAAAGTCGGCATCGCACTGGCGCTGCTCGACACGTCCGCCGACATCGCCGACGGCCAGCATGTATCGGTCGACGTCCGGGGCCGCAAGCTCGAATGCGAAGTGGTCAAGCCCCCATTCGTCGACGCGAAAACTCGGTAGTCAGCGGATATAGAATCGCCGGTATGACTGACACCGGACTCGAGTTCACGGTTGAGCGCAACGCGAACCCGGCGAGCGACGAGGTACGGGCGTCGATCCTGGCCAATCCCGGATTCGGCCAGTTCCACACCGACCACATGGTGTCGATCGACTATGTCGAGGGCAAGGGCTGGCACGACGCACGCGTGGTGCCGTACGGCCCCATCGAACTCGACCCGTCGGCGATCGTGCTGCACTACGCACAGGAGATCTTCGAGGGACTCAAGGCTTACCGCTGGGCCGACGGGTCCATCGTGTCGTTCCGGCCGGAGTCCAATGCCCGACGGTTGCGCACGTCCGCGCAGCGGCTCGCGATTCCCGAGCTGCCAGAAGAGCTCTTCATCGAGTCGCTGCGTCAGCTGATCGCCGTCGACCAGCAGTGGGTCCCGTCGCCAGGCGGCGAGGAGTCGCTCTACCTGCGGCCGTTCGTGATCGCCACCGAACCGGGACTGGGGGTGCGACCGGCCAGCGAATACCGCTACCTCGTCATCGCCTCACCGGCGGGGGCCTACTTCAAGGGCGGCATCAAGCCGGTCAGCGTGTGGCTGTCGACCGAGTACGTGCGCGCCTGCCCCGGCGGCACGGGGGCGGCCAAATTCGGCGGCAACTACGCCGCATCGCTGCTGGCTCAGGCGCAGGCGATCGAGCATGACTGCGACCAGGTGGTGTGGCTCGATGCCGCAGAACGCCGCTACGTCGAAGAGATGGGCGGTATGAACCTGTTCTTCGTGTTCGGCAGCGGGGGATCGGCACGTCTGGTCACGCCGGAGCTGAGCGGCTCGATACTGCCGGGCGTCACACGAGATTCGTTGTTGCAGTTGGCATCCGACGCCGGATTCACCGTCGAGGAACGCAAGATCGATGTCGACGAGTGGCAGAAGCAGGCGGCGGCGGGCGAGATCACCGAGGTGTTCGCATGCGGTACAGCCGCTGTCATCACACCGGTGGCACACGTCAAGCACGCCGACGGCGAATTCACCATCTCCGACGGCGGCCCCGGCGAGATCACGATGGCGCTGCGTGACACGCTCACCGGAATTCAGCGCGGCACCTTCGCCGACACCCACGGCTGGATGGCCCGGCTGAGCTGAAAAGCACAGGGACCCCACCGCAGTGGGGTCCCCGGCTCGTGGTGATGTCAGCCCAGCGCGGCGTCGTGCTCGGGGCAGTAGGTCGCGACGGCGGCGCCGACGAAGAACGCCGAGTCGTCGGTCGTCAGGTCGGTGGTCGTGGAGACCGAGCCGACCGCGTCGTACAGCGACTGGCCCTTGTCGAACATCTTGCAGACGTCGGCGGCGAGGCTGACCGCTTCCTTGGTGGACGGCGGCTGGATGCCCTGATCCGCGAGCACGCTGACGAACATGTCGTCGGTGGTCGTGGCGCCCGCCATGCCCGCGCTGACGAGAGCGGCGACGCCCAGGCTGGATGCGGCGGCAGCAGCGGCGATGACGGCGGTGAGGTGGCGGAAGGTAGGCATTGACGTTCCTTTCGATCGGTCTCCCTGGTGGGTGAAGACAGACTCCAACGTCGCGCTTGACGAATCCTTGTCAGATTCTTGGCACGATGGCCAGACCGACCGCGGCCACCGTCGTCGTGATCTCGACCGCGGCACCCAAGACATCTCCGGTGATACCGCCGAATCGGCGCACGCAGTGCGCGACCAGTGCCGCACCACAGGCCAGCGCGACGAGAACGGCCAGCGGGCCCTGCCACGGACGCGGTCCCGCCATCGTCGCCGCCGCGGCGACCACCACGACCCACAGCCCGGCCACCGCGATCGGCTGGCTGCCCGCGACCCGCGCGCCCAGCGAACTACCTGCCGCGGCGGGCACCGAGCGGCGACATGCCAGCACCGCGGCGACCCGGCCCGCGGTCACCGCGACGATGACACCTTCGGCCCCGCAGGTGGTGAACGCCAGCGCCTGCGCGAGCAGTACGACCACCAGCGTCGCGACGCCGAACGGGCCCGCAGACCCGTCGCGCATCACCTCCAGCGCGCGTGCCGGTGGGCCGTAACAGCCGAGGCCATCGGCGGTGTCGGACAGTCCGTCGGCGTGCAGACCTCGGGTGCCGACCAGCAGCACCGCGACCGCGAGTACGCCGCCCAGCGGGTTCGATCGTCCGAACGCCCACTCCGACGCCATCAACGTCGCGGCAGCCGCGGCTCCGAGCGCCACCCCCACCAGGGGGAGCGCGGTCAGCGCGCCCCGGCCGAACGGCGCAGCGGACCGTACCGGCACCACGGTGCCGAATGCCAGCGCGCCGGCGACCGAGCGGATCACTGTTTCTCAGGTGCTTGGCTGATTCCGGCCTCGGCGAAGGTCGCCATCGACGACAGCGTGGCCACCGCGGCCCGCACGACGGGCAGCGCGACCGCGGCGCCGGTGCCCTCGCCGAGCCGCATCCGCAGATCGACGATCGGCTCGAGGTCCAGCTGTTGCAGTGCCTGCGCATGCGCCGGCTCGGTGGACCGATGACCTGCCTGCCACCACTGCCGGGCACCTGGCGCGAGTTTCTCGGCGACCAGAGCAGCCGCCGTCACCACCACGCCGTCGAGCAGCAACGGGGTGCGTCGCACGGCGGCCTGCGCGCAGAAGCCGGCCATCGCCGCCAGATCGGCCCCGCCGCAGACCCGCAGCAGCGCAACGGGATCCCCGGCGAGCGCGCGGGTCCGGAAGAGTGCATCCCTGATGGCGGCGGTCTTGCGGGCCCACCCCGCATCGTCGATGCCGGTGCCGCGCCCAACTACCGCGACCGGCTCGGAATCGGTCAGTGCGGCAATGAGAGTGGTTGCGGGCGTGGTGTTTCCGATGCCCATGTCGCCGGCGATCAGGATGTCGGCACCGGAGTCGATCTCGTCGTCGGCGATGCGGCGACCGGCGTCGAGCGCCGCGGCGACCTCTTCGTCGGTCAGGGCGTCCTCGACGGCGATGTTGCCGCTGCCTCGGCGCACCTTGTGCGCGCCGATCGACGGAGTGAGGGGTTCCGCGGCGTCCACGGCGATGTCGACCACGCGCACGGTCGCGCCCGCCGCTTCGGCGAGGACGTTGATCGCGGCGCCGCCCGCGTCGAAGTTGGCGACCATCGCGGCGGTGACCTCGGCGGGGTACGCCGAGACACCCGCCGCCGCTACGCCGTGGTCACCGGCGAACACCACCACCCGTGCCCGCTCGAACTGCCGCGGGGGGCATACGCCTTGACATGACGACACCCACACCGCAAGGTCTTCGAGCCTGCCCAGCGACCCGGACGGTTTGGTCAGGCGGTCCTGGCGGGCACGCGCCCGCGCGGCGACGTCGGCATCGGGCGCGGTGACGGCGTCGAAACCGGTCACGAGAGGGAGTCCTTGACCGTGACGGGCTGACCGGCGACGACCAGAACCACGCGATCGCAGACGGCGGCCAGTCGCTGATTGAGGCTGCCCAGTTCGTCGGCGAACCGCCGCCCCGACTCGGTCGCGGGGACCACGGTCAGCCCCACCTCCGGAGAGACGAGCGCCAGGTAAGAACCGAACGAGCCGACCGCGTCGACGAGGTCGTCGATGTCAGCCGACACGGACCCGCCCGTCCATGCGCCGTTGCGGTCCATCGCCGCGGTCAGCCACCCGCCGACATCGTCGACCACGGTCGCGGGGGGGTCATCGGATCGCAATTGCGCTGCCACATCGACGCTTTCGACCGTCGACCACGTCGCGGGCCGGCGTCGTCGGTGCGCTTCGACCCGTGCCGACCATTCGACATCGCCCTCGGGAAGCGGGCCGGTGGCCAGGTAGCGCACCGCCGCCGAGCCATCCACCGATCCGGCGATCGCCGACTCCGCCCACTGCGATTTGCCCGACCGGATACCGCCGAGCACCAGGATGCGCACTCCGGTGTCAGGTTCTGTCAACCAACACTTGCGCCGCGCTCCACCTGCGGCCGGGGCGCACGCATCCGACGTAGCTGCGAAGCGCGGCTGGCGGCGTAGAAGCCGAGTTTCCAACCGGATTCGGTGTTGTCGGGGAACTTCGCGTCGGCCAGGCGATTCACCTTGCGGCCGAGGATGAACCCGTCGATCACCATGATGAGGACGAGCACCAGCATCGCGGGGGAGATCAGCTGCTGTACCTGAACCGACGGCACCGACAGCATCACGAAGATCAGCGCGAGCGCGGCGGGCATGAACAAACCGAGCACGTTGCGGCGGGAGTCGACGATGTCGCGTACGTACCGCCGCACCGGACCCTTGTCCCGCGGCAGTAGGTAGGCGTCATCGCCGGCCATCATCTTCTCGCGGCGCTCGGCCATGTCCGCGCGGCGCGTGACCTTCTCCGCCTTGCGTTCCTCGCGCGACAGCTTGGTACGCATCTCCTTGCGGCGTTTGCGGGCTTCCGCGGTCGTCATGGGCGCCGGCGCTACGGGGCCCCGCTTGCGGCTGGCCTCGCTGCGTTTGGGTGTCGGCCTGCCCTTGGGCGCGGTGGGCCCGGATGCCTTCGCATCGCCGTTGCTGCCGCTGTCGATGGTGTCTTCGGACACATCGGGTTCCGGCGTCGGCGAGTTGTCTTTCTTTCGGCCCAGCAGGTTCACGCCTGTCAGGTTACTTCCGCTCGCGGATGTGCACGGCAGGGCCTCTGTGGACAGACTCGGGAATAGTGCCGGGACAAGGTACCGTTGACGGAGTACGCCGCACATTTGATGAGGCTTTACAGGAGACGTAATGACTGTTCAGGGAGAGTCGGCCACCGGGACCGCCACCCATGGCGCGAAGCTGACCGATGCCGCCGCCGCCAAGGCCAAGGCGCTGTTGGACCAGGAAGGCCGTGACGATCTGGCCCTCCGTATTGCCGTGCAGCCGGGTGGCTGCGCCGGGCTGCGCTACAACCTGTTCTTCGACGACCGGTCTCTGGATGGGGACGTGACCGCCGAGTTTGGTGGCGTTTCGCTCACGATCGACCGGATGAGCGCGCCCTATGTGGAGGGTGCGGTCATCGACTTCGTCGACACCATCGAGAAGCAGGGCTTCACGATCGACAACCCGAACGCCACCGGGTCGTGCGCCTGCGGCGATTCGTTCAACTGATCTAGATCGTATGGGGAGGCTGGGGCCTCACTGCATGTGAACGTGGGTTGCCGACAGGAATCGGGTCCTGGCCGGTAGAGCCACAGATGTAGGAGGCCCCAGTGGTAGGTCAGCGTACGAGTGTCGGTTTGGATGTGCACGCACGTTCGGTTGTCGCGTGCGGATTGGACCGGGAAACCGGTGAAGTCGTTGAACGGCGGCTGACACCGGAGCACCGCGAAATCCTGGACTGGATTGGCGACTTGCCGGGTCCGGTGGCGGTGACCTATGAGGCCGGTCCCACCGGATTCTGTCTGGCGCGAGCTCTAGACGCGGCCGGGGTCGAGTGCCAGGTCGCCGCGCCCTCGAAACTGATCCGTCCCGCTGGCGATCGGGTCAAGACCGATGCGCGCGATGCGGCGCATCTGGCTCGGTTGTTACATCTGGGTCAGATCACCGCGGTCGCGATTCCCTCCGCTGATCAGGAAGCGGCTCGTGATCTGGTGCGGGCACGCGAGGACTGCCGCGGCGATTTGATGGCCGCGCGGCACCGGCTATCGAAACTGCTTCTGCGGCAGGGCATCGTGTACTACGGCGGCGCGACCTGGACCAGTCGTCACGAACTGTGGCTGCGCCAGCAGCGCTTCGACAACCGGGCACTGCAGCTGACCTATGACGCGACCTTCGACGCCATGACCGCGTGCGTGGACCGCAGGGAACGGCTGGAGGCAGCGATCGAGGAGATGGCCGCCGACAGTGAGTTCACCGCGGTGGTCCGACGGCTGGGGTGTCTGCGCGGGATCGCCACGCTGACGGCGTTCGGGCTGGCCACCGAGATCGGCGACTGGCACCGGTTGACCGGTCGCACGATCGGCGCCTACCTGGGGCTGGTCCCATCCGAATTCTCCTCCGGTGGCAGTCGGGTGCAGGGCGAGGTAACCAAGACCGGCAACAAGCACGTACGACGCCTGTTGGTCGAAGCGGCGTGGCACCATCGCAGCCCGTATCGGCCGGGTGCGGTGTTGCGGCGTCGGTGGGATCTGGCCTGCCCGGCGGCGCGGGCTCGGGGTCAGGCCGCCAACCGACGCCTGCATCAGCGTTGGGCGAACTTCGATCAACGCAAGAAGCGATCCGTGGTCGCCAACATCGCGGTGGCCAGAGAGCTGGCCGGCTGGTGCTGGTCGTTGGCGGTGCTTGACGGCGAGTAGCCAGCCCATGGCGTCCAGATGACGAACTCGGTGGTGACGGCAAGCGTCTTGGAGTGATCCGCGTCTGTTCTATGAGCAATCACGTTGTCTGGCAACATGATCACGCTCGACTCTAGATGGCGGCCAACTCCGACTCGAAGTCCCGATCCTGCGGTAACCAACCCGCGCATATCAGACTGACAACGCGTCGACACGACACGCTCGACACCACCACGACACTCATCTGGTCAAACGAAGCGGCGGCCACGGCGACGGTCGCGGCCGCCGCTTCACCTTGCCCCATTGACAATCAACTCCCCATATCAGTACTGGCCCGCCGTCCGCGGCAGATACGAGCACACGAGCACCTCGTTGCCCTGGGTGAGTAGCTGCGCGACGCCCTGCTGTTCACCCTGGGCTCGGGGTTCGTTGCGCCGAGAGCCCTTTGGCTCGACCTTCATGGTGAACAGCACCTGCGCCTGATGCGGTGACCACATCACGATCTTGTCGATCGACGTCACCTCTGCGCGTCCGTACTGCTGACGGAAGGCATCGCTGGCGAGGCCGGCCAGCGCGAGGTCGGAACGCTTCTCCCTGACGGCGTCGAACAACCCGCACAGGGTGTGCCGGGCGACGGTCTCGTCGTCGCCGTTGGTCATCGCATCCAAATACTCCTGGATCGCCGTCTTGGCCGACGCGTCGCTCAGCGCGCCCGACGCGGATGCCTGGTCGCCGCCGCGGGTGGCCAGCACGATCGAGACCACCACGGCGACCACCGCCACCACCAGCAGTGCCCCTAGGACAAGGGGCCAGCGCCGCCTCTTCGGATACTGCACCGGCGGCGGAAGCATCCCCGGATAAGCCGACGGAGGGTTGTCCGGATAGGGCTCGGGGTTCTGCTGCTGAGGAAACCACTGTGGACCCGTCGTCGGATACATTTGCGGGCCGCCCGGTCCGGCGCCGTATTCGGGCGGGTACGGACCGGGCATGTATTTGCTCCCCAAAAGTGTGTATCGGAATATGCCTGTCTACAGTGGCCCAACGGGGCACTCGTACGCAGGTTAGCGCACCTTGCGCGCCGCGCCCGCTCGGTAAGGTTTAGCTAGACGGCTTAATCAATAAGGAGTGAAGTTTCGTGACCATTGCGGTGACCGGATCAATTGCGACCGACCATCTGATGCGGTTTCCCGGGAAATTCTCCGAACAACTCCTGCCCGAACATCTGCAGAAGGTGTCGCTGAGCTTCCTGGTCGATGATCTGGTCGTGCACCGGGGCGGTGTCGCGGGCAATATGGCCTTCGCGATCGGCGTGCTGGGTGGGGACGTAGCGTTGGTCGGCGCCGTCGGCAAGGACTTCGACGACTACCGGTCGTGGCTGGAAGCCGTCGGTGTGGACACCGACAGTGTGCTCGTCTCGGACTCCGCCTACACCGCACGCTTCGTGTGCACGACCGACGAGGCCATGGCGCAGATCGCGTCCTTCTATCCCGGCGCCATGTCGGAGGCTCGCAACATCTCCCTGGCCGACGTCGTGAAGCGGGTCGGCACACCGGAATTGGTGATCGTCGGCGCCAACGATCCCGAGGCGATGTTCCTGCACACCGAGGAGTGCCGCAAGCTCGGCCTGGCATTCGCCGCGGACCCGTCTCAACAGTTGGCGCGGCTGTCCGGTGAGGAGATCCGCAAGCTCATCGACGGCGCTACCTACCTGTTCACCAACGACTACGAGTGGGATCTGCTGCTGCAGAAGTCCGGCTGGAGCGAGGCTCAGGTGATGAGCCAGATCGGTATGCGCATCACGACCCTGGGGCCCAAGGGCGTCGACCTCGTCGGCGCGGGCGGCACCTTCACCCACGTCGACGTCGTCCCAGAGAAGCGCCAGGCCGACCCGACCGGCATCGGGGACGCGTTCCGTGCCGGATTCCTCACCGGCCGTAGCGCCGGGCTGAGCGATGAACGGTCGGCGCAGCTGGCCTCGCTGGTCGCCGTCCTCGTGTTCGAGGCGCCCGGTCCGCAGGAGTGGACCTGGGACCGCGAGGAAGCCGTCGCGCGGCTGACCGACGCCTACGGTGCCGAGGCCGGCGCGGAGATCTCGGAGGCGCTTGGCGCCGACAGATAGCGGGGTCTGCCCTTCCTTCTCACAGCTGTACGGGGTAGGTCGGCTCGCTGATCTGCGGGGTCACCGTGTGCTCGACAAAGATGGCGTGCCACAGCATGAAAATCAGCACCGTCCACAGCCGGCGGCTGTGATCGCTTGTGCCACTTCGGTGTTCGTCGAGCATTCGCGTGACCGCGTTCAGGTCGATCAGGTGACCGGCCTGTGATTCGGCGACCATCCGGTAGGCCCAGTCCTGCAGTTCGCCCGCCTGCAGCCAATGCCGGATCGGTACCGGGAAGCCCAGCTTCGGCCGGTTGAGCACATGCGCGGGCACGATCGGCTCCAGGGCCCGGCGCAACGCGAACTTGGTCGTTGTCCTGGTGATCTTCTGCTCCAGCGGCAGGCGTGACGCCACCGCGAACACCTCGGGGTCCAGGAACGGCACGCGCAGCTCGAGCGAATTGGCCATCGTCATCTTGTCGGCCTTGACCAGGATGTCGCCGCGCAGCCAGGTGAACAGGTCGATGTGCTGCATGCGGGCCACCGGATCCCAGCCATCGGACGCGGCATAGACCGCTGCCGTCACATCGGTGTGCGTCCACTCCTGCCGGAAGCCCGGCAGTACCGCGCGCAGCTGCTCGTCGGAGAAGCTGCGGGCGTTGCCGTAGTAGCGCTCCTGGAGCGTCTGCGAGCCGCGATGCAACAGGCTCTTGCCGCGCATACCCTCCGGCAGCGGCCGTGAGGCCTTTCCGAGCGATTTGCGAACAGGTCGGGGGAGATAATCGAAAGGCTTGAGCGACAAAGGTTCTCGGTAGATCGTGTAGCCGCCGAAGAGCTCGTCGGCACCCTCGCCCGAGAGCACGACCTTGACGTGCTTGCGGGCCTCGCGGGCGATGAAGAACAGGGGAACGAGCGCTGGGTCGGCGACGGGTTCGTCGAGATACCAGACGATTTCGGGTAGCGCCGCGACGAACTCGGCCTGACTGACAACCTTCGTCACGTGTCGTGCGCCGATGGCCTCCGCCGACGCGACGGCGACGTCGACCTCGGAATAGCCCTCACGCTCGAATCCGGTGGTGAAGGTGATCAGCCGCGGGTTGTGCCGCATGGCCAGCGCCGCGATCGCCGTCGAATCGATGCCGCCGGACAGGAATGCCCCGACGGTGACGTCGGCGCGCATGTGCTTGGCCACCGAGTCTTCCAAGACCGCGGTGATCTCGTCGTAGCGCGCACGCTCGCCGCCGGTCGTGAAGCCGACCGCGGCGAATCGCGGGGTGAAGTACCGCGTCACCCGGGGCGGCTGGCCGGGCCGCACGCGGGCATAACTGCCCGATTCGAGGCGGCGGATGCCGCGGTGCAGCGTCTCGGGCTCGGGCACGTATTGGAGCACCGTGTAGTGCTGGGTGGCGCGCTCGTCGATGCCCAGGTCGATACCGACAACCCCGGCGAGATCCAGCAGGCACTTCTTCTCGCTGCCGAACACGGTTCCGCCGTTGCCCGTCGCCATGTACAGCGGCTTGATGCCGAACGGGTCGCGGGCACAGAACAATTCGCCCTCGACGGTGTCCCACAGTGCGAACGCGAACATGCCGCGCAGCCGCGTCAGCGCCTCGGTACCCCAGTAGTGGTACGCGACGACGATCGCCTCGCTGTCGCCCTCCGTGGCGAACACGGCGCCGTGCTCGCCACGCAGCTGCTCCCGCAACTCCAGGTAGTTGTAGATCTCCCCGTTGAACACCAGGACGTAGCGGTCGGGGGATTCCGGCGGGCCCCACCGCAGCGGCTGGTGGCTGTGGGCGATGTCGATGATCGACAGCCGATTGAACCCCAGCACCGTGGTGGGGTGCGCGGCGTTGTCAGCCCACGTGCCCGGTTCGTCGGGACCGCGGTGACGCATCAGGTGCGACGCGCCCGACACCGCGTCTACGAGGTCTTGCGATACCTCAGCGGACGGGTCGGTAACCAGGGCCAGCAGTCCGCACACCGCGCCAGTATGCCTAATGACTGACCTGTCGCGAGACCTGCGTCCAAGGGTGGTCTACGCTGCGTAGTATTCGGCTTTCCGTCCCGACTTCTAGGAGGCGCCAGCGTGACACCTCGCGGTGTGAAGGTGGTGGCGTTGTCAGTCGTACTCGGCAGCATGACGGTGCTGCTCAGCGGGTGTGACTGGTCAGAGGTTCTCGGCCTAGGCTGGCCTCGCGGCATCACCCCGGAAGCGCATCTGAATCGCGAGCTGTGGATCGGCTCGGTGATCGCGTCGCTCGTCGTCGGTGCGATCGTCTGGGGACTGATCTTCTGGACGTCGGCGTTCCACCGGCACAAGAAGGGCGATACCGAGTTGCCGCGCCAGTTCGGCTACAACATGCCGCTGGAGCTGGTGCTGACCGTTCTGCCGTTCCTGATCATCTCGGTGCTGTTCTACTTCACCGTCGTGGTGCAGGAGAAGATGCTGCACAAGGAGCCGAACCCCGAGGTCGTCATCGACGTCACCGCATTCCAGTGGAACTGGAAGTTCGGCTACCAGAAGGTGAACTACGCGGACGGGACGTTCAACTACGAGGGGGCCGACGCCGAGCGCAAGGAAGCCGTCGCCTCCGGCCCCGAGGGTGTCGAGGGCGAACACGGCGGCGAGTTCGGCGTGATCGCGGGCAAGAACCCCGAAGACCGCTCATATCTGAACTTCGACAGGATCGAGACGCTGGGCACGTCCAGCGAGATTCCGGTCCTGGTGGTGCCCTCGGGTAAGCGCATCGAGTTCCAGATCGCCTCGGCCGACGTCATTCACGGCTTCTGGGTCCCGGAGTTCCTGTTCAAGCGCGACGTGATGCCCAACCCGGAGGACAACAACTCCGACAACAAATTCCAGATCAGTGAGATCAACCAGAACGGCGCGTTCGTCGGGCGGTGCACGGAGATGTGTGGCACCTATCACTCGATGATGAACTTCGAGCTGCGGGTCGTGTCGCCCAACGATTTCAAGGCGTACCTGGAGCAGCGTCAGGACGGTGCCACCAATGCCGAGGCGCTGCAGGCGATCGACCAGGATCCGCTGGCGGTCACCACAAAGCCGTTTGACAGCCGCCGCGGCGAGCAGGCGCCTCAGCTAACGCAGGCCAGCAAGTAGGGACACCACATGCATATCGAAGCAAGGCTGTTCGAGTTCCTGACCGCGTTCTTCGTTCTGGCCGCGGTCGTCTACGGCGTGCTGACCGCGATGTTCCAGTACGGCGGCATCGAATGGGCGGGCACCACCGCGCTGGTCCTGACGGCTGGCCTGACGTTGATCACCGGCACGTTCTTCCGCTTCGTGGCCCGGCGCCTGGACACCCGGCCCGAGGACTACGAGGACGCCGAGATCAGCGACGGCGCCGGGGAGCTGGGCTTTTTCAGCCCGCACAGCTGGTGGCCGGTGTTCATCGCGCTGTCGGCGTCCGTCGCGGCCGTCGGCGTCGCGCTCTGGCTCCCGTGGCTCATCGTGGCCGGCGTGTGTTTCGTGCTCACGACGGTCGGTGGCCTGGTCTTCGAGTACTACACCGGACCCGAGAAGCACTGACGGCAGGCCGGGGCCTACACCCCCGCGCGCAAGGTCACAATCGGGGCATTAGTTCGTCGATAACCCGTGCTGCGAGATTCATCCCCACCAGGTGTTTGGGTAGTGTTGCCCGGGGCATGTGAGTCGAGAAGGATAGGCGTAAATGAGCGGGCCGAACCCCCCGGGCAGCGGGGTCCCAGAAGGGGCCGACGTTCCTGGTCAGGAGCCCGGCGGTAGGCCGGAGAGCAGCGAACCCGACACCTATTCGCAGGCGTACTCCGCACCCGAATCCGAGCAGTTCACCAGCGGTCCGTACGTGCCTGCGGACTCAGGCCTGTACGACTACGACAACTACGAGCCCGAGCATGTCGTCACGACCGAGCCGCCCCGGTGGCCCTGGGTGGTCGGGGTGGTGGCCATCGTCGCCGCCATCGCCCTGGTCGTCTCCGTATCGGTGCTGGTGACCCGGACAGACACCAGCAACCTTTCCAAACCCGAGACCTCGACGACCACGCCGCCGCCCGTACCGCCGGTGCAGGACGAGATCACCACCACGACTCCGCCGCCGCCACCTCCGCCGCCTCCCCCGTCAGAGCCGCCTCCGCCGCCGGAGACCGTGACCGTCACCGAGGAGCCGGCGCCGGCGCCGGCGCCACCACCACCGCCGCCCGCCGAACCGCCTCCGCCGCCGCCGGAGACGGCCGCGCCGCCACCGCCGCCGACGACCCGCGCAGGCCCACGCCAGGTCACCTACTCGGTGACGGGAACCAAGGCGCCGGGGGACATCATCACCGTCACCTACATCGACGCCTCGGGGCGCAGCCGCACCCAACGCAATGTCTACATTCCGTGGTCTCTGACGGTGACGCCCATCTCGCAGTCGGAGGTGGGTTCGGTGCAGGCGTCCAGCCTGTTCCTGGTGAGCCGGCTCAACTGTTCGATTACGACCAGCGATGGGACCGTGTTGTCGTCCAACACCAACAACTCCGCACAGACGGCCTGCTGATGTCCTACACCACCGATTCCGTGCGCGTGCGTCAACCGCTGGACCCCGGCGAGTTCGATCGCACCGACCGCATCCTGCTCGGCGCCTGCGCGGCGATATGGCTGGCGGCACTCGGCGCCGGCGTCGCGGCCACCGTGGCCCTTGTGGACCTGGGCAGCAGCCAATCCGAACCGTCGGGCGATTCGGGCACACCGTGGCTGCTGTACATCGTCATCGCGATATCGGCCGCCGTGATCATCGGCGCTGTGCCGCTTCTGATTCGGGCCCGCCGCGACGCGATGGCCGACCCTGAACCGCCCGCCCGGCCCGCGCCGGGGGGCGTACCGGGGCGACGGCAGGAATCGGCACAAGCGGACGCGACCGAGAAAATGCGGATATCGGGGTCGACTGCAGGCCGGATCCACTCAGGTCCGGGTTACGCGGCGGCGGTCACGCACAGTACGTCGCTGCCCGCGCCGCTGGTGGCGGCCATCGACCAGGTCTGGCTGCGCTGCGCCGTCCTGATCGCGTGTGCGATCGGCATCGCCATGGTGGCGATAGGCGTGGCGACCTATTTGATGGCCGTCGAGAGCGACACGGCGTCTTGGGTGTTCTTCGGCCTGAGCGGCCTCGTCACGCTGGCAATGCCGGCGATTCCGTGGTTCTACCTACGCGAGTTACGCACGCTTCTGGACGATCAGAGCGCGTAACTCCGCGTCGGGTCCACGTTCTGCGGCAGAAGTGCGAGTCGACGTCTGCATTGGGTTGGCGTAGGTGGCCACCTGTGTTTGGCTGTCGAGAGCGACACGGCGTCGTCAGGCTTCTCGACGATCCGAGCGCGTCACCGCGCGTCGGGTCCACGTTCTGCGGCAGAAGTGCAGAAGTGCGAGTAGACGTCTGCATTACGTGGATTGCGTTGGCGCAACGAAACACCCGCGACCTGACGGCCGCAGGTGTCCGGTGTCGCTCAGATCAGTGATGCCCGTTCGTGTGTCCGTTGGACGACCCTTTGGTGTGTCCGTTGGACGAGCCGTTGCGGTCCTGGTGCTCGCGCAATGCGGTGAGCGCCTTGCGTTCCGCAGCGTGCGCGGCCTCGACGAGCTGCTCGTTCTCCGACAGCGAGTCTCCCCGCAGGAAGCTACCGGAGCCGGGGGCGCCCGCGAAGCCGAGCTTGTTCATGCGCTTCGGAACCGCCGCACCCTGGTACTCCAGCGGCAGCGGGTGACCGTGGTCATCGACCGGACCCAGCGGCTGGTGCAGCTCGATGTAGGCACCGTGCGGCAGCCGCTTGATGATGCCGGTCTCGATGCCGTGCTCGAGCACCGCGCGGTCGCTGCGCTGCAGTCCGATGGCCCACCGGTACGCGATGTAGTAGACGATCGCCGGCACCACGATCATGCCGATACGCCCGATCCACGTCGTCGCGTTCAGCGAGATGTGGAACTTGAGGGCGATGACGTCGTTCATCGCGGACAGCGTGAGCACCATGTACAAAGCGATCGCCATGGCGCCGATTGCGGTGCGCACCGGGGCATCCCGGGGCCGCTGCAACAGGTTGTGGTGAGCGTCGTCGCCGGTGAACTTCTTCTCCAGGAACGGCCAGGCCGGCAGAAGCATGAAGACCAGGCCCATGATCAACGCCACCCACACCGGCGCAGGCACGGTGTGGCCGAGGAAGTACAACTCCCAGGCCGGGAAGATACGTGCGAGGCCTTCCGTCCACATCATGTAGAAGTCCGGCTGGCTGCCCGCCGACACGTGTGACGGTTTGTACGGTCCCAGCTGCCATATCGGGTTGATCTGTAACAAGCCGCCCATCAGGCCGAGAATGCCGACGGTCATCGCGAAGAACGCGCCCGACTTCACCGCGAACACCGGCATGACCCGCACGCCGACGACGTTCGTCTCGGTCCGACCGGGACCGGGGAACTGGGTGTGCTTCTGGAACCACACCAGCGCGAGGTGAATCCCGATGAGCGCCAGGATGATTCCCGGGATCAACAGGATGTGCAGTGAGTACATGCGCGGCAGCCAGTAGCCGTCCTGCGAGCACTGGTATCCGACACCGCCGCAAGGGAAGTCGCCGCCGAACAGCGCCCAGTGCAGCCACGTGCCGATCACCGGCATGCCAAGGGTGATGGAGCTCATCGCCGCCCGCAGGCCGATGCCCGAGAGCAGATCGTCGGGAAGCGAGTAGCCGAAGTAGCCTTCGAACATCGCCAGAATGAGCAGCAGCGAGCCGATGATCCAGTTGGCCTCGCGTGGCCGGCGGAACGCGCCGGTGAAGAAGATGCGGGCGAGGTGCACCATGATCGCCGCGGCGAACAACAGCGCCGCCCAGTGGTGGACCTGGCGGACGAACAGACCGCCGCGAACCTCGAAGCTGATGTCGAGGGTGGATGCGTACGCCTTGGACATCTCGATGCCGCGTAGCGGCTGGTACACACCGTCGTAGACGATTTCGGCCATTGACGGATCGAAGAACAGGCTCAGGTACACGCCGGTGAGCAGCAGCACGATGAAGCTGTACATCGCGATTTCGCCAAGCAGGAACGACCAGTGGGTCGGGAAGACCTTGTTCAGCTGTCGGCGGACCGCCGCTGATGGGTGGTAACGCGAATCGATCGCGTTGCCCTGGCCGGCCGCGATTTGGGCCATGCTCGGTGGTTTAGGCAGTTTTGGACTCAATTTGTTTGCTCCCAGAATGCCGGGCCGACGGGCTGGATGAAGTCCCCGTTGGCGACCAGGTAGCCGTCCTTGTCAATCGTTATCGGCAGCTGCGCCAGCGCGCGCGCAGCCGGACCGAAGATGGGTTTCGCGAAGTGCAACGCGTCGAACTGCGACTGGTGGCACGGGCAGAGGATGCGGTAGGTCTGCTGCTCGTACAGCGATGAGGGGCAACCCAAGTGCGAGCACACCTTGGTGAACGCGAAGAGGTCACCGAAGTTGAAGCTTTCCTGGTTCTTCCGCTTCACGACCCGAGGCAGATCGACCGGCTTGATACGGATCAGCATCACAGGGTTACGCACACCCATGGTGATCTCCGAAAGACGGTGGTGTGACTCGACAGTCGTGCCGTCACCGTCGGACTCGCGCCAGGGGAACACGGTCTCCATGCCACCTGCGTCGATGTCCTCGGGCCGCATCTTGGCGTAGGTCCCGTTGCCGGTCGCGCGAGCGAGGTAGATGGTCTCGCCCTTGAAGCGCGGTGTCCAGCCGGACGTCCACAGCACGGCCTTCTTGCCATCGGCGGTCTGCACCACCGGCTTCCACGGGTTCTTGATCAGACCACCGGCGAATGCCACCAGCGTGCCGAGGCCGAACGCGCCCATTCCCACGCCGAGCGACAGGCCGATGAGCTTGCGCCGCTTGATGGTCGACGATTCCAGCGCGTCGGAGAGGTTGGCTACCACCGTCTTTCGCTGGAGCTCGGGGGAGGCGCCGTCGTGGCGTTCCTGAATCGAGATCTCTTCGGGAATGAACTTCTTCTGATACAGCACCGCGCCGATGCCGATGGCCAGAATCGACAGCCCGAACGTCAATCCGTACAGCGGAGTGGCCAGGTCGTACCAGAGATGGTCGGGCTCACTCCCGCTGCGGTACTCCCACGGCCAGAACAGGAAGACACCCAGCAGCGCCAGACCGGAGAGTCCACCGATCAGGAGCCACAGTGCCACCAGGCGCTCGGCGCGCTTCTCGGCCTTGGTACCGGGGATGGGCCAGCGTTCGTCCTTGTAGACGATCTCGACCCCGTCGATCTTGCCGCCCAGCTCCAGCAGCTCCTCGCGCGACATGTTCGCGAGTTCTGCGTCGGTCGGCTGGCCGGGTTCGCCCTTCTGTCCCGGCGTATCGCTTCCCTTGATGTCGCCGTCGCTCATGCTCGCGCTCCGATCCACAGGGCCGCGATGACGACGGCCACTATGCCGATAATCCAGGCGGCCATGCCCTCAGACGTCGGGCCGAAACCGCCGAGGCCGTAGCCACCGGGGTCAGGTGCGGTGCTGGCCATCCGCACGTAGGCGACGATGTCGCGCTTCTCCTCGGGCGTCAGCTGCCGGTCGGAGAACTTGGGCATGTTCTGCGGTCCGGTCAGCATCGCCGTATAGATCTGCGCCGGGTTGGCCCCGGACAGCTCTGGCGCGTACTTACCGGACGACAGCGCGCCGCCCTTGCCGGTGAAGTTGTGGCAGGAGGAGCAGTTCAGCCGGAACAGGTCGCCGCCACGGGCGACGTCGTTGCCCAGCAGCGATTCGTTCGCGATCTGGCCGTTCTCGTCGCGCGGAACGACCGGGCCACCGCCGTTGGCCTGCACATACGCACCGAGTGCGTCGATCTGAGCCTCATCGAATTGCGGGGGCTTCTGCGGAGCCTGCGCCTCACCGCGCATGGCCGGCATGCGGCCGGTCGAAACCTGGAAATAGACGGCGGCCTCACCCACACCGAGAAGGCTGGGACCACGGTCGGCCACGCCCTGCAGGTTCGCGCCGTGGCACGTGATGCACGACGTGTCGAACAGCTGCTTGCCGGTGCGCAGCAGCGCCGACTGCGACTCGTCGGCGACAGCCACCTGGGGAGTCGGTGTCAGCGTGGCCGCTACGCCACCGGCGATTCCCAGCCCTACGAGCAGAAGCATCGCTGCTGACAGGCGGCGGCGCAGCCGACGGCGCTTCACAATCGACGGCTTCCCGGTTCCGGTGGCCTTGACGGTCATCGAACCCCTTCTCATCGGGCCGATCGGCGAGCCGATCATCGGACGAAGTAAATGACGGCGAACAGAGCGATCCACACGATGTCGACGAAGTGCCAGTAGTACGAGACGACGATCGCCGCGGTGGCCTGTGCAGGAGTGAACTTGCTCATCGTGGTGCGGGCGAGCAGGAAGATGAAGGCGACGAGCCCGCCGATGACGTGCAGGCCGTGGAAGCCGGTGGCCAGGTAGAAGACCGAGCCGTAGGCGCTGCTGGACAGCGTCGTGCCGTGCTGAACCAGGTGGAAGTACTCGTAGCCCTGGCCGAGGACGAAGAACAGCCCCATCAGGAACGTGATGACATACCAGCGCCGCAGCCCGAACACGTCACCGCGTTCGGCCGCGAAGACACCCATCTGGCAGGTGAACGAGGATGCGATCAGCACCGCGGTCACCGGTACCGCCTGCACCAGGTTCAGCTCGGTCGGCTCGGGCGGCCAGTTGCCTCCGGCCTGCGACCGTGCGGTGAAGTACATCGCGAACAGTCCGGCAAAGAACATCAGCTCGCTAGACAGCCACACAATCGTGCCGACACTGACCATGTTCGGCCGGTTCAGGGAATGAACTCGCGACGTGATAGCGGTCCCCGAGGTGCCTACAGCGCTCGTCACATCCGCAAGTATGACGCTTTGTAGTTGTTGAACTCCACCCGGGTAAGCAATTCGTCATAATCAGCGCGTGACTTCTGGTGACTCCCCGACATGGCCTCAGGTTCTCGGCCGCCTAACCACTGGTCAGGCGCTTGCACCGGGACAGGCCGGCTGGGCGATGGACCAGATCATGACCGGCGCGGCGACTCCCGCCCAGATCGCCGCCTTCGGCGTGTCGATGAGAATGAAGCGGCCGACGCCGGCCGAAGTGACCGAGTTGGCCGACACGATGCTCAAGCATGCGCGCCGGGTGCCGACCGAGACGATCGGCAACGACACCGTCGACGTGGTCGGCACCGGCGGCGACGGCGCAAACACGGTGAACCTCTCCACGATGGCGGCGATCGTGGTGGCCGCCGCCGGAGTGCCGGTCATCAAGCACGGCAACCGGGCGGCCTCGTCGCTGTCTGGTGGGGCCGACACGCTCGAGGCGCTCGGAGTCCGCATCGACCTCAGTCCCGACGATGTCGCGCGCAGTGTCGCCGAGGTGGGTATCGGATTCTGTTTCGCACCGCAGTTCCATCCGTCGTACCGCCATGCCGGTGTCGTACGGCGGGAGATCGGGGTGCCGACGGTATTCAATCTGCTTGGGCCACTGACGAATCCGGCATCACCGCGGGCCGGTCTGATCGGTTGCGCATGGGCGGACCTCGCCGAGGTGATGGCCGGTGTGTTCGCCACCCGCGGGTCCAGCGTTCTGGTGGTGCACGGCGACGACGGCCTCGACGAGCTGACGACCACCACGACCAGCACCATCTGGCGGGTTCAGGCGGGCACCGTCGAGCGGCTGACGTTCGACCCAGGGGCGTTCGGGTTCGCCCGCGCCGAACTCTCGGAGTTGGTGGGCGGTGACGCCGAAGCCAACGCCGCGTCGGTGCGCGCAGTGCTCGGCGGGGCGACGGGTCCGGTGCGTGACGCGGTGGTGCTCAACGCGGCGGGTGCGATGGTGGCGCACGCCGGCCTAGCCAGCGACGCCAAGTGGGTTCCCGCGTGGCAGGCTGGTCTGGCCAAGGCGGCCGAGACCATCGACTCCGGCGCCGCCGAAAAGCTGCTCGCGCGTTGGGTGGGGTTCGGTAAGAAGCTCTGAGTCGGCCTCGGCGAGTTGCTCGGCGGCGATCCGGGCCGAACGAGCCGACGCCGACCACGCCGCGAACCGTCCGGCAGATCCTGCGGGTGAGGCGTAACCGGAATCTGCGCGCACGATCCGCACCCCCGGTCGAGCCAGCCAGCGCGCGATGAGCGCGGTCTCTTCGACGAGCGCGCCACCCAGCGGTGCCTGATTCGGCAGAATCGCTTGTGCGCCAGCACATATCGCGTCGACGACCGGCATCGGGGGCACCCCGCGTTGCGCGTTGCCCGCGGCCGCCAGCTGTCCGTGGCGGATCACCGCCAGATGCCAACCGCCCGCCCCGTCCGGTCGTGCGGCGACCATTTCGCCGACGTCGGCGAGTGCGCGCAACCGCTGGCCACGCCAGAGCGTGTCGATGGCGACGGTGGCGTGATCGCGCAGCCGTGCTGCGGTTTCGTAGCGGGCGCGCTCGGCCAGATCGGTGATGTGGGCGAGCACATCGGCCAGTGCCCGGCTGTCGATGCCCTCGATCAGATCCCTGGCGCGGCGCGGAGTGTGGGCGTAGTCGGCGGCGCTGAAACCGTGCGCAGCGGGGCAGGGTGAGACCTCGCGCTCGGGACATTTCGGACCGTGCGATGCCGAGCGGCCCAGCCGCGTCGTACATGTCCGGACGCCGGTGAACCGGGCCAGCAGCGCTGCCGTCTGCACCGCGTCGGCCCGTGAGCGGAACGGGCCGAGGACGCATTCGTGCTTCGGTGAACGTACGACCGAGAAACGTGGAAACGCCTCGTCGGTCAAAACCACCCACCACCACCGGTGCGGAAACTTCGATCGGCGGTTGTAGGGCGGCGCATGGGCGGCGAGCAGTCGCAGTTCGCGTACCCCCGCCTCGAGGTCATGCGCGCACTCGACGTGGTCGACCGCGATGGCCAGCGACGCCATCTCCTTGATGCGGGTACGCGGGTCGGCGCCGTTGAAGTACTGGCTGACCCGGCGGCGCAGATCGACGGCCGTTCCCACATAGAGCACTTCGGAAGCCGGCCCACGGAAGAGGTAGACGCCGGGCCGGCGGGGAAGGTGCGTGGCGAGGTGGCGGTTGCGGCGCTGTGCGGGGGAGACGTCGGGCAGATACGACCGCAGCTCGGTGTAGGTGTGCACACCCTGGTTGCCGACGCGTTCGATGAGCCCGTGCAACACGTCGACGGTGGCACGCGCGTCGTCGAGTGCGCGGTGCGTCGGGGTGGTGGACGCGTTGAACAACCGGGCCAGGGCCGACAGCCGCACGCTCGGCGCCTCATCCCGGGTGAGTACGCGTCGTGCCAGACGCACCGTGCACAGCACGGGTGGCCGCGACCAGGTGATGTGAGCGCGCTCGGCGGCGGCGCGCAGGAATCCGATGTCGAAGCCGGCGTTGTGGGCCACGAGCACTGCACCGCGGGAGAACTCCAGGAACGCCGGGAGCACCGATTCGATCCGCGGCGCATCGCACACCATCGCCGTGGTGATTCCGGTCAGGGAGACGATCTGCGGCGGGATGCTGCGCCCCGGATCCACCAGGGTCGCGAATTCGCCGAGCACCTCACCCCCGCGCACCTTGACGGCGCCGATCTCGGTGATGGCGTCGTGGTTGTCGCCGCTCGCGCGCCCGCCGGTGGTTTCCAGGTCCACCACCACGAAGGTGGTCTCCCGCAAAGCGACGTCAGCCAGTGGATCGACATCAGCGAAGCTGAGCTGGCCCATGCGCTGACGGTAGGGAACCGGACCGACAAACACCGGCAGGCTGGGGGGTGCCACGCCGCAGCGACTCAGTTGTCGGTGCCTGTCGATACCGTTCGGGCAACACCAAGCAGGAGGACTGCCGAATGACCCACGACGAGCGCCCCGATACGGGCACGGTCACCATCGACTGCGACGACTGCGCGGTCCGGGGCCCGGGTTGTCAGGACTGCGTTGTCAGCGTATTGCTCGGGGCGCCGGAAAGTTTGCTGGACGATGAACGCCGGGCGCTTGAGGTGCTCGCTGACGTGGGGTTGGCTCCACGGCTGCGTCTCGTTCCGATCCATCGCGGCAATAACTCCGGGGTAGCGTGACGCGACACGCGGAGGGACCCGGGGTTATCGAAATTCCACGCTCCTGTTAAATTTGCATCTTCTGTTGGACAAGGGCGATGCCGTTTCGTAACCTGTCTGAGATCAAAAAGTTGTTCGAGACGGCTTTGTAACGGCAGTTGAAGGACGCAAATCTTGAGGCTTCACTCCAGGCGCTTGCTCACTCATGTCCTTAAACGACCCGCGGTGGGTGTGTTAGCTGGAATCGTGTTGTTCGGGGGAATTCTCGCGTCAACTGTGCAGGCCGACCCCGCCGACGATGCGCTGGCGAAGCTCAACGAATTGTCGCGGCAGGCCGAGCAGACCACCGAGGCCATGCACTCCGCGCAGCTGGATCTGGACAAGAAAGTCGCGGCCCAACAGGCAGCAGAAGCCAAACACGCCGCCGACGCTTCGGCGCTGGACTCCGCAAGGGAGCAGCTGGCCACCTTTCAGAACCAGGTCGACAAGATCGCGGCGTCGCAATACATGGGCGGCAGGCCGGACGGTCTCAATGCGCTGCTGACCGCCTCCTCGCCGCAGGGCCTCATCGACCAGATGTCGATCCAGCGGGTGATGGCCGCCTCGATATCGTCACAGATGAAGAGCTTCAAGGAAGCCGGTGCGCAGGCCGCGGTCGCCGAAGAGGCATCGGCGAAGTCTGCGGCCGAGGCGAAGACCGCCGCCGAGCAGGCCGCCGCGGTACGCGCTGACCTGCAGTCCAAGCAGAGCAAGCTGCAGGTCGACATGGCGATCGTCAAGTCCCAGTACGAGGCGCTGACTCCCAACCAGCGTGAGGCACTGGCCGCCTTGCCGCCCGGACCCCCGCCTCCGCCCCCGCCGGCTCCGCTGCCCCCGGGTGATCCCGCGATCCTGGCGATGGCGCCTCCCGGCATCGGTGGGCCGCCCGCAGGCGCTGTGGTGCCGCCTCCTGGCATCCCGCCGGGGGACATGGCACCGGCACCGGCGGGGGGTCACAGCCCCACCGTGATCCAGGCCGCGCTGAGCAGGATCGGGTCGCCGTATTCATGGGGCGGGTCGGGCCCGAACGCGTTCGACTGCTCCGGGCTGGTGATGTGGTCATTCCAGCAGGCAGGCATCTCGCTGCCGCACTCCAGCCAGGCGCTGGCCAACGGCGGGTCGCCGGTCTCGATGGATCAGATCCAGCCGGGTGACGTCATCAACTACTACTCCGACGCCTCGCACACGGCGATCTACATCGGCAACGGGATGATGGTGCACGCCTCGACCTACGGCACGCCGGTGCGGGTCGCGCCGATGGACAACGCGCCGATTTACAACATCCGCCGCTACTGACCATCGAAGGCCCGCGCTCGCGCGCGAAGAGCAGGACAACTCTTGCCGCGCTCCTGATCGCTGAACTGGTCTGTGCGCTGCTGTTCGTCGGCAGAGCCGGACCCGCTCCCGCCGGTCCGCAGATCGCCGCGCCGGCATCACTGACCACGCCCACGTCGCGGTCGACCACTCAGACGCTCAGGGATGGGCGCACCGTTCGCCTGATCGGACTCGGCGACCGCACGGCACCGCTGCTGCGCCGGATCTCCGCACAGCTCGACGACGCGGCGGACGCGGTCACCGCGTTCTGGGGCCCGAACTGGCCGCGCGCGATCGCCGTGGTGGCCGCAGGCACCGATGCGCAGTTCGCGGCGGTCGGTGGCGGCGACACCCACACCGCGGCAACCGCCACCGGTGAGCGCATCATGTTCGCCCCCGGTGCCGCTGAGATGGATGACCCTTCGTTACGAATCGTGTTGCGCCACGAGCTTTTCCACTACGCAGCGCGTGCCGCGACCGCCGTCGATGCGCCGCGGTGGCTCACGGAGGGCGTGGCGGACTTCGTCGCACGCCCGCCGATACCACTGTCGGCGAACGCGGACGCGACCATAGCCCGCGGACTTCCGACCGACGCCGAATTGGACGGGCCGCAGCGTTCTTCGGCCTACGACCGCGCCTGGTGGTTCACCCGGTTCGTCGCCGATACGTACGGCATCGCGGCGCTGCGGGACCTGTACATCCGGGCCTGCGGCCACGGCCACCCCGACCTGGCGTTCGCGATGCAGCAGTCCCTGGGCGGTGACCCCGCCGAGGTGCTGGCCGCATGGCGGCGGTGGGCCAAGGGATAGCCTGACGGGCGATGAGTCGGGTCCTGCTGGTTAGCAACGATTTTCCGCCCCGGCGCGGCGGTATCCAGTCATACCTGCAGGAACTCGTGAACCACCTCGTCGACGGGGGTGGGCACACGCTGACGGTGTACGCCCCCAAGTGGAAGGGGTCCGACGAGTTCGATCATGCCGCGTCCTATGAGGTGGTGCGCCATCCGACCACGCTGATGCTTCCCGAACCGTCGGTCGCCGGACGGATGCGGCGCCTCGTCGAGCATCACAACGCCGAGACAGTATGGTTCGGGGCCGCCGCGCCGCTGGCCCTGATGGCGCCACTCGCCCGTGACGCAGGCGCGGACCGGGTGATTGCCAGCACGCACGGCCACGAGGTCGGCTGGTCGATGCTGCCGGTGGCCCGAACGGCGTTGCGCCGCATCGGATCCAGCACCGACGCGGTGACATATATCAGCCGCTACACCAGGCGGCGGTTCGCCTCGGCTTTCGGTCCGCACGCCGCGCTAGAGCACCTGCCTGCCGGCGTGGACACCGAACGGTTCGCCCCGGACGAGGTGGCGCGAGCGGAGTTGCGTGCCCGCTACCGGCTCGGTGATCGGCCCGTCGTGGCCTGCGTGTCACGCCTTGTGCCACGAAAGGGTCAGGACATGTTGATCCGGGCATTGCCCGCGATCCGGCAGCGCGTGCCCGATGCAGCCCTGGTGATCGTCGGCGGGGGCCCGTACCGGACATCGCTGCACAAGCTGGCGCACAGCTTCGGGGTCTCGGAAGACGTGGTGTTCACCGACGGCGTGCCGGGCGACGAACTGCCCGCCCATCACGCGATGGCCGACGTCTTCGCGATGCCGTGCCGTACCCGAGGCGCCGGCCTGGACGTCGAAGGGCTGGGCATCGTCTATCTGGAGGCATCGGCGTCGGGAGTGCCGGTGGTGGCGGGGCGCTCGGGTGGGGCACCCGAAACCGTTCTCGACGACGAGACCGGAGTGGTGGTTGACGGCTGGGACGTCGGTGCCATCGCGGCAACGGTGGCTGACCTGCTGGCCGATCCGGACCGGGCGGCTCGGATGGGCGCGGCCGGCCGACGCTGGGTGGTCGACAACTGGCAATGGAAGACGCAGGCCGCCCGATTGGCCGGCCTGCTCTAGTTCTTCACGTAGAGGTTCTCTATTTCGGAGGCGAACTTCTCGGCCACCACCTTGCGTTTGACCTTCAGTGTGGGGGTGAGTTCACCGGTGAGGACGGTGAAGTCGACGGGCAAGATCGCAAACTTGCGGATCGCCTCAGCCTTCGAGACCGCGCGATTGGCGTTCTTGACCGCGAGGTCTATCTCGGCGACGAGATCGGGATCATCGGTCAAGTCCTGGACCGAGGCGGCAGCATTCTTGCCGTGATGCGCCTTCCACACGTCGAAAGCCTCGGGGTCGATGGCGATGAGCGCAGCGATGAACGGCTTGGCGTCGCCGACGGCCATCGCCTGGCTGATCAGCGGATGTGCGCGCAGCTGATCCTCGAGCACCGCCGGTGCGACGTTCTTTCCGCCGGCGGTCACGATGATCTCCTTCTTGCGGCCGACGATGGACAGAAACCCGTCGTCATCGATGCTGCCCAGGTCTCCGGTATGGAACCAGCCGTTGACGATCGACTCGCTTGTGGCGGCCTCATTGCGCCAATAGCCCTCGAATACCACGCCGCCCTTCACCAGCAGTTCACCGTCGTTCGCCACCGCCATGCTGTTACCGGGCAACAACTTTCCGACGGTGCCGATTTTCAGCTCGCCGATCCGGTTGGCGGTGATCGCCGCGCTGGTTTCGGTGAGTCCGTAGCCTTCATAGATGGTCAGCCCGATACCGCGATAGAAGTGGCCGAGGCGTGCACCGAGTGGGGCGCCGCCAGAGATGGACGCCCGGCAGTCACCGCCGGTCGCGGCGCGCAGCTTGCCGTAGACGAGTCGATCGAAAACCGCGTGCTTAGCGCGCAGCATCAGACCCGGGCCGCCGCTGTCCTGAGCTTGACTCCACGCGATCGCGGTCTCGACCGCCTTGGCGAAGATGGCACCCTTCCCCGAATCCTGAGCGTTCAACTCCGCAGTGTTGTAGACCTTTTCGAAGACGCGCGGGACGGACACGATGACTGTGGGCTTGAACAGCCCGAACATCGGTACCAGATTCTTGATGTCGCTCGTGTAGCCGATCGTCACGCCGTTTGCGAAGGCCGTCATGGACAGCGCGCGCGCAAGGACGTGGGCCAGCGGAAGAAACACCAGCAGCCGCTCGCCTTTGCGCAACAGACTCGGGAAGGACGCTGCCGCACCCCGCGTCTCGTACAGCAGATTGGAATGAGTCAGCTGGCAGCCCTTGGGGCGGCCGGTGGTGCCGGAGGTGTAGATCAGGGTCGCCGGGTTGGCGGCGCGGATTCCCGCCAACCGTTCTTCGAGAAGCTTGCGATCCACCGACGCGCCGGCTTCGGCCAGTGCGTCCAGGGCTGAAGATGTGGCCGACTCGATGACCGCGACCTTGCGCAGGGAGGGCAACTCGGCGAGTAGCGCGTCGACCATCAGTGCATGCGCCTCGATCTCGACGAACGCCAGCACCGCGCCGGAATCTTCCAACACCCAGCGCACCTGGTCCGGGGATGAGGTTTCGTAAATGGGGACGGTCACCGCGCCGATGGCGAGGATGGCGTAGTCCAGGATGACCCATTCATAACGGGTCGCGGACAGTATGGCGACACGATCACCGGGGGCCACCCCCTCGGCGATCAGCCCCAACGCCGTCGACCGGATCTGCTCTGCGGCTTCCTTGCACGTGACATCGGTCCAGACGCCGTCGACGAGGCGCTGGAAGATCACATGGTCGGGATCGTCGCGCTCGTGACTGAAGACGGAGCTGACGACGTTGTCGTGCTCGCCGACAGTGAATGAGGCGGGGACACTGAACTCACGCACGATCATGGCCTCTCAACTAGCGACTTTGCCGTTCAACAGCGTAGTCGGCCACCACGGGCGGGGATCGAGGTGCATATGTGAAGCTGTACGACGATGAACAGCATCCAGATCGCGGACGAGACGTTCATTTCCGCCGACCCTGTCGAGGTCGGTATGGCCGTCGGTGACCCTGCGAGCTGGCGGCGTTGGTGGCCGGATCTGCGGTTGACGGTCGTCGAGGACCGCGGTGAGGTCGGCCACCGGTGGACGGTGACCGGTGCGCTCACCGGAACGATGGAGGTGTGGCTACAGCCCGTGCTCGACGGGGTGATCCTGCACTATTTCCTCCACGCCGAACCCTCCGGCGTGGCGGCCTGGCAACTGGCGAAGATGAACCTGACCAAGATGAACCATCAGCGACGGGTGGCGGGTAAAGAAATGGCCTTCGAGGTGAAGCGCCGGCTGGAGGCGACGCGACCGATCGGAGTGTCCCGGCTCGCGTGAGACACGGGCCCAACAGAGCGCTGCGGGGTAGATTTTCGGTCAGCAGGAAACAGATGGGGAAGAGTGAAGTGGCGGACAAGACGGCGCAGACCATCCATATCGAAGCCGACCCTTCGACGGTGATGGGTGTCATCGCCGATATCGCGTCGTATCCGGAATGGGTGAACGAGTATCAGGACTGCGAGGTCCTCGAGGCGGACCCGGAGGGCTATCCCAAGACCGCACGCCTGGTGCTGGACGCCGCCGTGCTCAAGGACACGATGGTCCTTGCCTATGACTGGCGCGAGGTCGATCGAGGATCGGTGGAGTGGACGTTGGTGTCCAGTTCGCTGCTGAAGTCACTCAATGGTGCATATCGGTTGTCGCCCAAAGGGTCCGGAACCGACGTCACCTACGAACTCTCGGTCGACCTGATCATCCCCATGATCGGACTGCTCAAACGCAAGGCCGAACGCCGTCTCACGGATACGGCGCTGAAGGACCTCAAGAAACGAGCCGAGGCTGAGTGATCTCCCGCCACCACCGAGCGGTGTGAATCCGAGTCCGCCTGCGGCCCGGATCAGCCTCTTCGTCGGTAAGGGCGGCGTCGGCAAGTCGACGTTGGCGACGGCCAACGCCGTACGCGACGCGCGCGCGGGCATGCGGGTGCTGATCGTGTCGACGGATCAGGCGCATTCGATCGGCGACGTGCTCGGCACGTCGATCACTCCCACCGGGCGACGTGAACCCACTCGGGTCTTCGCCGAACTCGAGAGCGGACGCGACGCCGAGGGTGGATTCCTCGATGCGCTGGCGATCGACACACTGGCACTGCTCGAGGCCCGTTGGCGCGACATCGTCGGCCTTCTCGCGGGCAAGTTCCCCGAGTCTGATGTGGGAACCATTGCGCCGGAAGAGCTTTCGGCTCTGCCAGGCATACAGGAAGTGCTCGGGCTGCACGAAGTCGGTGAGTTGGCGGCCTCGGGCGAGTGGGACCACGTCGTGGTTGACTGCGCGTCGACTGCCGATGCGTTGCGCATGCTGACGCTGCCGGCGACATTCGCGCTGTATCTGGAGCGGGCTTGGCCGCGCCATCGCAGGCTTTCCAGCGTGGACGATGCGCGCTCGGCGGCGGTGGTCGGGCTGCTCGAGCGCATCGGCGCGGGGACCGGACGATTGAGCGAGCTGCTCACCGACGGGTCGGTGTTGAGCGCGCATCTGGTGATGACGGCCGAGCGTGTCGTCGCCGCAGAGGCGGCGCGCACACTGGGCTCGCTTGCGCTGATGGGGGTCCGGGTCGAAGAGTTGATCGTCAACCAGATTCTGGTGCAGGACGATTCGTTCGAGTATCGCAACCTCCCGGAACATCCGGCGTTCGACTGGTATTCAGAGCGGATCTGTGAGCAGCGTGCCGTTCTCGATGACCTGGACTCCCTGATCGGCGACGTGCAACTCGTGCTGGTACCTCACCTCGCCGGTGAGCCGATCGGTGTCAAAGCCCTCGGTGAGCTGCTCGACGCGGCGCGCAGGCGAGACGGGTCCCCGCCGCCGGGACCGTTGAAGCCGATCGTCGACAGGGAGTCCGGATCCGGTCTCGAAGCCGTGTATCGGATGCGGCTAGAGTTGCCCCAGGTCGACTCCTCCGCCCTGTCGCTGGGGCGGGTCGACGATGACTTGATCATCGGTGCCGGCGGAATGCGGCGCCGGGTTCGGCTAGCTTCGGTACTGCGTCGCTGCATCGTGATGGACGCGCAGTTGAGGGGCACCGAGCTGACAGTGAGATTCCGACCGAATCCGGAGGTGTGGCCTAAGTGAACGGCGAACACTCCGATCTCGGCCCGGAGTTGCGGCAACTGGCGCAGACCATCCTGGATCGCCTGGACCCCGCGCTGCGAATGGCCGCGGCGCGCGCATCGGCCGGTTCCAGCCCCGGCAAGTGCCAGCAGGTGTGGTGCCCGGTCTGCGCGCTGGCCGCGCTGGCGTCGGGCGAACAGCATCCACTTCTGACGGTTATCGCTGATCACAGCGTCGCTCTGCTCACGGTGGTCAGGGCCATCCTCGAACAATCAGAAAACACTGCGCAGACAGCGCAGGAGCGCAGCGCTGATGACCAACCGCCGGACGGGCCGCCGCCACCGCCACCGCCCGATGGTGGCCAGCCCCCGCCGCCGCCGGGCCCGAGCCGATATCAGCACATTCCGGTGACCGTCGAGGAGTAGCCGGATCCAATTCGCTACCTCCCAGGCGGTCTTGTGGTCGCAGCCGGGGCACGTGGGTACAGTTGTCGCAGAACACGCCAGGTGTGTTCGATCATCAGGAGGGCCCATGTGGTATTGGCTGTTCAAGTACATCTTCATGGGTCCCTTGCTGACGCTGCTCGGTCGGCCGAAAGTTGAAGGGCTGGAATACATTCCGCGCTCGGGCCCGATGATCTTGGCTAGCAATCACCTCGCGGTCGCGGACAGCTTTTACAAGCCCCTGGTGGTGAGCCGACGGATCACCTTCCTCGCCAAGTCCGAGTACTTCACCGGAACGGGCATCAAGGGCTGGTTCCAGCGGTGGTTCTACACCGCCGCGGGTCAGGTTCCGATCGACCGCTCCGATGCCGACAGCGCCCAGGCCGCGTTGACCACCGCGGCGCGCGTACTCGGCGAGGGCAAGCTGCTCGGCATGTATCCCGAGGGCACCCGTTCGCCGGACGGACGCCTCTACAAGGGCAAGACAGGCCTGGCACGACTGGCACTGGAAACCGGCGTTCCGGTGATTCCGGTCGCGATGATCGGAACCGACTCCGTCAACCCGCCCGGCAGCAAGATGTGGCGCTTTGGCCGGGTCACGGTCAAGTTCGGCAAGCCGATGGATTTCAGCCGGTTCGAGGGTCTGGCCGGTAACCGCTTCATCGAACGCGCGGTGATCGACGAGGTGATGTACGAGCTGATGCGGCTGTCCGGTCAGGAGTACGTCGACCTCTACGCCGCCGATGTGAAGGACGGCAATGCAGAGCTCGCGGCGAAGCCGTCGGCCCGGATGCCTGAAGTGGCCGCCGGCTGAGCCGGCAATACAACTACAGCCCTAGTTGACCGCGGGGACGCGTGCCTCGTCGATGGCCGCAGCACTGCGCGTCGCGGGTCGCAGAGTCACAGTGCCCGCGACGACGATCACCACCATCGCCCACCACACGTAAGATCCACCGGCCAGCTGTCGCCACAGCGACGCCGAGGTCTCCTGGTGTTCGGGCATCAGCGGGATCGGCGTCCAGATCATCAGTGCGATGCCCGCCGCGGAGACCACGCCCAGCGCCGCATGCCGCTGCCGGTAAGCCACGATGCTGGTGACCACGACCGTCGGTACGACCCATACCCAGTGGTGTGACCAGGACACCGGCGATACCACCAGCCCGAACATCGCCACGCAGATCAGCGCGAGGACCGGCTGCTGTGCCTTGAGGGCGCGTCGCGCGGCCCAGACCGTCAAGCCCAGCACGCCGAAGCAGGCGACGGTCCACAGCACAAACCGCACCTCCTCGCCGAGGCCGAGTCGGGCAAGGGCGCCCGCGATGTTCTGGTTGGTGTTCAGCGTCGCGGTGCCGATGCGATCGGTGTTGCGGACCGTCTCGGTCCAGTATTCGAGCGAGTCGCGCCAGGCGAACGCGAACCCTGCCAACGTCGCGATGGCCGTCGACGCCGCGGCGACGATCAGCGCGCGGGTGTCCCTGCGAAGCAGGAAGTAGAGCAGGAACACGGCGGGGGTGAGCTTCAGCGCGATGGCCAGGCCGACCAGCATGCCCCGTGGCCACGGCGTCTTGCGCGGCACGCAGTCGGCGATGACGAGCGTCATCAGCACCACGTTGATCTGGCCGAAGTCGAAATTCGACCGCACCGGCTCGAAGAAGATCACCGCGGGCGCCACGATCGCCGCGGCCAGCCAGGTCCGGCGCAGCCATGCCGGTTCGGCGGTCGCCAGGCTCCGGCCGGCCGCAGGGTCGGGCCACACATCCAGGCGGGTCAGGAGGATGGTCGTCGCCACGATCAGCAGGATCAACGTGGTCAGCGTGATGGCGATGCTGGCGACGTCCAGCGACAACAGCGCGAACGGTGCGAACGCGACAGCGGCCAGCGGCGGGTAGGTGAAAGGCAGGTCGAGCCCGCCTCGTGTGCGGAACATGACGCCGTCGGCGTACAGCGGCCGGCCGTCCAGCCAGGCCTGACCGCCCATCCGGTAGACGTCGATGTCGATGCGGTACGGCGTGTGGCCGAGCAGCCGCCAGCCCGCCCAGACCAGTGCCGCCACGGTGAGCAGTTGAAACAGCCGCCAGGCGAGCATTGGTCCCCAATCGCCCGACGACCGCGAATTACTCATGCCGCGACCAGACTATCGGCCCTCACCGGCGCGTCGGACGGTATCCCGGGCGTGACACGCGCAGGTCGGCGTAAGTTTTCGTCCGTGGACGAAGGCTTCGATCTGGACTTCGCCATACCGCATGGCCGCATGCCTTTGGTGTTCTGCCTGGTCGCGTTCATTCTCACGTTCTTCGTGACGCGCACCATCGTCCGGTACATCCGGAGCCACGCGAACTCCGACGCGCCGCGCAAATGGTGGCAGCCGCGCAACATTTCCGCAGGCGGCGGACTGCACATCCACCACGTCGTCATCGGTGTGATCCTCGTCATGATTTCCGGCGTGTCGATGGTGACTTTGTCGGTCAACGGAGGGGTACCCGAATTCACGGTCGCGGCAACTTTTTTCGGTATAGGTGCTGCACTGGTGCTGGATGAGTTCGCGCTGATACTGCATTTGCAGGACGTGTACTGGGCCGAGGACGGGCGAACTTCGGTCGATGCAGTGTTCGCCGCCGTCGCCGTCGCCGGGCTGCTGGTTCTCGGCTTCAATCCCTTGTCGTTCTTCGATGTCGACATCTGGCAGAACGATCACTCGGTTGCGGCGCGAGCCAGCGTGATCATCCTCGCGGCGTTCACCTTGATGCTCGCCGTCGTGGTGCTTCTCAAGGGAAAGGTCTGGACTGGGCTGGTGGGGATGTTCATCACTCCGCTGCTCTTCATCGGGGCGATCCGGCTATCCCGCCCGCATGCGCCGTGGGCCCGCTGGCGGTACGGCGACCGGCCGAGGAAGATGCACAGGGCGCTGATCCGCGAACGCAGGCTGCGGCGGCCGGTGGTGCAGGCGAAGCTGTGGTTGCAGCACGTCGTTGCCGGCGAGCCGCACTTCCCCGACGATTCCGAAGTCAATTCCGAACTCGACCGCGAGATCCATGCCGCTCCGCAGCCGGAGCGAACGGCGGCGCGGGTGTGAAGTACTTCTACGACACCGAGTTCATCGACAACGGCCGAACGATCGAACTGATCTCGATCGGCGTGGCTGCCGAGGACGGCCGCGAATATTACGCTATTTCAACAGAATTCGACCCGGAGCGCGCCGGCAGCTGGGTACGCAAACATGTGCTGCCCAAACTTCCGTCGCCGTCGTCGCAGCTGTGGCGCTCCCGGCGGCGGATCCGCTCGGACCTGGAGGACTTCTTCGGCATCGACGGTGACGAGCCGATCGAGCTGTGGGCGTGGGTCGGTGCCTACGACCATGTCGTGCTGTGCCAGCTGTGGGGCCCGATGACCGACCTGCCACCTGCGATTCCCCGGTTCACCCGCGAGCTGCGGCAGTTCTGGGAGGAGCGCGGATCGCCGCGGATGCCGCCGCGCCCGCGCGATGCCCACGACGCGCTGGTTGACGCGCGTCACAACCTGATGCGGTTCCAGCTGATGACAGGGGAAGTGCCAGTTTAGGCGGGCGAAACCGGGAAGAATCAGCTTCCGGCGTCCAGTTACCATTGACGGGTGAACTGGACCGTCGACGTACCCATCGACCAGCTGCCGCCGCTGCCGCCGCTGCCCGATGAGCTGCGGCATCGCCTGGACAGCGCTCTTGCCAAGCCGGCCGCGCAGCAGCCCAGCTGGGATGCCGATCAGGCCAAGGCGATGCGGACGGTGTTGGAGAGTGTTCCCCCTGTCACCGTCGCCTCCGAGGTCGAACGGCTGAAGGGCCTGCTGGCCGACGTTGCCCGCGGCGAGGCGTTCCTGCTGCAGGGCGGCGACTGCGCCGAGACGTTCGCGGACAACACCGAACCGCACATCCGGGGCAACATCCGGACGCTGCTGCAGATGGCCGTGGTGCTGACCTACGGCGCGAGCATGCCGGTGATCAAGGTCGCCCGGATCGCCGGGCAGTACGCCAAGCCGCGCTCGTCGGACACCGACGCGCTGGGGTTGAAGTCCTACCGCGGCGACATGATCAACGCCTTCGCACCGGACGCCGCGGCGCGCGAGCACGATCCCTCCCGGCTCGTGCGCGCATACGCCAACGCGAGTGCCGCGATGAACCTGACCCGGGCGCTGACGGCAGGCGGACTCGCCTCGCTGGATCTGGTGCACGACTGGAACCGGGAGTTCGTCCGGACATCGCCGGCCGGTGCCCGCTACGAAGCGCTCGCGGGTGAGATCGATCGCGGGTTGCGCTTCATGAACGCCTGCGGTGTCAACGATCCCAACCTGCAGACCGCCGAGATCTACGCCTCGCACGAGGCCCTCGTGCTCGACTACGAGCGCGCCATGCTGAGGCTGGCCGAGAACAGCGCGGGTGAGACCGCTCTGTTCAACCTGTCGGCGCATTACGTGTGGGTGGGTGAGCGCACCCGTCAGCTCGACGGGGCGCACATCGCGTTCGCCGAGGTCATCGCGAACCCGATTGGCGTCAAACTCGGCCCGACGATGACGCCGGAGCTCGCCGTCGAATACGTCGAGCGGCTCGATCCGAACAACGAGCCGGGACGGCTGACCCTGGTGACCCGCTTCGGCAACAACAAGATTCGCGACCTGCTGCCGCCGATCATCGAGAAGGTGCAGGCCACCGGCCACCAGGTGATCTGGCAGTGCGATCCGATGCACGGCAACACCCACGAGGCGTCCACCGGCTACAAGACCCGCCACTTCGACCGCATCGTCGACGAGGTGCAGGGCTTCTTCGAGGTGCATCGCGCCCTGGGCACGCATCCGGGCGGTATCCACGTCGAGATCACCGGTGAGAACGTCACCGAATGCCTCGGCGGTGCCCAGGACATCTCCGACTCCGATCTGGCAGGCCGCTACGAGACGACCTGCGACCCCCGGTTGAACACCCAGCAATCGCTGGAGCTGGCCTTCCTGGTCGCAGAGATGCTGCGCGACTGACTAGAGGATCGCGACGATGTTGCCGCCTAGCGTCCATGCGCCGGCGGCGACCAGTCCGGTCAGCGTGATGACGGCGATCACCCAGAACACGAGCGCACGCTTCGCGCGTTGGCGCGCCCAGTAGAACTCGTCGATGTCGACGCCGCCGAATTGCCCTGACACCGGCTGATACTCGGGCTCGGAGGGCGGGATGTCGTCGCGGGTGATCTCTCGGGTGTGCTGGGGGACCGGCGGCGGTTTTCTGGCCGTGGTGGCGGTGGTGAGCGCCGCGGCGTGTTGAGCCGAGTTGGCCGGGGCCGGGACGCGGAACGCCGGAAGGCCGAGTTCCTCGACGATTGCGTGCAGATCGTCGGCCATCTCCCGCGCGTCGGTGTACCGCCCGGCGGGGTCGCGCACGGTCGCGTGCATTACGAACTCGTCGAATTGCCTTGGCACACCGGTGATCACCGAACCCGGCGCGGGCACGTCGTGATCTATCCGCCGGTACGCCACCGTGAGTGCGGTGTCGCCGGTGAACGGGGTGGTTCCCGTGAGTAGTTCGTAGGCCAGGATGCCCACCGAGTACACATCGCTGCGGGGGTCGGCGTCACCGGTACTGACTTGTTCGGGCGACAGGTAGGCCGCCGTGCCCAGAATGACACTGGTGGACGTGATCTTCGCTTCGGCGACTGCGCGCACGAGCCCGAAGTCGGCGATCTTGACCTCGCCGCGGTCGGAGATCAACACGTTCTCCGGCTTGATGTCGCGGTGCACCAGACCGGCCGCGTGCGCCACCGCCAGCCCGCCGAGCACCGGACCCAACACGGCGGCGACGGCGTGTGGCGGCATCGGACCGCGCTCGCGCAGCAACTCGCGCAGGGTGCCGCCCTCGATCAGCTCCATCACCAAGAACGGATGCCTACCGTCGATGCCCTGGTCGTAGACGGCGACGAGGCCGGGATCGTTGAGCCGGGCGACCGCCCGGGCTTCACGCTGGAACCGCGTGAGGAACTGTTGGTCGCCCGCGTAACGGGATTCCATGACCTTCAGTGCCACCGGTCTGTCCAGACGAAGATCCAGCCCGCGGTAGACGGAGCTCGTCCCACCGGTGGCGATCATGGTGTCGACGCGGTACCGACCATCCAGCACGGTCCCGACGAGCGGGGCCGACTGCTGGTAGGGCTCCACGAAACACATGTTACGAGTCGCCCACGTCGACCTAGACTCGACGCGTGAGCAGTATTCCGGCCGCCGACGATGTCATCGACCCCGGCGAGGATGTATATGACCTGCCCGCTGTCGCCGACCTCCTCGGTGTCCCGGTCACCAAGGTCCATCAGCACCTCCGGCAAGGCCACCTGATCGGTGTACGGCGCGACGGCGCGGTGGTGGTGCCGAAGATCTTCTTCGACGACACCGGCCATGTGGTCAAAGGCCTGCACGGTCTGCTTGTCGTGCTGCACGACGGGGGGTACCACGAAACGGAGATCATCCGCTGGTTGTTCACGCCGGATTCGTCGCTGACCATCAGCCGGGACGGGGCGAGCGACAAGCAGGCTAATGCCCGGCCGGTTGACGCGCTGCACTCTCACCAGGCCCGTGAGGTGGTACGTCGGGCCCAGGCGCTAGCTTATTGACCGGGGTCTTGTAGAGCGAGTACCACGCTCCCACAGCACATGCGATGGCCAGCAGGACATGCGGCCATGAGTACATGCCGTGCGCCCCGTCGGGTTTCCAGATCACCGTGATCCAGGTGGACAGGCCAGCGATGAGCGCGATCGACTGCCTGCTCTGCGCCAGCGCCGAAACGACCGCCAACGGCCAGGTGTAATACCAGGGCAGCGCGGCGGGGACGAAGAGCACTACGACGCCCATCACCAATGCGATACCGACCAGAGCCTCGCGGTCGGTATGTCGAAACCTCCACCACAGCAACGGGAGCGATATCCCGATGACGGCGATACCGATGATCCGGGCGACGTCGAGCACGGCGTAGAAGTTCACCGTCATGAACAGGCCGCCCACAACGTTGATGACGTTGGAGGCGGCGGTGGGCAGCGTCAGCCAGTTGATGATCTTCACCGAGCCTGCCAGTGCCGTCAGCCAGCCGAGGCCGACACCGGCCGCCAGCGACAGCACCGCGAACACCGCGACGAATATGAGTGCCGAGGCCGCGGTGGCGGCCGCGAACGCCTTGATCGGCCTGAAACCGCGGCGCTGTCTGAGGTCGCGGGTCCACACCCAGACCATGAACGGAAGCGCAAGGCCCGCCGTGGCTTTCACCGCGACCGCCACGGCGATCAGGCTGACGCCCCAGAAGTGATGTCCGCTGAAGGTCAGCGCGATCGCGGCCATCATCAGCCCGACCATCAGCATCTCGTTGTGCACACCACCCATCAGATGGATGATCACCAGGGGATTCAGCACGCATATCCACAGCGCTGCAGCACCGTTGGCGCCGACGTGGCGAGCCACCCGCGGCGCCGCCCAGATCAGCAACGCCAGACCGGGCAACATACACAGCCGCAACAGCATCGTGCCGGCCACGACGTCGTCGCCGACGAGCAAGGTGACGAACTTGGCGACCAGGATGAAGGCGGGTCCGTAGGGAGCCGTCGTGGTGGTCCAGATGGGGCTGACGTTCTCCAGCAGGGAGTTCGGATTGTCGATCGGGCCAACCACATACGGGTCGAAACCGTCGCGCAACAACGCGCCCTGCGCCAGGTACGAGTACGTGTCACGGCTGAAGACCGGGACGCTCAACAGCAACGGCGTCAACCAGAATCCGGTCGTCGCCTTCATGGTGTACTCGGTCGCCGTGCGGTCGATCACGCTGCGCCCCAACCGCAGCCACGCCAGCAGCATCAGTGCCACGCCGACCCACAGCAGAATCGATGAGAGCACCAACCCATGCCCGAAGCGCAGCCAGGACAGATGCAGCGATTCCAACAGAGGGTCGTGTAACCGCGTGCTGCCCGCGCCGAGCCCGCCTGCCGTGATCAAGACGGCGCCGACTGCGCCCAGTCGAGCGGGTTTCGCCTCAGGTGAGGTCGCGAACGCCGCGAATTGTGAAATGCGTTGCGCCATAGCCGTTTTCTTCGACGGAGGCGCCGGTGACGAAGTTGTCATTCTCAGGCGGACCGGTTGGCGGCCAATCTTGCGAGCTCGGAAAGGCCTGCCTTGGCCTGCCCGTCGATCGGTGCGGCGGCAAGGATTGCGAGGGCTTGACGGGTCAGCTGATCGATCCGGTCCTCGACGGCGGCGAGCGCACCGACAGATTCGATGACCAGGCACAGGTCCTTCACCTGCGCCTCGGTCAGCTCGGTCCCGATCGACGTGCGAAGCAGCTTCGCCCCCATCGGATCCTGCTTTTCGGCCAGTTCGACCGCCTCGGCCAGCAGTACCGTCCGCTTGCCTGAACGAAGATCATCACCGGAAGGTTTACCGGTGACGGCAGGGTCGCCGAACACGCCGAGCACGTCGTCGCGCAGCTGGAACGCGACGCCGAGGCTGTTACCCACCTCGTGGAAGAGGGCCTCCACATCCGGACGGTCGGCCGCCGCGGCGGCGCCCAGCTGCAGGGGACGCGAAATCGTGTACGACGCGGTCTTGTAGACGTTCACCTTCATGGCCGACGCCACCGACTCGGCGCCGCTGGCCTCGGCCACGATGTCGAGATACTGGCCGCCGAGGACCTCGGTGCGGATGGCGCCCCAGATCCGGTGCACGCGGCGGTGCGCGTCGATCGGCAGATCGACCGTCGCGACGATGTCGTCGGCCCACACCAGGGCGAGATCGCCGAGCAGGATCGCCGCCGAAATCCCGAACTGGTCCGACCGGCCGTGCCAGTCGTGGGTGCGGTGTTTTTCCGAGAACAGCCGATGCACGGTGGGCAGCCCGCGACGGGTCGCAGAGGCGTCGATGACGTCGTCGTGCACCAGCGCGCACGCGTGCAGCAGTTCGAGAGCGGAAAACAGCCGAAGCGCCTGCTCCTCGTCCTTTGCACCGGGGCTGTCGGCGACCGCTCGCCATCCCCAGTACGCGAATGCCGGCCGTAGCCGCTTACCCCCGCGGAGTACGAACTCCTCCAACGCGGCGGTGAGTTCGCCGTAGTCGTCCCCCATATACGCGCAGTCGCTGCGGCGCTCGGCGAGATACGCGCGCAGTTGCTCCGTGACGGCTTTGGTCAGTTCGACGGCAGACGGTGCCGCTGCGTACACGCTCAGCGGGCGCCCCTTTCCTTGTGCCCTACTCGCCCCCGAGTGCATTCAGAGTAGAGCCTGCGCCTGTTGGTTTAGCAAGTCAGAGGGGAGCGTCCCCGCGGCGCTCGCCGATGCGGGGGGACTGGTCGCGGTTGTAGTACGCGAGCCCCCCGATGATCCCGGCCACGACGAACGACCCCACCGCGAGCCAGATCGCCGCACCGGTGAACGAGCGGGCGCTGGGATCGGTGTAGCGGGCCTGGGCATTCATCGTGGTGACCACCCCGGGCCGCAGCTTCCATTCGACGATCTCGGCCGACACCTGGTCGCCATTGGTCGATGTCACCTCTCCGGGAAACGACACCGACAGCGACACGTCGGCGTCGGGGTCGCTCAGCGAGGTCAGGTCGACCCGGCCCTCGAGGATCACCAGGTCGCCGGCACGCCGCAGCGCGATGTCGACGCCCGCGGCGTCGCGGTTCATGTTTGCCAGCTGGGGGAGTTCGGCGAAGGTGAGATCCGAGAACACCGCCTGCGACCCGACGTAGTCCTCGCGGCTGTACTCCGACACCGCCACCTTGTTGGCGAACGTCAGGTTGTTGAGCAGTTGCGGGCCCTTGTCGTCGGCGTTCCGCGGTTTCGCCGCGGCGACGATCTGTCCGGACACCCTGTCGTCCGGCGACACCGTGAGCGACGTCCTGATCCGCACACATCCGACTACAGACGGCAGAACAATGAGGATCAGCAACCCAATGGCGAGCAGCCGCCGGTTTCGCAAATGCTGGACGCGCACGTGGTCATCGTGCCAGACCCGGAACGCTCGAAGAGGCTCAGAGGGGTAAAGACCGGCCCAGGATGGCAAACGCCCGCGGATCGCCGGCGAAGTGGTAGCCGCGGATGATGTCGCCGAAGCCGAGCCGGCGGTACAACCGCCAGGCCCGGTTCCCCTCGCCGTTGATTTCGGGTGTCGACAACAGCACACGTGATTCGCCACGGTCGGCGAGCAGCCGGCGGGCCAGCGCCTCACCGAGGCCGCGGCCCTGGGCGCGGGGATGGATGTGCAATTCGGTCAGCTCGAAGTAGCTCGTCATCAGTTCGGCGATGCGCGTGGAGTCCGCCCCGACGCGGTGCAGGCCGGCCACCACCTGCTGCTGCCACCACTGGTCGGGCGCCCCGCAGTAGCCGTACGCAATGCCGAGCAGGGGTGCAGAGCCCAGCTGCGGCTCTGGTGTCGAGCCGCCCTCAGAACCATCCTGATCGGGGACTTCGATGGCGGCGACCGCCTTCCAGCCGCCCCGCTGCGTGTGTTCGAGCCACATCGATGCACGCTGGTCTTCAGTGCCTCGCGGGTAGCGCATGGCGTCCACGTAGACCGCAAGCGCGTCGCCGAGCCGGCGTTGCATGTCGCTCGGCGACAAATCGATCAGAAATGTCGCCAACTTGCTCCTGTCCTGAGAAGGCCGTTCCGCAATCACATCCACCCCATTATCAAGCCGAGCGCGGTATTGCTCGACAGCGGCGGTGCTCGTCATACAATCGACCGTCGAACTAGGTGGTACGCCTCAGATTGACCTCGTATCATGACTGTTAGGCGTCCGTAGATGCGGACGCTGACAATTTTGAACGATAGAGACCGGTCGCATCGGCTCCAGTGCCCGAGGGAGGGACGAATGCCACTCTCCGATCATGAGCAGCGCATGCTCGATCAGATCGAGAGCGCGCTCTACGCCGAGGACCCGAAGTTCGCTTCGAGCGTTCGCGGTGGGACGCTGCGCGCGCCCTCAACCCGGCGTCGACTGCAGGGCGCAGCGCTTTTTGTGATCGGGCTGGCCATGCTGGTGGCGGGTATCGCGATCCCGGCGACCCGGATCGGAGACTTCGCGATCCTGTCCGTGATCGGTTTCATCGTGATGTTCGGCGGCGTGGTCTTCGCGATCACGGGTCCGCGCGTGGCCGGCGGCCGCGATCGCGGGGTGACCGACCAGGTCGGACAGCAGCGACAGAAGCGTGCCAAGGGTTCCGGCGGGTCGTTCACCAGTCGCATGGAAGACCGGTTCCGGCGCCGTTTCGACGAATAAGTCCACGTAGACAGACGAATAAGTCCACGTAGACAACAGGGGCAGCCCACTTGGGGCCGCCCCTGTTCTGGTTTCTGGCGGATTTCGCCCCACTGCGCCCCACCCCGGCGATAGCACCCCAACAAAGCGATGAGCTGCGATTTCGAGGCGTCGATGAGCGCCTTCTGGACCCTCCTATGCGCAACTGTGCCCCGAAGGTGGTTGCGGGTGGGTGGCGCGTGCAACTCACACCCATTATTTGGAGCGTTGTGGGGGATTGTGGGGTAAAGTGGCGGCTAACGGAGCGACCGGGGCTCCGGAGTGGCGCGGGAGGTGGCGGGATGTTTCTCGGCACCTACACGCCCAAGCTCGATGACAAAGGGCGGCTCACACTGCCCGCCAAGTTCCGCGACGCACTGGCAGGAGGGTTGATGGTCACCAAAGGCCAAGATCACAGCCTTGCCGTCTATCCGCGCGCGGAGTTCGAAGAGCTGGCACGACGGGCGTCGCAGGCATCCAGGAGTAATCCGGAAGCTCGGGCATTCCTGCGAAATCTCGCTGCGGCCACTGACGAACAGCATCCCGACTCACAAGGCCGGATCACGTTGTCGGCCGATCATCGGCGCTACGCCAACCTCTCCAAGGACTGCGTGGTGATCGGATCGGTTGACTTCCTCGAGATCTGGGATTCGGCCGCGTGGCAGGAATACCAGCAGACCCACGAAGAGAACTTCTCCGCGGCCACAGATGAATCTCTGCACGACATTATTTGAGGGTGCCGCTGAAGCGGCACTCGACCGGCACGTTGCCCTTGCATCGTGGCCCTTGCCCGAACCGGCCCTGGCGTACTTCCCCGACGCCAGGTCCGCGCTCTCGGACAGGGACCTCGGTGCAGGGACCTTCACCGGAAGTGATGCGATGCCTGACCACATTCCTGTCCTGCTCGACCGCTGCGTCGAACTCCTGGCTCCGGCACTGACCCGCACCGCCGCCGATGGCAGCGGCGCCGTGCTCGTTGACGCCACCCTCGGCGCAGGTGGGCACACGGAGAAATTCCTGACCGAGTTCCCCGGGTTGCGCGTCATCGGACTGGATCGCGATCCCAATGCCCTCCGGATCGCCGGCGAGCGGTTGTCCCCGTTCGGCGACCGGGTCATGTTGGTGCGCACCCGCTACGACGGGATCAAAGGCGTGCTCGCCGACTCCGGTTACCGGGCAGACAAAGTGGACGGCGTTCTGTTCGACCTCGGGGTGTCCTCGATGCAGCTGGACCGCACCGACCGGGGCTTCTCGTATGCATCGGACGCTCCCTTGGACATGCGGATGGATCCCGATGCGCCGTTGACAGCGGCCGACGTCGTCAACACCTACGACGAGCGAACGCTGGCCCGGCTGCTGCGCGAGTTCGGCGAGGAGCGGTTCGCCAGCCGTATCGCGGCACAGATCGCCCGCCGACGTGCCGACCGACCGTTCTCGACCACCGGTGAATTGGTCGAGCTGCTGTACCAGGCGATCCCGGCACCCGCCCGCCGCACCGGTGGACATCCGGCCAAGCGCACCTTCCAGGCGCTGCGGATCGCGGTCAACGGCGAACTCGACTCGCTGCGCGATGCACTGCCCGCAGCCCTCGACGTACTGGCCAACGGCGGCCGAATCGTCGTGATGGCCTACCAGTCCCTGGAGGACCGCATCGTGAAGAACCAGTTCTCGGCGGCCACCGCGTCCAGGACGCCCCCCGGCCTTCCGGTCGAATTGCCCGGCCACGAGCCCGAATTCGTCGCCTTGACCCGCGGTGCGGAGCGCGCAGCGGCCGAGGAGATCGCACTGAACCCACGTAGCGCATCTGTGCGCCTACGCGCACTGGAAAAGGTTGGGGGACACCTGTGAAGACGATGAGGACCAAGCAGGGCAAGCAGGCCAAGCAGGATAAGCAGCCCAAGAAGGTCAAGCGGTCGGTGTCGGCACGGGCGAACGACGAGCGTCGGCGCAATCCCCGCAATGGTCGTCGTCCCGCCGAGGCGCCCCCACGCCGCAAACCCACCCGCGAACAGCGGCCGACGCGGTCTGCGCCCCAGACCGGCCCCATTCCGCGGCCCAAGAACGGCCCGGCGCGCCCCAAGAACGCCGATCAGGCCAGAGCCCGCGCCAAGGCGCGTAAAGCCAAGGCGCCCAAGGTTGTCCGGCCACCGCTGCGTGAGCGCATCATCGTCAAGCTCGCGTCGATCGACCTGAACCCCCGCACACTCGTCGCCAGAGTGCCGTTCGTCGTCCTGGTGATCGGATCGCTCGGCGCCGGTCTGGGTACCACTCTGTGGCTGTCGACCGACGCCGCCGAGCGGTCATATCAGCTCGGCACTGCCCGTGAGACCAATCAGGCTCTGCTGCAACAGAAAGAAGCGCTCGAACGCGATGTCCTCGAGGCGCAGGCCGCACCCGCCCTCGCCGAGGCTGCGCGCGGCCTCGGCATGATCCCGTCCCGGGACACCGCGCATCTCGTGCAGGACCCCTCGGGCAACTGGATCGTCGTCGGCACGCCCAAACCCGCCGAAGGCGTCCCGCCGCCCCCGCTCAACACGCCGCTGCCCGACGAGGCGCCGCCTGCACCGCCGCCACCGCCGGCGGCACGTGTCACGGATCCACGTGAGATCACCGTGCGAGTTCCGCAGCAGCCCGTGCCTGGGGCCCAACTCCCGCCCGGGGCCCAGTTCTCACCCCCCGGTGCGGCGCCGCTCGCCGCTCAACCTGCACCCGGGGCAGAGGTGCCTCACGCCGCCGGCGCGACCGCGCCGGCGCCGGGTCCGCTGCCCGTTGCACCGCCCGCCATGTCGCCCGCCGCGCCCGCGGCGCCGATCCTTCAACAACCGCTGACCGTGCCGCTCCCCGGCGCTCCCGCATGAGCCGGGGCAAGAGCCCCGCCCGCGCCGGTGACAAGCCGAAGGCGCGCGCGGTGAAATCGCAGGAACGGTCCGCGCGGTCGCGGCGGACTCGCACGCCTGCGCCCGAAACCGGTGTGCGCAGTGCGTCGTTCGTGTTCCGGCACCGCGTCGGCAACGCCGCCATCTTCCTGGTGCTGATCGTCGCTGCGGCGCAGTTGTTCAACCTCCAGGTGCCGCGCGCCGAAGGACTGCGCGCCGAGGCGGCCAGCCAGCTGAAGGTCACCGACGTCGACAAGGCCGTGCGCGGTGCGATCGTCGACCGCAACAACGACAAGCTGGCCTTCACCATCGAGGCCCGCGCGCTGACATTTCAGCCGGCCAGGGTTCGCAAGCAGCTGGAGGAGGCGCGGGCGAAGAGTCCGGAGGCGCCGGATCCGGAGAAGAGGCTGCGCGACATCGCCGCCGAGGTGTCCCTGCGGCTGAACAACAAGCCCACCGCTGCGCAGGTGCTGAAGAAGCTGAAGAGCAACGAGACATTCGTCTACCTCGCCCGCGCAGTGGATCCGGCCATCGCCGACGCGATCACCACCAAGTTCCCCGAGGTGGGGTCGGAACGTCAGGATCTGCGCCAGTACCCGGGCGGAGCGTTGGCGGCCAACATCGTCGGCGGCATCGACTGGGACGGCCACGGCCTGCTCGGCATGGAGGACTCGCTGGACGCAGTGCTGTCCGGCACCGACGGCTCGGTCACCTACGACCGCGGCTCCGACGGTGTCGTCATCCCGGGCAGCTACCGCAACCGTCACGATGCGGTCGACGGATCCACCGTTGTGCTGACCCTCGACGACGATATCCAGTTCTATGTGCAGCAGCAGGTCCAGCTCGCCAAGGACCGTTCCGGCGCGAAGAACGTGTCAGCGGTGGTGCTGGACGCGAAAACCGGTGAAGTGCTCGCGATGGCGAACGACAACACCTTCGATCCGAGCCAGGATGTCGGCAGGCAGGAAAACCGGCAACTCGGAAATCTCTCGGTGTCATCGCCTTTCGAACCCGGATCGGTCAACAAGATCATCACCGCCGCCTCGGTCATCGAGTTCGGTCTTTCGAATCCCGATGAGGTGCTGCAGGTCCCGGGTTCGATCGACATGGGCGGCGTCACGGTCGGCGACGCCTGGGAGCACGGCACCATGCCGTACACCACCACCGGCGTCTTCGGGAAGTCCTCCAACGTCGGCACGCTGATGCTGGCCCAGCGGATCGGTCCGGAGCGCTACGCCGAGATGGTGCGCAAGTTCGGCCTCGGCCAACGCACCGGCGTCGGACTGCCCGGCGAGAGCGCGGGCCTGGTCCCGCCGATCGACCAGTGGTCGGGCAGTACCTTCTCCAACCTGCCTATCGGACAGGGTCTTTCGATGACGCTGCTGCAGATGACGGGCATGTACCAGACCATCGCCAACGATGGTGTGCGCGTTCCGCCTCGCATTGTCAAGTCGACCATCGCCTCCGACGGCACCCGCACCGACGAACCGCGGCCCGAAGGGGTGCGGGTGGTGTCGCCCCAGACTGCCCAGACGGTGCGGCAGATGCTGCGTGCGACGCTGCAACGCGATCCCATGGGCGTGCAACAGGGCACCGGGTCGCAAGGCGCCGTCGAGGGCTATCAACTCTCCGGCAAGACGGGCACCGCCCAGCAGATCAACCCGGCGTGCGGCTGCTACTACAGCGACGTCTACTGGATCACGTTCGCCGGAATCGCGACGACCGACAATCCCCGCTACGTCGTCGGCGTCATGATGGACAACCCGCACCGCACCGCCGACGGTTCGCCCGGCACGACGGCGGCACCGCTGTTCCACAACATCTCGTCCTGGTTGCTTCAGCGCGAGAACGTGCCGCTGTCGCCCGAGGGGCCGCGGCTGACGCTGCAAGCGGACTGAGCGCCGCCGAACGCCGATCGCAGGCCGGCCGGCCGGCCGGCCGGCCGGTAAGTTGTTCTCGCCTTGACGTCCTCCCCGGAGGTGCAAACCTGGGGATTTCAAGTCCAACCATCGCCTATGCGGCAGAAGGGCAGAGTTGGGGTTCACGGTTCATAGACCGGCTAGTGCCGAGGTCTCCCCGCACTGTCACCGCCCGTCCGGCGGCGATATTGCGTGCAGCGTTCACGTCAGCATTACACGACTCCCCGTTACAGGCCTCGCATTCGAAGACCGCTTGGCTCTTGCGGTTCCGCGAAGCGATATGCCCACATGCGGCGCATCGTTGCGACGTGTACGCAGCTGGTATCTGCTCGACCCGACCAGCCGCTTTGTCTTGCAAACGCGAGGCGAGCAGACCCCATCCGCTTCGACTGATGCCGCGGTTGAGGCCGCGCTTTTGATTTACCCGACGGCCCGGCTTCTCAACAGTGCCTCGTGCGCTGCTCATCATTGCGCGCACGTCGAGGGCTTCGATGCGAATCGTGTCGAAGCGCCGCGCGATATCTGTTGTGGTTTTTTCGACCCAGTCTTTACGGCGGTCGGTTTCACGGGCTCGAAGCTTCGCGATCGCGCGCTTCGTGCGGGCTCGCCTGTTGGATCCGGGCCTTGCGCGAGCGAGCCGTTGTTGCAGCGCACGGATCCGCCTGACCTCCCCAGGCGTCAGGCCCGGGGCGTGGAGCAGTTCTCCGGTCGACAACGCTGCCGACACCGCAATACCACGGTCGATCCCCACGATGCTGCCCTCACCGGGGCCGGCGACGGGGTCAGGAATGTGGGCGAACGCGATATGCCAGCGGCCGGCGCGATCCTGAGTAACTCGGTAGGACTTCACGTCCTCGGGGACCGCTCGGGAGAGGCGGAAACGCACCCATCCGACCTTGGGCACCCACACTCGGCCGAGCCGGTGGTTCAGACGCTCAACGTGATGAGATTTGACCGCGACCTGTCGAAACCCCTCATGCACACCAGCTTTACGCCAGGTCGGTCGGCGATGAGTTCCACCGAAGAAATTACGCATCGCCTGGGCGAAGTCCCGCAACGCCTGCTGTTGCACTGTCTGGGATCCAGCCGCGAGCCAGTCGTATTCTGCGCGGGCGGAAGTCAGCTGAGCGCACTGCTCGTTGTACTGAGGCGCACAACGTCCGGGCTGCCAGTGCCGTTGCTGCTCGACCGCCAAGTTCCACACATACCGAGCATGGCGACAATGCTCCGCCAATGCCACAACCTGCTCAGTGGTAGGAAGAAGCCGGTATCGCGACACCCTGGCAACGTAACTCTTAGCTCCGACAAGCCATCGAAAGGAGGGGCGTGCTCCGTACTACGACTAATGCCAGGAGCCTCGGCCCCGCAAGGATCCCATGAACTTGCGTCCCAGCCACCCCGCCGGAACCGCGCTCGGACAGCTCGCCGAGCAGGTGGCTGCGGTGTCGGCTGACGGTGGCGAGGTCGCCGACGTCCGGATCACCGGGGTGACGCTGCGCAGTCAGGACGTCGAAGCGGGCGACCTTTTCGCCGCGCTGGCGGGCGCCTCGTCGCACGGAGCCCGCTTCGCCGCCGAGGCCGTCTCGCGTGGGGCCGCGGCGATCCTCACCGACCCCGCCGGAGTCGCCGAGATCGGGAACGACCTCGCTGTGCCGGTGCTGGTCCATCCCGACCCGCGGTCGGTGCTCGGTGACGTGGCCGCCACCGTGTACGGCCATCCGTCCGAGCAGCTGCGCGTCATCGGGGTCACGGGTACGTCGGGTAAGACCACGACGACCTATCTCGTTGAGGCCGGCCTGCGCTCGGCCGATCGGGTGCCGGGCCTGGTGGGCACCGTCGGCATCCGCATCGGTGGCCGCGATCAGCCCAGCGCGTTGACCACACCGGAAGCTCCCGATCTGCAGGCGCTGCTCGCAGTGATGGTCGAACAGGGCGTCGACACCGTGGTCATGGAGGTGTCCAGCCACGCACTGACGCTCGGCCGGGTCGACGGAGTGCGGTTCGCGGTCGGCGGGTTCACCAATCTTTCCCGCGACCATCTGGATTTCCACCCGACGATGCAGGACTACTTCAACGCCAAGGCGCAGCTCTTCGATCCCGAATCCGCCACGCACGCGAGCATTTCGGTGATCTGTATCGATGACGAGGCGGGCCGCGCGATGGCGACGGTCGCACACGATCCGGTCTCGGTGAGCGTGACGGGGCAGGACGCCGACTGGCGGGTCGAGGAGGTGCACACGATCGGCGCGGACGCCGATGGCACCCAGGAATTCCTCGCCCTCGATCCGGCCGGTGTGCACCACGGACTGCGGATCGGTCTACCCGGCCGCTACAACGTCGCCAACTGTCTGCTCGCGGTGGCGCTGCTGGATGCGGTCGGAGTGTCTCCTGAACAGGCGGCGCCCGGCCTGCGCGCCGCGACGGTCCCTGGCCGCCTGGAACCCGTCGATCGGGGTCAGCCGTTCCTCGCGCTTGTCGACTACGCGCACAAACCGGGGGCGCTGAAAGCGGTGCTCCAGACGCTGCGCGAGCAGAGCACCGGGCGGCTGGCCGTGGTGTTCGGCGCCGGTGGCAACCGCGATCCCGGCAAGCGCGAACCGATGGGCCGGGTCGCGGCCGAACTGGCCGACCTGGTCGTGGTCACCGACGACAATCCGCGTGATGAGGATCCCGCTGCCATCCGCGCCGCGATCGTCGCCGGGACGACGGAAGGTACCGCAGAAGTAGTCGAGCTGGGCGACCGTCGCGAGGCCATCGACTTCGCGGTCGCATGGGCGCAACCGGGCGATGTCGTGCTCGTCGCGGGTAAAGGCCACGAGCCCGGGCAGACCAGCCATGGGGTGACTCGCCCGTTCGACGACCGCGACGAGCTCGCTGCGGCACTCGAGGCGTTGGGACGTCGCACGTGATCAACATGACCATCGCCGAGATCGCCGACATCGTCGGGGGAACGCTCGCCGACATCACTCCTGAGCAGGCGGCCGCCACCCGGGTCACCGGAACCGTCGAGTTCGACTCGCGCGCCGTTGGTCCCGGTGGACTGTTCCTCGCGCTGCCAGGCGCCCGCTCCGACGGACACGACTTCGCCGCCGCGGCGGTCGAGAAGGGCGCCGTCGCGGTGCTGGCAGCGCGGTCGGTCGGTGTGCCGGCGATCGTCGTCGAACCCGGTGTCGCCGGCGACCGGAACTCCGGCGTGCTCGAACACGACACCGACGGTTCCGGCGCAGCCGTGCTGGCCGCCCTGGCGCGGCTGGCGGGTGCCGTCGCCGCGAAGCTGGTGGCCGACGGGCTGACGATCGTCGGCGTCACGGGCTCGTCGGGCAAGACCTCGACCAAGGATCTGCTCGCGGCAGTGCTCACTCCGCTGGGTGAGGTCATCGCACCGCCGGGCTCGTTCAACAACGAACTCGGCCATCCGTGGACGGTTCTGCGCGCGACGGAATCCACCGACTATCTGGTGCTGGAGATGTCGGCCCGGCACCGCGGCAACATCGCGGCTCTGGCCGCTATCGCCCCGCCGTCGATCGCGGTTGTGCTCAACGTCGGCACCGCGCACCTCGGCGAGTTCGGTTCCCGGGAGGCGATCGCCGAAACGAAAGGCGAACTGCCGCAAGCTGTCCCGTCGTCGGGGGCGGTGATCCTCAACATCGACGACACCGCCGTCGCCGCGATGGCCGCCAAGACGGCAGCCCGGGTCGTGCGGGTGTCCCGCGAGCCTGGCGCCCGAGACGTCGACGTGTGGGCAGATGCGGTGACGCTCGACGAGCTCGCGCGGCCGCGGTTCACGCTCCACGCCGGCGACAGTCAGGTCGACGTCGCCCTGGCGGTGCACGGTGACCATTACGTGTCCAACGCGCTGTGCGCGGCCGCCGTCGCCCTCGAATGCGGCGCCACACTGCAGCAGGTCGCCGACGCCCTCGGCTCGGCCGGCCCGGCGTCACGACACCGCATGCAGGTCGTGACCCGCCCGGACGGCGTCACGATCATCAACGACGCCTACAACGCCAATCCCGACTCGATGCGCGCCGGTCTCAAGGCGTTGGCCTGGATGGCGCGGGAGGGTAGGGGAGGACGCCGCAGTTGGGCAGTGTTGGGCGAGATGGCGGAACTCGGTGACGACGCGATATCCGAGCATGACAACATCGGCCGATTGGCCGTGCGATTAGATGTGTCACGACTGATTGTCATCGGAACCGGGAGGGCTATGAGCGCCATGCACCACGGCGCGGTGATGGAGGGGTCGTGGGGGTCTGAGGCCTCCATGGTCGCCGACGCCGACGCCGCGCTGGCCGTCCTCCGGTCCGAGCTGCGGGCGGGCGACGTGGTGCTCGTCAAAGGCTCCAACGCGGCCGGCCTCGGCGCTCTCGCCGACCTCCTGATCGCTGATGCGGGGGATCCCACCGCATGAGGCAGATCCTCATTGCCGTCGGGATCGCCCTGACGGTCTCGATCCTGCTCACCCCGGTGCTGATCAGGCTGTTCACCAGGCAGGGCTTCGGTCACGAGATCCGCGAGGACGGCCCGCCCAGCCACCACAAGAAACGCGGCACACCATCGATGGGTGGCGTGGCCATCGTGGCCGGTATCTGGGCGTCCTACCTCGGCACCCATCTGGTCGGGGTGGTGATCGACGGCAGGGGCCCGTCGGCGTCGGGGTTGCTCGTCCTCGGGTTGGCCACCGCGCTCGGCTTCGTCGGCTTCGTGGACGACATGATCAAGATCCGGCGCTCGCGCAACCTGGGCCTGAACAAGACCGCCAAGACCGTCGGCATCCTGTCCGCTGCGGTGCTGTTCGGAGTGCTCGCGTTGCAGTTCCGCAACAGCGACGGGCTCACACCCGGCAGCGCCGACCTTTCCTACGTCCGCGAGATCGCCACCGTCACACTTCCGCCCGCGCTGTTCATCCTGTTCTGCGTCACGATGATCTACGCGTGGTCCAACGCGGTGAACTTCACCGACGGACTGGACGGCCTGGCCGCGGGCGCGATGGCGATGGTCTGCGCGGCCTACGTGTTGATCACGTTCTGGCAGTTCCGCAACGCGTGTGCGATCAGTCCGGGTCTGGGCTGCTACAACGTGCGTGATCCGCTCGATCTCGCGATCCTTGCGGCGGCGACCGCGGGCGCATGTATCGGATTCCTCTGGTGGAACGCCGCGCCGGCCAAGATCTTCATGGGCGACACCGGGTCGCTCGCGCTGGGTGGCATCATCGCCGGGCTGTCGGTGACCAGCCGGACCGAGATGCTCGCGGTGGTGCTCGGCGCACTGTTCGTCGCCGAGGTCACGTCGGTCGTCGTGCAGATCATGGCGTTCCGCACGACCGGACGCCGCGTGTTCCGCATGGCACCGTTCCACCACCACTTCGAATTGGTGGGATGGGCAGAAACCACGGTGATCATTCGTTTCTGGCTGTTGACCGCGATCGCCTGCGGGCTCGGTGTCGCACTGTTCTACAGCGAGTGGTTCACCGCTGTCGGTGGCTGACGTGGGCGAGACGGATCTGCTGGTACCGGGCGCGCGCGTGCTCGTGACGGGCGCGGGTATCACCGGCCGTTCGGTGAGTGCCGTGCTCGAGCCGAAGGGCGTGCGGCTGACCATCTGCGACGACGATCCGCTGGCACTGCAGCGGTTGATCACACCCGCGAAGGTGGTCACCACCGCGGAAGCCCAGACGCACATCGCCGACTACGACCTCGTCGTGACGAGTCCTGGATTCTCGCCGACAACGCCTGTGCTGGCCGCCGCGGCCAACGCCGGCGTACCGATCTGGGGCGATGTCGAATTGGCCTGGCGGCTGGACAGTTCCGGCCACTTCGGAGCACCACGGCAATGGCTCGTCGTCACGGGGACCAACGGCAAGACCACCACGACGTCGATGCTGCACGCCATGCTCATCGCCGACGGTCGTCGTACGGCGCTGTGCGGCAACATCGGCAATCCGGTGATCGACGTGCTCGGCGAACCCTCCGATGTGCTGGCCGTCGAGCTGTCCAGCTTCCAACTGCACTGGGCGCCGTCGCTGAGGCCGGAGGCGGGCGTGGTGCTCAATGTCGCCGAGGACCACCTCGACTGGCACGGCAGCATGGCGGCCTACGCGGCCGACAAGGCCCGCGTGCTGGGCGGCCGCGTCGCGGTCGGGGGGCTGGACGATCCGGTGGCCGCGGAACTGCTGGCCGCGTCGCCTGCCCCGATGCGGGTCGGCTTCCGGCTCGGCGAACCGGCGGCGGGGGAGTTGGGAGTGGCTGGCGGCGTGCTCGTTGACAACGCGTTCGGCGACCGGGTTCCGCTGGCCGACGCGGCGTCCATTCCGGTGGCCGGACCAGTGGGGGTGCTCGACGCGCTGGGTGCGGCGGCGCTGGCCCGCGCGATCGGAGTGCGGCCCGACTCCGTGGCTGGCGCGCTCGCGGGGTTTCAGGTCGGCAGGCACCGGGCCGAGATCATCGGCACGCACAACGGCGTGACCTACGTCGACGACTCCAAGGCCACCAACCCCCACGCCGCTCAGGCCTCGATCGCCGCATACCCGCGGGTGGTCTGGATCGCGGGTGGGTTGCTCAAGGGCGCCTCGGTCGACGAACTCGTAGCGGCGGTGGGGAATCGGCTGGTCGGAGCGGTGCTGATCGGACGTGACCGCGAGTTGATCGCCAACGCGTTATCGCGACACGCCCCGGATGTCCCCGTGGTTCAGCCTGTGACGGGGGAGGATTTTGGGGTGCATGGGAAAGATGAGACTGGTGTGACTGGCGAGGCGGTGATGGCGACCGTCATCGACGCCGCGTCACGTCTCGCCGGACCTGGGGACACCGTCCTGCTGGCACCGGCCGGGGCATCCTTCGACCAGTTCAGCGGCTACGGCCATCGGGGCGATGCGTTCGCCGCGGCCGTGCGCGCCCTGTCCCGGTAGCGGCGATGAGCAACATCCTGACCCGATTGCGGCTGCGCAGGACGGGCGACGACACTTCGACCGAGACCGCGCCGGTGGAGAAGGAACCTCGTACCCGCTTCGGCGCCTGGCTCGGCAGGCCAATGACCTCGTTCCACCTCATCATCGCGGTGGCGGCGCTGCTCGTCACACTCGGTCTGACGATGGTGCTCTCCGCATCGGGGGTGTACTCCTACGACACCGACGGGTCACCGTGGATGGTGTTCGCCAGGCAGGTGTTGTGGACCTTTGTCGGTCTGTTCGCGTTCTACGTCGCGATGCGGATGCCCGTCAGTGTGATGCGCCGCCTGGCGTTCAGCGGATTCGCCGTCACAATCGTGCTGTTGGTCCTGGTGCTCATTCCGGGAATCGGCAAGGTGGCCAACGGCTCTCGCGGTTGGTTCGTCATCGCGGGCCTCTCGATGCAGCCGTCAGAACTGGCCAAGATCGCGTTTCTGCTCTGGGGTGCGCACCTGCTGGCCACGCGCCGTATGGAGCGGGCTTCGCTGCGCGAGATGTTGATCCCGCTGGTGCCTGCGGCGGTCGTCGCTCTGGCGCTCATCGTCGCCCAGCCCGACCTCGGCCAAACCGTGTCGTTGGGCATCATCCTGCTCGGCCTGCTCTGGTACGCCGGTCTGCCGCTGCGGGTGTTCGTGTCGTCGCTGTTTGCGGTGATGCTGTCGGCGGCGGTCCTCGCCATGGCCGAGGGCTACCGCTCCGACCGGGTGATGTCGTGGCTCAATCCCGGCGCGGACTCCCAGGGCTCGGGCTACCAGGCCCGCCAGGCGCGCTTCGCGCTGGCCAACGGCGGCATCTTCGGCGACGGACTGGGGCAGGGCACCGCAAAGTGGAACTATCTGCCCAACGCCCACAACGACTTCATCTTCGCCATCATCGGTGAGGAACTCGGCTTCGTCGGCGCCGCGGGCCTGCTGTGTCTGTTCGGGTTGTTCGCCTACACCGGCATGCGGATCGCCCGTCGATCGGCTGACCCCTTCCTGCGACTGTTGACCGCCACCGCGACGCTGTGGGTGATGGGTCAGGTGTTCATCAACGTCGGCTACGTGGTGGGGCTGCTGCCGGTGACCGGGTTGCAGTTGCCGCTGATCTCCGCCGGTGGAACATCAACGGCGACAACGCTCTTGATGGTCGGCATCATGGCCAACGCGGCTCGACACGAACCCGAGGCGGTGGCCGCGCTGCGTGCCGGTCGTGACGACAGGGTCAACCGACTGCTGCGGCTGCCCCTGCCCTCGCCCTATGTGCCCAGCCGCACCGAGTCGGTGCGTGACCGACTGCGTACCCAGAAAAAGGAATCGCGGCCGCGGCCCACCGCGAACTCCCGGGGCGCGAAATCGGCCAAGGCCGGTACCAGGACCGCCCGCAAGCCCGCCGGTGAGAACCGGCGCCAAACCCCCACGCCTGCCAGAGCGGTGCGAGCCCCAAGGCATCATGGAGACGGTCGAGATCGCAGCGGCCGACGGGCTCGCACATTGGAAGGTCAGCGTTACGGGTGAAAAGCACGAGTTCCCGAAGGGGCGAGCGGTGGGCCCACGCGCGCAGCAACGGGGACGACCGGGGGATATCCGTGGTGCTCGCGGGCGGTGGCACCGCGGGTCATGTCGAACCGGCGATGGCGGTGGCCGACGCACTGCGCGCGATCGATCCTGATGTGCGGATCACTGCACTGGGCACCGAACGCGGTTTGGAGACCCGGCTGGTGCCGCAGCGCGGTTACGACCTGGAGCTGATCACCCCCGTCCCACTTCCCCGCAAGCCATCCGCCGACCTCGCCCGACTGCCGTGGCGCATCGGCCGGGCAGTGCGGCAGACCCGCGCTGTGCTCGACGACGTCGACGCCGACGTCGTCATCGGATTCGGTGGGTACGTCGCGCTGCCGGCATACCTGGCAGCTCGCCGGAGGGTACCGGTGGTGGTCCACGAGGCCAACGCCAGCGCCGGGTGGGCCAACCGCGTCGGCGCCCGGTCTGCGCGACGCGTGCTGTCGGCGGTTCCTGATCCGGGACTTCGTGACGTCGAGGTAGTCGGGGTGCCGGTGCGCGCCGCCATCACGTCACTGGACCGCATGGCGCTGCGCGCCGAGGCGCGCGCCCACTTCGGATTCGACGAGACCGCCAACGTGCTGTTGGTGTTCGGTGGCTCCCAGGGCGCGCAGTCGTTGAATCGGGCGGTATCGGGGGCTGCCAAAGACCTTGCTGCGGCAGGTATCTCGGTGCTGCATGCGCACGGTCCGAAGAACACGCTCGCGTTACGGGACCCTGCCGACGGTGATCCGCCTTACGTCGCCGTGCCGTATCTGGACCGGATGGACCTCGCGTACTCGGCCGCCGATCTCGCGATCTGCAGGTCCGGGGCGATGACGGTCGCGGAGGTGAGCGCCGTCGGGCTGCCCGCGGTGTATGTGCCGCTGCCGATCGGCAACGGGGAGCAGCGACTCAACGCACTGCCCGTCGTGAACGCCGGCGGCGGCGTCCTCGTCGACGACGCGGATCTTTCACCGCAATTCGTCGGCGAGACGGTCACCGGATTGTTCACCGAGACGGGGCGTCTGCAGGCGATGACGGCCGCCGCCGCACTGGCAGGCCACCGCGATGCTGCGCAGAAGGTCGCCGAGATCGCACTCGATGTCGCCCGAAAGGGACTGCGGTGAGCGCGAAGTCGCTACCCGAGGAGTTGCAGCGGGTGCACATGGTCGGCATCGGCGGAGCCGGCATGTCGGGCATCGCCCGCATTCTGTTGGACCGCGGCGGTCTGGTGTCCGGTTCGGATGCCAAGGAGTCGCGCGGTGTGGTGGCGCTTCAGGCCCGCGGCGCCTCGATCCGTATCGGCCATGACGAGTCCTCGCTCGATCTGTTGCCCGGTGGGCCGACGGCCGTCGTCACGACGCATGCCGCGATTCCCAAGACGAACCCCGAACTGGTCGAGGCGCGCAGACGGGGCATCCCGGTGATCCTGCGGCCGGTCGTGCTCGCCAAGCTGATGGCCGGGCACACCACGCTGATGGTGACGGGGACCCACGGCAAGACGACGACCACCTCGATGCTGATCGTCGCGCTGCAGCACTGCGGATTCGACCCGTCGTTCGCAGTCGGCGGGGATCTCGGTGAAGCGGGTACCAACGCCCACCACGGCAGCGGTGACTGCTTCGTCGCCGAGGCGGACGAGAGTGACGGGTCGCTGCTCGAGTACAGCCCCGATATCGCGGTGGTGACCAACGTCGACGCCGACCATCTGGATTTCTACGGCAGCGTGCAGGCCTACCGCGCGGTGTTCGACGACTTCGTCGAGCGCATCAAACCCGGTGGTGCACTTGTGGTCTGCGTCGACGACCCCGGTGCGGCCGCCCTCGCCGAACGCACGGCGGCGCTGGGCATCCGTGTCCTGCGTTATGGCAGCGATCCCGCTGTGGCGACCGACGCCCTGCTGGTGAGCTGGGAGCAACACGACACCGGCGCCGTCGCGCATGTCAGGTTGGGCGATGACCCGCAGCCCTGGGTGATGCGGCTCGCGGTGCCTGGCAGACATATGGCGCTCAACGCGCTGGCAGCTCTGCTCGCCGCGGTGAATGCCGGCGCACCGGTCGACGCGGTACTCGACGGCCTGGCGGGCTTCGAAGGTGTGCGCCGCCGCATGGAGCTGGTCGGCACCGTCAGCGGCGTGCGTGTCTTCGACGATTACGCGCACCATCCGACCGAGGTGCATGCCAACCTGAGCACGCTGCGCGCGGTGGCGCGAACGGGGCGTTCGGTCGTGGTGTTTCAGCCCCACTTGTATTCGCGGACAGAGGCTTTCGCGCGGGAGTTCGCGCAGGCGCTGGACGCCGCGGATGAGGTGTTCGTGCTCGATGTCTATGCGGCGCGGGAACAGCCGATCGCCGGTGTCAGCGGTGCGAGCATCGCCGAACACGTCACGGTTCCGGTCACCTACATACCGGACTTCTCAGCGGTCGCCGAACGGGTGGCCGCCGCGCTGCGTCCGGGCGATGTCGTCGTCACCATGGGAGCCGGCGACGTCACCTTGCTCGGCAAGGAGATCGTGACGGCACTGCGGGCCAAGGCCAACCGAAGTGCACCCGGCGGGCCGGTGACCGGATGAGCCAGCCGACCGAACCGACCGACGAGGGCGAGTCCGACGAGGCTCCCGCCCAGACCGAGCAGTCAGAACCAGTCACTGCGGCCGACGCGGAACCCGACTTCGAGGGCCCGCGTCGCCGTGCCAGGAGGGAGCGCGAGGAACGGCGCGCCGCCCAGGCCCGCGCGACCGCCATCGAGGAGGCCCGCCGAGAGGCCAAGCGGCGTGTCACCGGCACAGTCAGCACGAAAAAGCTTGGGCGCGGCACGGTTCGGGGCCTCAAGGTGCTCATGTACTCGGCGCTGATCAGCGTGATCGTCGTCGGACTCGGTCTGCTGTTGTACTTCACGCCGATCATGTCCGCACGCAACATCGTCGTCGTCGGGTTGGGCGCCGTGAGCAAGGACGAGGTGATCAATGCGGCGGCCGTCGCCCCGGGGACGCCGCTGCTGCAGGTCAACACGGACACGGTCGCCGAGCGCGTGGCCGCGATCCGGCGCGTCGCCAGCGTGCGCGTCCAGCGCGAGTATCCGTCCACCTTGCGGATCACCGTCGTCGAGCGGGTGCCGGTGGTGGTCAAGGACTATCCCGACGGACCACATCTGTTCGATCGCGACGGCGTGGATTTCGCGATCGGCGTTCCGCCGCAGGGCGTGCCGTACCTCGACACCAAGAATCCAGGCCCCGACGACCCGCCGACCAAGGCGGCGTTGGAGGTGATGACCTCACTGCGGCCCGAGGTCGCCACCCAGGTCGCCCGCGTCGATGCGCCGTCGGTGGCCGGTATCACGCTGCAGCTCACCGATGGACGCCAGGTGATCTGGGGGACGACCGACCGCACGGAGGAGAAGGCGCTCACGCTCGGCGCACTGCTCACCCAGCCCGGCAAGATTTACGACGTCTCCAGTCCGGACCTGCCGACCGTCAAATAGATCTGCAAGAAATCTTTGTGTGCGTTTCGGCGCGCCTGCGCGGTTCGCCCGTGCACGCGCCCTACCGTTCTGGTTGCGCGGAACAACTTGACATAACTATAACCCTCTGGTTGAGGTTTAGGGTTTGCCAACACGATCCGCGTGTCGACTGCCAACCTGGGAGGAAAGGGCGAACCGATGACCCCCCCGCATAACTACCTCGCCGTGATCAAGGTCGTCGGCATCGGCGGCGGCGGCGTCAACGCCGTCAACCGGATGATCGAGCAGGGCCTCAAGGGCGTGGAGTTCATCGCCATCAACACCGACGCGCAAGCGCTGTTGATGAGCGATGCCGACGTCAAGCTCGACGTCGGCCGCGACTCTACCCGCGGACTCGGCGCCGGCGCCGATCCCGAGGTCGGTCGAAAGGCCGCCGAGGACGCCAAGGACGACATCGAGGAGCTGCTGCGCGGCGCCGACATGGTGTTCGTCACCGCGGGCGAGGGCGGTGGCACCGGCACCGGTGGTGCGCCCGTCGTCGCGACGATCGCGCGCAAGCTCGGTGCGCTGACCGTCGGCGTGGTGACGCGACCGTTCTCCTTCGAGGGCAAGCGCCGCAGCAACCAGGCCGAGACCGGCATCACTGCGCTGCGCGAGAGCTGCGACACGCTCATCGTGATCCCCAACGACCGGCTGCTCCAGATGGGCGACGCCGCAGTGTCGTTGATGGACGCGTTCCGCAGCGCCGACGAGGTACTCCTCAACGGGGTGCAGGGCATCACCGATCTGATCACCACCCCCGGGCTGATCAACGTCGACTTTGCGGACGTCAAAGGCGTGATGAGCGGCGCGGGCACCGCGTTGATGGGCATCGGCTCGGCCCGCGGCGACGGCCGCGCGCTGAAGGCCGCCGAGATCGCCATCAATTCGCCGCTTCTCGAGGCGTCCATGGAGGGCGCCCAGGGTGTGCTGCTGTCCGTCGCGGGCGGCAGTGATCTCGGGCTGTTCGAGATCAACGAGGCGGCCTCGCTGGTGCAGGAGGCGGCACACGCCGACGCCAACATCATCTTCGGCACCGTCATCGACGACTCGCTCGGTGACGAGGTACGCGTCACCGTGATCGCCGCGGGCTTCGATTCCGCGGGGCCGGGACGCAAGCCGGTGGTCGGTGCGGGGCAGGCGATCGCGGCAGGGACGGCGGGCAAGGTGACCTCGCAGTTGTTCGAACCCGCCGACGCGGCGAGTGTCCCGGTGCACACCAACGGCGCGACGGTCAGCATCGGCGGCGGCGACGATGACGACGACGTCGATGTGCCGCCCTTCATGCGCCACTGACACCGCCGCGATACTGGGAAACGTGACGGTTCGTATACGGCGCGTGACCACAACCCGTGCCGGCGGCGTCTCGGCGCCGCCGTTCGACACCTTCAATCTCGGCGATCACGTCGGCGATGATCCCGCCGCCGTGGCAGCCAACCGCAAAAGGCTCGCCGCCGCAGTGGGATTGGGCAACGACAACGTCGTGTGGATGAACCAGGTGCACGGCGACCGGGTCGTCATGGTCGACGGCCCGTCGGCGGAGACGATCGATGACACCGACGCACTGGTGACGACCACACCGCGGTTGGCGCTCGCCGTGGTGACCGCCGATTGCGTGCCCGTCCTGTTGGGTGACGCGCGCGCGGGCGTGGTCGCGGCCGTTCACGCGGGGCGGGTCGGAGCTCAGAACGGTGTCGTGGTGCGCGCGGTAGAGACGATGCTCGCCGCCGGTGCGCACGCCGAGGACATCTCGGTGCTGCTCGGTCCCTCGGTGAGCGGTCGGAACTACGAGGTCCCCGCGGCGATGGCGGCCGAAGTGGAGGCCACCTTGCCCGGTAGTCGCACCACCACCGCCGCGAACACGCCAGGTCTCGATCTGCGCGCCGGAATCGCCAGGCAGTTAACGGATCTGGGGATCACGTCCATCGCCATCGACCCGCGCTGCACGGTCGCCGACCGCAATCTGTACAGCCATCGTCGCGATGCGCCGACGGGACGCCTGGCGTCCCTGGTATGGATGGAATGACTGCGATCGTGACGACTCGCGAAACCGAACTCGCCGAGGCACTTGCTGCCGTCCGGGCCAGGCTGACCGCGGCGGCGGAGGCGGCCGGACGCAATTCCGACGAAATTGAATTGCTCCCTATTACCAAATTCTTCCCGGCGAGCGACGTAACGATTCTGCACCATTTAGGGTGCGAGGCTTTTGGCGAATCACGCGAGCAGGAAGCGGCGAATAAGGCTGCCGAAGTCGCCAATATGGTCGGTGGTGCACCCATTCGCTGGCACATGGTGGGGCGGATCCAGCGCAACAAAGCACGGTCGATCGCGGCGTGGGCGTACGCCGCGCACTCGGTCGACAGCGTGCGCCTCGTCAATGCTCTGGACCGTGCGGCGGCGGGTGCGCTGGCCGACGGTGACCGGACCGCGCCGCTTCGCATCTATATACAGGTGAGTCTCGACGGGGATACGCAGCGCGGAGGAGTGGACATCGCGGACCCCGCGTTGGTCGACCAGGTCTGCGCCGCAGTGCAGGCAGGCGACGGTCTCGAATTCGTCGGGCTGATGGCGGTTCCGCCGTTGGGGGCGGATCCGCGAGAAGCCTTCGGACGTTTGCAGTCCGAGCTCGAGCGGGTACAACGCGACTATCCGCAACGACTCGAACTGTCTGCAGGGATGTCCGGCGACCTCGAGGCGGCAGTGGAATATGGCTCGACGTGTGTGCGTGTCGGTACCGCGCTATTGGGCCAACGTCCTCTAACGTCACCAGGAGTAGTCACTCCAGTCACATCTTCATCACAGACACCAGAGTCGAAGGTCATCAGAAGGGTCGAGCGATGAGCACACTCCATAAAGTCAAGGCCTACTTCGGCATGGCGCCGATGGATGACTATGACGACGAGTACTACGAGGACGACGAACGCGCCGCCTCACGCGGATACTCGCGTCGCTCGCGGGAGGACCGCTTCGAAGAGGACGAGGGTTACGGACGTCGAGGCGGCTACGACGACTACGACGACGCACCTGCCGGGTACCGCGGCGGGTTCCGCGACGAGGACCGCTTCGAGCCCCGCGTGCGGGGCCCGCGTGACTTCGAGCGTGCATCGTCGCGGCTCGGGCCGCTGCGCGGTGCCACCAGGGGAGCGCTCGCGATGGATCCGCGCCGGATGGCCGAACTGTTCGAGGCGGGTAGCCCCCTGTCGAAGATCACCACGCTGCGACCGAAGGATTACGGCGAAGCCCGCACCATCGGCGAGCGGTTCCGTGACGGCACCCCGGTGATCATGGATCTGGTGACGATGGACAACGCCGATGCCAAGCGGCTGGTCGACTTCGCGGCCGGGTTGGCGTTCGCGTTGCGCGGCTCATTCGACAAGGTGGCCACCAAGGTCTTCCTCCTTTCGCCCGCAGACGTCGACGTCACGGCCGAGGAGCGACGCCGCATCGCCGAAGCCGGTTTCTACTCGTATCAATAGGCCTCAGCGGTAAGGGTTATCGCGACTCGCGCTGCCCGCGAATCTGCCAGGTAGGCTGGCGGCGTCGCGCCAGCGCTCGGAGACATTTCGGAACTGGCGGGTTCGTGCCTGTATCGAATGTCACATGCGTAGTGAGGTCGGCTTAGTTGGCGCTCTTCTTCGACATCCTGGGTTTCGCCCTGTTCGTCTTCTGGCTGCTGCTGATCGCCCGGATCGTGGTCGAGTTCATTCGCTCGTTCTCCCGTGACTGGCAGCCCAAGGGCGCCACGGTGGTGATCCTCGAGTTGATCATGACGGTCACCGACCCCCCGGTGAAGCTGCTGCGCCGACTGATTCCCCAGCTCACTATCGGTGCCGTGCGGTTCGACCTGTCCATCATGGTGTTGCTGCTCGCGGCATTCATCGGGATGCAGCTGGCATTCGGCGCCGCGGTTTGACGTCCCCCCACGCGGGGAGTTTTCGATGACGACGAGCGACGCTGCTGAGGGTTTGCCGAGGTCGAATTTCGACGATTGAATGGTCTCTGCGCGGGCGGGGAACATTGAAATTCGTTCTTAATTATTGGGCTCTCCCGCAACCGCCGGGTCTGGTGTGACAGGATGGACGCCAGTTACGTTCAGTGCCTGATACGACGCTTTACACTTTGAGATCGGTTTACGGTCCAGACTCCAAGGGGGCAGACAATGCCGCTCACACCAGCCGACGTCCACAACGTGGCGTTCAGCAAGCCACCCATCGGCAAGCGCGGCTACAACGAGGACGAGGTCGACGCCTTTCTCGACCTGGTCGAGAACGAGCTGACCCGCCTCATCGAGGAGAACGCCGATCTCCGTCAGCGCGTAGCCGAGCTGGACCAGGAGCTTGGGGGCGATGGCGGTGGCAGCGGTGCGCAGTCGACGCAGGCGATCCCGCAGTACGAGGCCCCGGCTCCGACCCCGCCGCCCGCACCCGAGCCGGCGCAGCAGCCGCAGTACGAGGCGGCCCCGACCTCAGCGAACACCGAGGAACAGGCGATCAAGGCCGCTCGCGTGCTGGCCCTGGCCCAGGACACCGCCGACCGCCTGACCGGCACAGCCAAGGCCGAGTCCGACAAGATGCTGGCCGACGCCCGCGCACAGGCCGACGCGCTGGTCAGCGAGGCGCGACAGACTGCCGAGACCACGGTCACCGAGGCGCGTCAGCGTGCCGACGCGATGCTCGCCGACGCGCAGACCCGGTCCGAGACCCAGCTGCGCCAGGCCCAGGAGAAGGCCGACGCCCTGCAGGCCGACGCCGAACGTAAGCACTCCGAGATCATGGGCACCATCAACCAACAGCGCACCGTGCTGGAAGGCCGCCTCGAACAGCTGCGCACGTTCGAGCGGGAGTACCGGACCCGGCTCAAGACCTACCTGGAATCGCAGCTCGAGGAACTCGGCCAGCGGGGCTCCGCAGCGCCGGTGGATTCCAGCGCGAACAACGACGCCGGCGGTTTCAACCAGTTCAACCGCGGTAACAACTGACCCTGGCTGATCAATGTTGATCGTTGCTCTTGTACTCGCGGTGATCGGCCTTGCCGCGTTGGTGACCGCAGTCGTCACCAGCAACGAGTTGATCGCGTGGGTGTGCATCGTGGCCAGCGTGATCGGCGTGGTGCTGCTGATCGTGGATGCGGTGCGGGATCGTTCCCGCGGTGACGCGGATGATGCCGAAGGCGAACCGGTCTCGGAATTCGACGAGGACTATCCCGAGGACGCCGCGCCCGAGGCGGAGCCCGAATACGAGGCGGAGACGACGGTCGTCGAACAGGCCGATGACGTCGCCGGCGACGAGCGCAACCGCTAAACCGTTGGCGCAGTAATAGATTCGCGGCTCAGCGGCGGTACTGAATTCGCGGCTCAGCCGCGGTACTGAATTCGCGGCTCAGCCGCGGGCGAGCAATTCGCGTACTTCGTCGTCGCTGACCTGGTGGAAGTCCTCGAAGACCTGACCGACGGCCTCGAATCCGGGTGGCATGGTCGCGCACACCACATCGTCGGCCTCGGTCGCCAGCTCCCGGCACGCCGATGCGGGTCCGACCGGTACTGCGACGACCACCTGTGCCGGTCCCTGCGCTTTCACCGCACGCACCGCCGCGAGCATGCTGGCACCGGTGGCGATGCCGTCGTCGACCAGGATCACCGTCTTGCCGGTGACGTCGATCGGCGGCCGGTCGCCGCGGTAGGCCTGTTCGCGCCGGTGTAGTTCGTCGGTTTCGCGCTCGATCGCGCTCTGCAGCTGGTCGTCGCTGATGCCGAGGCTGCGCACCAGGTTGTCGTTGATCACCACGCCGCCGCCCGAGGCCAGTGCGCCCATTGCGAGCTCCTGCCACTGCGGGACGCCGAGCTTGCGCACCAGGAAAACGTCGAGCGGTGCGCGTAGGGCGTGGGCGACCTGCCAGGCGACCGGGACACCACCGCGGGCCAAGCCCAACACCAGCAGGTTGGGCTTGTCTGCGTAGGACGTCATCTGCTGCGCCAGGACGTCGCCGGCCTCGCGGCGGTCCCGGAACACGCGAGCCGCTTCTCGGCGGCTCAACCCGCGCAATCCGCTCATCACTGATCTCCGAATTCCAGCCTACGACCGTGGATACCCAACCTGGAGGCAATCCGTCATCGTCGCGGCTGCGAATATCACTTCATGGGCATCGAGATCGAAACTGTTGTCGACCATCCGCTGACCGAGGTTTTCGATTGGCACTCTCGACGCGGCGCGATGCGTCGTCTGGTGCCGCCCTGGCAGCCGATGAAGGTCGTCGCCGAGGCCGATTCGCTGGCCGACGGCTGCGCCGTGCTGGCGTTGCCGGGCGGATTGCGCTGGGTCGCGCAGCACGACCCCACCGAATACGACCCGCCGCATCGATTCGTCGACGTGCTCTCGTCGCGGGGCCCGCGTTCGTGGCCCCCGCGGCTGGTCGGGCACTGGACGCATACACACGAATTCGGTGAAGCGCCGTCGGGTACGCGGGTGTATGACCGCATCGACGCCCCGGTGCCCGCCGCGGCGCTGCGCCCGATGTTCGCCTACCGGCATCGACAGCTCGCCGACGATCTCGCGGCCCATCGCGATGCACGTGAGGCGGGTCTGACACCGCTCACCGTGGCGATCACCGGAGCGACCGGCCTGGTCGGCACCGCCTTGTCGGCGTTCCTGACCACCGGGGGGCATCGCGTGATCCGGCTGGTCCGGCATGCGGCGCAGTCCCAGGATGAGCGGCAATGGGATCCGGACCGTCCAGCGGCGCATCTGCTGTCGGGTGTCGATGCGGTGGTGCACCTCGCCGGGGCGTCGATCGCGGGGCGTTTCACGGCTGGTCACAAGGAGGCCGTCCGCGACAGTCGCATCGGGCCCACCCGTCGACTGGCAGAGTTGGCCGCTGCCAGTGCTTTTCAGGGACCGTTCATCAGCGCCTCGGCGATCGGGATCTATGGCTACGACCGCGGAGACGACCTGCTGAGTGAGGAGAGCGTGCGCGGCGACGGATTCCTCGCCGACGTCTGTGCGGACTGGGAAGCCGCCACCGCGCCCGCCGCCGCGGCGGGTCTTCGGGTCGTCAACGTGCGCACCGGGATCGTGCAATCCGCGGGGGGCGGCACGTTGCGATTGTTGCGGCCGCTGTTCGCGGCCGGGCTCGGCGGCCGCGTCGGCAGTGGGCGGCAGTGGTTGTCGTGGATCGCACTGGACGACCTGCTCGACGTCTACTACCGCGCGCTCTACGACGCCCGGCTGTCCGGACCGGTCAATGCCGTCGCGCCAACGCCGGTGCGTAACGCCGACTACACCAAGGCGCTCGCGTCAGTGCTGCGCCGTCCCGCGCTGCTGCCCGTGCCCTCGCTGGGACCGCGGCTGCTGCTGGGAGAGCAGGGATCACGGGAGCTCGCCGAGGCCGATCAACGGGTGGCGGCCACCAAACTCGAGTCGCTGGGCCACCGATTCCGCCACCCAGGTATCGACGGCGCGCTGGCTCACGAGCTGGGGCACGGCTGACGGACGACGTGGGTCACGAAGCCGGCCACCAGATCGCGCACTCTTGCCGACGCGCTCTGCGCAAGTTCGGTTGTGCGGGAGCGCAATTCATCGTGGGTCCGGCCGATGCCGGCCACCTCGCCATCACGGTCGTCGGCCAGCCACCGCTCCAGCAGCTCGGTGTCGACCTCGGGATGGAACTGCAGCGCCAGCGCGCGGCCGAGGACGAACGCCTGCGATGCACATGGTGTGCGGGCGATCTCGGTGGCGCCCGGTGGCACCGTCCACCGGTCGAAGTGCCATTGGAACCACGGTCCACCGGGGATCAGATCCGGCCTGTCGCTCGTGACCTCATACCAGCCGATCTCCGGTTCCGACGAGCGTGCGACCGACCCGCCGAACGCCTGGGCCAGCAGTTGTCCGCCGAAGCAGACGCCGAGCAGCGCCACCCCCGCATCGGCCGCGTCCCGCACGAGCTGCGCCTCGGTGCTCACCCAGGTTCGGCGCAGTGCTTCGTCGTAGACGGGCCATCGTGCGCCGAGCGGCGCGATGACGTCATAGCCGGCCGGATCGGGAAACGCCACGTCGACGGCCGGATCATCGATCCGCTCGGCGGGGACGACCTCGAACAGTTCGACGTCGAAACCTTGGTCCACGAAAGCCTCACCGAGAAGACCTTCGGTCGCGAGATGTTCGTTGACGAGGAACAGAACCTTGGGCGCCACGAGGTCGATTATTTCGGTTTGCGCACCGGTGGCGCATCGTCGGGGGCCAGCACGGCGCCGATCTTGCGGAACAACGTGTCCGCGGCGTTGGGGTAATCGCCCTGGTCATCGAACGCTTCGGGTAGATATGTCACGGCCACCGCAATAGCGATCTTCTGTGCGGGTAAATAAGCCTCGACGGCGGCGTACCCCGACAACAGCGGGTTCTGCAGCAACCAGTTCCCGGAGATCACCATCCCCAGGCCGTAGGTGTAGACGTCGTCCATCGCTTCGCAGGTCGTGCAGCCGGGCTGTTTGTGGGTCTTTCCGCGAAGTTCCGTGGACACCATCTTCTGGTACGAGTCGGCCGACAACAGCTTGCCCGAGCCGATGCCGACCGCCGTGGCCTCCATGTCGTAGATGTCGGTCGTCTGAATCGCGCCGTGGGTGATGGTCCATGACGGATCCCAGAAGGTGCTCTCCTCGTAGAACGGGGTGCCCGGCGGGACCTTCAGGAACGCTCGCCGTTCCGACGAGAACGCGTGGAGTGCGGGTGCGGGAATCTCCGGCGTCAGCGAATTGACGGTATTCGTCAGCCCGAGCGGGCGAAGCACCTTCTCGGACAACAGCTTCGGTATCTGCTCGCCGGTCGCCTTCTCCAGTGCGAGTCCGAGTAACAGGTAGTTGGTGTGCGCGTAGTTCCAGTTGGTGCCGGGCTCGTAGAGCAGCGGCTGGTTCACGGCGAACTGCAGCAGATCATGGACGGTCCAGCGGCGGAACGGATCGGCGTAGAGCGCCTCGTTCATCTTGGTGTTGCCGATGACGTAATCGACGTAGCCGGAGGTCATCTGGGCGAGCTGGCCCAGGGTGACGCGATCGGAGTTCGGAATCTCGGGTAGGAACTTCGACAGTTTGTCGTCGAGGCTGAGCTTCTGCTCGTCGACGAGTTTGAGCAGCAGTGTCGAGACGTAGGAGATGGCCACCGCGCCGTTGCGGAAGTGCATGTTGGCGGCGGCGGGCACCCCGGTCATCGACTCGCCGACGGCGTCCGTGACGATCTCCTGCCCGTCGACCGTGACGCGGACGATGACCGCCTTGAGGTGTTCGGACGCCATCGTGTCGCGGACGGCGCGCATCACCGCATCGGCCCTGGAGTCGTCGGTACCGGCGTCGGTCGGTGCTGACTCGTCGGGTTGGGTGCCAGAACTGCAGCCCCCGATCAGGACGAGCACGAACAGCGCCGCGAGCAGGCGCCGGACAATCGGCATTCCCGGATCTTCGCACACCGAAGGCGTGCGTAAAGCCCCTCGCAAATGGGCACCCTGGGGCGTGTCTGTTCTCACCGACTGGTTCCTCACCGACGAGGAGCGCGGCAATCCGCACTCCTCGCTGGCCGGCTGGTGCGATGGCAATCGGGCCGAGCCGCTGATCCACGGCGCGACGTACTTCGACCACCTCGTCACAGAGGTGGAGGCGCTGCGCGCGGGCGACCACCTGTTCTTCACGGACTGGCGCGGCGACCCCGACCAGAAGATGCGCGAGGGTGGCCCGACCATCCGCGAATTGTTCTGCCGCGCAGCCGAACGCGGTGTCGTCGTCAAGGGCTTGGTGTGGCGGTCCCATCTGGACAAGCTCGCCTACAGCGAGGAGGAGAACCGGCACCTCGGCGAGGCCATCGAAGAGGCGGGCGGCGAAGTGCTGCTCGATCAGCGCGTCCGCATCGGCGGGTCACATCACCAGAAGCTCGTCGTCCTCAGGCACCCCGGCGCGCCGGAGCGCGACGTCGCGTTCGTCGGCGGCATCGATCTGTGTCACTCCCGCCGCGACGACGCCTCCCACCGCGGCGACCCGCAAGCGGTGCAGATGGCCAAGCGGTACGGCGAGAATCCGCCGTGGCATGACGTCCAGCTGCGGGTGCAGGGCCCGGCGGTCGGTGCCCTCGATACGACATTCCGTGAACGCTGGCAGGATCCGGCGTCGCTGGACATGCTCAATCCGTTGGCGTGGTTGCGCGACAAGTTCGGTGGCGCCGATATGAACGCAGACCCGTTGCCCGATCAACCGGCGGATCCACCACCGTGCGGGCCGCATGCCATCCAGGTGCTGCGCACCTATCCGGACGCGCACTTCGCCTACGATTTCGCGCCGCACGGTGAGCGAAGCATCGCCCGCGCCTACAACAAAGTCGTACCGCGCGCCCGCAAACTGATCTACGTCGAGGACCAGTACCTGTGGTCCAAGCGGGTTGCCACGCTGTTCGCACAGGCGTTGAAGGACAATCCTGACCTGCACCTGGTCGCCGTCATTCCGCGGCATCCCGATGTCGACGGACGATTAGAGTTGCCGCCCAACCTGATCGGACGTTGGCAGGCGCTCGAGACGTGTCATGCGGCGAGCCCGGAACGCGTGCACATCTTCGACGTCGAGAATGCCGAAGGCACACCGGTCTACGTGCACGCGAAGGTATGTGTCATCGATGACGTCTGGTCCTGTGTCGGCAGCGACAATCTCAACCGCCGGTCCTGGACGCACGACAGCGAGTTGACGTGCGCGGTCCTGGACGCCGAGGGTGACTTCGCGCGAGATCTCCGGCTTCGGTTGCTGCGTGAGCACCTCGACCGCGCCGCGGACGGCAGTGACGACCGCGGCTTGGGAGACCCCGCCACCGCAGTGCGTGAGATCGTCGACGCGGCAGACGGTTTGGAGCAGTGGTACGCATCCGGTCGCCGGGGCCCGAGACCGCCGGGTCGCCTGCGACCACACAAGGCCGAACGGCCGAGCCTGTTCACGCGACTCTGGGCCGAGCCTGTGTACCGCCTGACCTACGACCCCGACGGCCGCTCGTATCGGGATCGGCTCAGGGGCAGGCTGTGAATGCGATCGGCAGGCTCGCGGGGCCGCTGATGCCGGTGATCGACTTCCACGAGACGTCGCCTGCGCTCCGGATATCGGGCATCCGGCGCGCCATCGTCGTGAGGGCTTCGGCGAGTTCGATTCGCGCGAGGTGCGCGCCGAGGCAGTAGTGGATGCCGCCGCCGAAGGTGAGCATGGCCGGAGCGTTCTCGCGGGTGATGTCGAACTGATCGGCGTTCGGGTACACCTCCGGATCGCGGTTGGCCGCCGCGGTGTTGACGATCACCGGTGTGCCCGCGCCGATTCGGAACCCGTCTAGTTCGACGTCGTCGACCGCGACGCGCATCGTCGTGAAGATGACGGGGGAGTAGCGCATCGCTTCTTCGACGGCCCTTGGCGCCAGTTCAGGATGTTCGGCGAGAAGCGCCCATTGATCGGGGTGTTCGCAGAAGACCTGCACGGCCGCGGCCAGTTGGTTGCGCGTGGTGTCCGTACCCGCCATCAGCAAGGTGGCGCCGAGCGTCAACAACTCGTCGTGGCTCAGGCGGTCGCCGTCGATCTCCGCGCGGATCAGGTCGGACAGCAGATCGTCGCCCAGCGCGTCGCGCCGTCGGGTGACCATCTCGTCGAGATAGTCCGTCAGCGCGTTCCACGCGCGCACGATGTCGGCTTCGTCGTTCACGACGTTCCAGTCGAAGATCTTGAAGACGTCATCGGCCCAGTCGGAGAAGAGGTGCCAGTCCGCCGCGGGTGTACCCAGCATCGCGCAGATGATCGGGATGGGATAGCGCCTGGCGATGTCGGCCACCGCATCGCACGCGCCCGCATTCATCTGGGAATCGACGAGTTCGCCGATGATATCCGTGCAGGTCTCCCTGAGCCGTTCGGCGGCTCTTGGGGTGAACGCCTTGGACAGTAGCCGTCGCTGCCTACGGTGTTCTGCGCCGTCGAGGCTCAACAGACCCTTGAGGGCGATGTCCCATAGTTCGCCTGACGTGATGCCCTGCGCGGTCAGAGCCAAGCCCTTGGGCATCGCGAAGCCATCGTCCCGCAACACGGTCCGGACGAGGTCGTAGGAAAGCACCTCCGGGCCGTGCGGGCCCATGGCAATAGGTCCTCGTCGGCGGGCATTTCGGATCAGCTCGTGCGCCTCGGCTGGGCTCGTGGCGTGTTCGTAGGCGATGGTCGGCAGGCCGGTCACAAGTGTCGTCATGGTTCGACTATCGGGTTTTCGGCTGCTCACAAGATCGGTCGGAGGTCGTATTTGTCGCCGAGGGGGGTCGTAGATATACGCGAATGCGCTGATGTTTTGCCCTACGCGGTTGTCGCACGCTGATTAGCATGAGCGCGACTGAGTGGAGCGAACTTGCGGTGAGCGGGCTGCCGACGGGGACTGTGACGCTGCTGCTGGCGGACGTCGAGGGTTCCACGCGGCTGTGGGAGGCCCAGCCGGAGGTGATGAGCTCGGCGATCTCGCGGCTGGACGAGACGTTGGCACAGCTGATTGCGGCGCACGACGGCGTGCGGCCGGTCGAGCAGGGTGAGGGTGACAGTTTCGTGCTCGCATTCGCGCGTGCGAGTGATGCCGTGGCGTGTGCGCTGGCGCTGCAGCGGGCTCCATTGGCGCCGCTGCGGTTGCGCGTCGGGATCAACACCGGTGAGGTCCAATTGCGCGATGAGGGCAACTACATCGGCCCGACGATCAACCGCACGGCGCGGCTGCGTGATCTGGGACATGGTGGCCAGACCCTCCTCTCGGGTGCGACCGAGTCGATGGTCGTGGATCACCTACCGCAGGACGCCTGGCTGACCGATCTCGGTACGCATGCACTTCGCGATCTGCCGCGCCCGGAACGTGTTGTGCAGCTGTGCCACCCCGATATCCGCAATGACTTCCCACCGTTGCGGGTGGCAGGCAGTGCCGCGGCACAGCACCTTCCGGCCCACCTGTCGAGCTTCATCGGCCGAAGGTCTGAGATGGCAGAGGTCCGGAAGCTGCTCTCGCAGAATCGCTTGGTGACGCTGACCGGAGCCGGCGGCTCTGGGAAGACACGGCTCGCCGTCGAGCTCGCGGCGTCGATCGCCGGCGAGTTCGCCGGCGGCGTCTGGTATGTCGACCTCGCACCGGTCACCGACGCGAGGGTGGTTCCTGTGACGGTCGCCCGCGCTTTGGGCTTGCCGGACCAGCCGGGAGGATCCTCCACCGAAAGCGTCCTACGTCATATCGCCGACCGCCGGATGCTGATCGTGCTCGACAACTGCGAGCACCTCCTGGACGCATCGGCCACGATGATCGATGACCTCCTCCGTAACTGTCCGTCCGTGGCGTTGCTGACCACAAGCCGTGAGCCGATTGGAATGCCCGGTGAATTGACCTGGCGTATACCGTCGTTGCCGGTCGAGACTGATGCCGTCGAGTTGTTCGCCGAGCGGGCGCGCAAGGTCAGGTCCGACTTCCGTATCACCGACGAGAACGCATTCGCCGTCGCCGAGATATGCCGTCGGCTCGACGGCATGCCGCTGGCAATCGAGCTCGCGGCGGCCCGGGCGCGTGCCTTGTCGGTAACAGAACTGCTCGCCAGCCTGCACGACCGGTTCCGATTGCTGACCGGCGGTGCGCGCACCTCGGTTCGTCGGCAGCAGACACTGCGCGCGTCGGTGGATTGGTCGCACGCACTGCTGACCGAGCCCGAGCACGTACTGTTCCGCCGGCTGGCGGCGTTCATGGGTGGATTCGACCTCGACGCGGCGGAAGCCGTGGGCGGCGGCGGCGATGTCGAGCGTTACCAGGTGCTCGACCAGCTCACGTTGCTTGTCGACAAGTCGCTCGTGGTAGTGGAAAGCGCAACGGAACCAACCAGATACCGGCTACTCGAGACCGTGCGCCAGTATGCACTCGAGAAGCTGGGTGAATCCGGCGAGGCTGATGCTGTGCGCACGCGGCACCGCGATTACTACGCGGCGATGGCGGCACGGCTCGACGCTTCGGCAGGCACCGGCCTCGAACGTCACCTGGACCAGGCGGCGTTGGAGATGGACAATCTGCGCGCCGCCTTCCAATGGTGCCGCGAGAACTCCGACGTCGAACAAGCGCTGTCGCTTGCGACCTCGCTTCAGGCGCTGTGGCTCGCGCGCGGACGTATTCGCGAAGGCGTGGCGGCGCTGGAGATTGCGATCGCAGACCGCGACGCGGCGGGTGACGTTGCGGCGGTCGAATACGCCCGGGCGCTGGCTGACAAGGCGATGCTGGACTCGTGGCTCGGCGTCTACAGTGCCGCGCAAGTGGATACCGCATTGAACATTGCGCGCGATGCAAACGATCCCATGCTGTTGATACGCGCCTTGGTCGCGGCCGGTTGCGTCAACGGACACAACGCGATCGCGGCCGCGCCCTTCTTTGCCGAAGCGCTGGACCTCGCTCGGAGGGCCGATGACACGTGGCGGATCAGTCAGATACTGGGATGGCAGGCATACGGCGCGATGGTGAGCAGCGGCGACTGCGCCGCGGCCAGCGAGACCGCCCTTGCGGGAATCGGATTCGCCGATGAGATCGGTGACAAGTTCGTGGCACGGCAGTGTCGTTGGATCCTTGGCCTGGCGAAGATGTGGGGCGGTGACTTGACCGCGGCGGTCGCGCAATTCACCTTGGTCGCGGACGAGGCAGAGGCTGCGCATGACGGGATGTTTGCCGACATGAACCTGGGTTCCCTCAGCTATGCGCTCTCCTATCAGGGAGACACGGAATCGGCGGAAGTCGCGGCAAGGAAGGCGGTCGCGGTCGGCAGCGACATCGGGGGATTACAGCTCGCGCATGGCTTCACCGCTCTCGCCCTTGTCGCTCTGGCGCGCGGCGACGCGACTGAAGCTGTGGATGCCCTCGGAATTGCGTCGCCACTCTGGAATCTGCTACCCGACTTGTCGGCGATGCATCTGGAACTCCGATCCCGCGTCGCCCTTCTGAAAGGTGACCACTCGGTGGCGCGTCAGCTCGCTGAGGAGGCGGTACCAGCCACCGAGGGCAGGGGCTGTCACAGCGCAGCGGCACTGTTGGCACGTGCTCGGCTGGCCGTCATCGATGGTGACTACACGCAGGCCGAGGACGACCTCCACGCCGCGGTCGCCGAAGCGACAGCGGGGAGTTCATACCTGGACGTCCCCGAGATGCTCGAATATCTGGGCCACGTCGCGGCGGTTGGCGAGAGCCACTGGAGGCGGCTCGATTGTTCGGGGCGGCGGAGGCCATGCGCACCAGGACTGCAGCCGTACCCTTTGCGGACGTTCGTGCGCGATCCAGCCGCTGGATAACGGTTCTGCGGGATATGTTGACAGCCAGCGACTTTGACGCCGCGTGGGCCGAGGGTGCCGCACTGTCGACCCAGCAGGCCGTAGCCTACGCGCAGCGGGGCCGTGGGGAGCGGAAGCGACCGTCAAGCGGCTGGGCGTCACTGACACCGACTGAACTCGACGTGGCTGGGTTGGTCAGTGAGGGGTTGGCCAACAAGGACATCGCCGAACGGCTCTTCATATCGCCGCGCACCGTGCAGACGCACCTCACGCACATCTACGCCAAGCTCGGCGTGACGTCACGGGTGCAGTTGGCCCAGGAGGCTGCTCGACATATCTAGCGTCAAGAATTCGACAAGGCATGTGCTGCATCCTGGCGTCATGAACCGATCTACTACACGAACAATCCCAGCGTTGGCGTTGACCCTGATGGTTTCCGGCGGTCTGAGCGTGGCTAGTTTGGCTCTCCACGCGGGAATCGCGCAGGCTCAGGCGCCGACCGTCATACCGGAGGCAGCGGCGCAGACGATCGTCGACGTCGTCTCCGAGAGCACCGGTTTCGTCCCGACTGATGTCGAGTGCCCCTCCGGTGTGGACGCCGTGGTGGGACAGCAGTTCGAGTGCGCGGTCACCGGGCCTGAAGGGCCGTACACCGCGTACATGCAGATCAGCAAGGTCGACGGCACCTACGTCGAGTACCAGATCACGACGCGTCGCGACTAGGGGTCGCGATACGAAACTTGTCGTATGTGATGTCTCGAGACATCGGTGACAGTTCTGCATCAGGACATCGGTGACAGTTGGTGTATCAGGACTTCGGTAACGGTGGTGGGTTGGTGGGGCGGGTTCCTGGGCGCTGGCCGTTGCCGACGTAGCGGATGCCCGGTGCGGGTCGGCTGTGCTCGGCGAGGATCTCGCCGAGCAGGTCGGTGATGATGATGGCGTCGCCGGTGTTGTCGCCGGTGCTGATGACGAGGACCTGCTGGAATGCGAGGTCCACGTCGACTTTGTAGTGCACGCCGTCCAGGCTGATGGTGCCCGATGTATTCACGGTCCTGATGCACGTGCCGGCGGGTAGATCCGCGGGCGCCTGTGCTCGGGGGCGTTGGTATCGGCGCGTGACGCGCTGGTAGATGGGCCTGTCAAGTTTGGGGCGGGGTGGATCGGCTTTGGGGGTGGCTTCCCATGCGGCCAGTGGCGTGATGCGCCCGGGCAGGCCTTGGTGAGGACGCTGGGTGTTGTAGACGTGGTCGAACTCGTCGACCTGGGTTTGCAGATCTTCGAGTGTTTCGGCCAGTGGTTGTTTGTCCAGATAGCGGAACAGGGTCTGGTGGAAGCGTTCGTTTTTGCCCTGGGTGGTCGGCTTGTAGGGCTTGCCGGTGATCGCCTGCACGCCGAGGGCACCAACGTGGGCGACGAGTTGGCCGAGATGCCCACGCCGCGACGGGTTCAGCGCAATCCCGTTGTCGGACAGGAGCCGTTGGGGCACACCGTGAGCTGCCACTGCCTTGTCGAAGACGACGATCGCCGCCGCAGCGGTCTCACCCCACGCCACGTGCGAGGCCAGGGCGTAGCGGGAGTGGTCGTCGATGAGCTGGAAGATCACACATGTGCGTCCGCGGCTGAGCACGTACTCAGTGGCGTCGAGTTGCCAGCACGCGTTCGGCGCCGGATAGACGAAACGCCTCCACGCCGAGCGGGGCTTCTTCTTCGGTTCCAGTCGAGCCACCCCGGCCTCACGGAAGATGCGTGCCAGCGACGCCGTGGACGGGACCTGGTCCAGGCCCATCGCGTGCATCTTCTCGTGCACACTGATCGGCCCGTGATCCAGGCCGGAGGCCTCCAGAGCGGCACGCACCGCCACCGCCTGCTCCTTGACCGCGTCGCTCAATGTCGACGGGCTCGATTTCGGGCGTCGGGTCCTGGGTTCGAGCACTGCGGCCGAACCGTCGGTCTTCGCGCGGTTGCGCAACGCGTAGAACGACTTCCGAGAAATGCCGTGCTCGGCGCAGAACGTCGAGACCGCCCCGCGGGGCGCGTCATCGGGCCATTGGGAGATCGCGAGCCGGACACGAGGATCGATGGGTTCATTGGCAGCCACCACGTGAGCCTCGGGGCAGAACTGTCACCACCAAGACCACCGGAACTGTCACCGATGTCCTGATGCAGAACTGTCACCGATGTCCTGGGAGATAACAACGAAACTTGTCGTACCCGTCTGCCATAATCGAACGTATGTTCGATTTCGAGCGTGATCGGGATCTCCTCCAGGTGATGGGTGAGGCCACGCGCGAGGAGTCGACGTGTATCGCGCAGCGGTTGTTGGCCGTGGCGGAGTTGTATACCCGGCATGAGGGTGCGTTGGCCGATATGGAGTGGTGTCTGGTCGACTACTGCGCGGCGACCGCTGCGGATGTGTCGGCGGTGCAGAACATCAGCCATGCCCGTGCGGTGGGGCAGGTGCAGTTCGCGTGTGCGCTGGCGTATCGGTTGCCGGCGGTGGCCAAGGTGTTTGTGCGCGGCACGATCGATTTTCGGATGGTCTCGACGATCATCAACCGCACCGACAATGTCGATGACGAGCTGATGCCCAAGCTGGATGAGGCGATCGCGCGACATTGCGAGAAGTGGATGAAGCTGTCACGGCCCAAGCTGCAGGATCGGGTGGATCAGTGGGTGGCCAAGTTCGATCCCGCTGGCGTGCGGGTGCCGCCCAAGGTCGAGCAGAACCGCTACTTCGATGTCGATGCGGCGGCACCGGGGATGGCGTTCGCGTCGGGGCATCTGCGTGCTGCTGACGGGGCGGCACTGGATGCCCGGTTGGAGGCGTTGGCGGCCACGGTGTGTGAGCATGACCCGCGCAGCCACAACCAACGCCGCGCCGATGCCGCCGGCGCGTTGGGCCGGCAGGAGGCCGCGCTGGTCTGCCTGTGTGGACGTCAGGACTGCACGGCAGCTCAGGGCGACGCGCAACACACGGCGGCCACCGCGGTGATCCATGTGCTGGCCGAACAGGGCACTCTGGAGGGGTCCAGTGACACTCCGGGGTATCTGCGGGGTTTGGGCATTCTGCCGGCCGAATCGGTGCGCGAGGTCGCCAAGACCGCCAGGCTGAAGCCGCTGACCATTCCCACGGGTGCGGCGCCGGACCCGGGATACCGGCCGACAGCGAGGACCAGGGAGTTTCTGGGGTGGCGGGATCTGACGTGTCGCTGGCCGGGCTGCGATAAGCCGGTAGAGAAGTGCGACGTGGACCACACGGTGCCCTACCCGAATGGGCCGACGCATCCCTCGAATACCAAGCATTACTGTCGGATTCATCATCTGGTCAAGACGTTCTGCGGCTGGAATGATCGGCAGCTGCCCGATGGCACGATCGTGCTGACCTCGCCGACGGGGTACACCTGCACGACTGAACCTCACGGTGCGGCGATGTTCCCCACCCTGGCCACGCCCACCGGTGAGCTCGACCTCCCGCCGACCGCGCACGAGCCCGACGCACCGGCGGAACGCCTGGCAATGATGCCGCGGCGCAAGCAGACCCGCGCTCAGGACCGCCGCGACCGCATCAACGCCGAACGACGCGAACGCACCGAACTGATCGCCGAACAACAACGACAACACCAAGCCTGGCTCGCCGCCAACTACAAACCCCCACCCTTCTGAACGTGGAAGTCGCGATAATCGGGTCGACTCAGCATCGCGGTCATGGTCTTGCGGTCGTATGGCCACAGGTCGACGTTGCCCTCATCGGTGAGATACCAAGAGTTGCAACCGGTATTCCACACTGTGGGTCCCAGCGCCTGTCCGGCATCGTCGTTGAATTTCGCGGTGGCCTCCTCGGTCACCTCGACAGTGTCGACCTCCCCATCGCGGAACCTGCGCAGCCACTGCGTGATGTATCGGGCAGTGAGCTCCGACGAATACTGCAGTGAAATCGACCCCGTCGGAGAATTGGGTCCCAGCACCGTGAACAGGTTCGGGAATCCCGGGATAGCCGTCATCCGATAGGCGCGCGGGCCCTTGGCCCACGCGTCGTCCAGCGAGATACCGTCGCGTCCGCGAATTCGCATGGGACGCATGTAGTTGTGGGTGTGAAACCCGGTCGCCAACACCAGCAGGTCGACATCGATCTCTCGACCGTCGGACAACGCGATGCCGCGCGGGGTGACTCTGTCGATCGGCGCGGTCACCACCTCGGCATTGTCCGCGCGGATCGCGCGATAGTACGAGCTCGACACGACCTGACGCTTGCACAACGGCTGATAGTCGGGAGTGAGCCGGTCCCGGAGCTCCGGATTGCGAAC